>JBFISC010000008.1:0-32025 GCA_041608775.1 Pseudomonadales bacterium | reverse complement strand
GCCTTCCGGACTAGGAGTCCGGAAGGCTAGGGCAGTTCTGCTGCGCAGAACTGCCGGCCTTCCGCAGGGACGATGGAGGGATGCGGGGGCGGAAAGCCGCTAGACTGCATTTAGGATCGTCCGACGAGCAGGGAGACTCATGGAAACCATCATCGTACTGGTCATCGTCGCCGTCGCGGCGTTCTACCTGATCGCCATTTACAACAAGCTGGTCAGCCTGAAGAACCGCTTCAAGAACGCGTTCGCGCAGATCGAGGTGCAGCTCAAGCGCCGCTACGACCTGATTCCCAACCTGGTGGAGACGGCCAAGGCTTACATGAGCCATGAGCGCGAGACCCTCGAAGCCGTGGTTCAGGCTCGCAACCAGGCCCTCGCCGGGCTGCAGGCCGCAGCCAAAGATCCCGGCGACGGCAACGCCATCAAGCAGCTGTCCAGCGCGGAGGGCGTCCTCGGTCAGGCCCTCGGGCGGCTGAACGTGGTGATGGAGGCCTATCCCGACCTGAAGGCCAACCAGAACATGATGCAGCTGTCCGAAGAGCTCACCAGCACCGAGAACCGGGTGGCGTTCGCCCGCCAGGCGTACAACGACCAGGTCATGGCCTACAACAGCTACCGCCAGTCGTTCCCGCCGGTCGCCGTGGCCAGCGTGTTCGGTCACAGCCAGGATGCCGAACTGCTGGAGTTCGCGGACAGCGCAGAGATCCAGGCGGCGCCGAAGGTGTCGTTCTCCTAGCGGATCCTCACCGTGGATTTCTTCCGCGCCCAGGACAACGCTCGGCGCAATACCTGGCGCCTCGCCGCGCTGTTCGCCGCCGCCGTGATCGCGCTGGTGGTCATGACCAACCTGCTGGTCGGCACCGTGTACCTGTACACGACTCGGGTCGGCGCGACCGGTGGCCTCGACCTGAACGCCTCCCTGCAGGACCTCCCGACCCGCTACTGGCTGTTGATCAGCCTGGGCGTGCTCACGGTGATCGGGCTCGCCTGCGGCTACAAGTATCTGCAGGTGCGCGGGGGTGGACGCACCATCGCCGAAGCCCTGGGCGGCCAACTGATCCCGCCGGGAACCGCGGATCCACGGCAACGGCGATTGCTGAACGTGGTCGAGGAGATGGCCATTGCCTCGGGCACGCCGGTCCCACCCGTCTATCTCATCGAGGAGCCGAGCATCAATGCCTTCGCTGCGGGCTTCGGGGTCGACGACGCGGTCATCGGCATCAACCAGGGCACCCTCGACCATCTCGACCGGGACGAGCTCCAGGGCGTGGTGGCGCACGAGTTCAGCCACATCCTGAACGGCGACAGCCGGCTCAACCTGCGCCTGGTGGCGGTGCTACACGGCATCCTGTTCATCGGTCTGCTCGGCCGCGGCCTGCTGCGCGGGTTCGGCCGCGGCTTCGCCGGCAGCAGCCGCCGCGGCAACGGCGCGGGCGCGCCCGGTCTGGTGCTCGGTCTCGGACTCCTGGTGATCGGTTACGCTGGCACGTTCTTCGGCAACCTGATCAAAGCGGCGGTGAGCCGGCAGCGGGAGTTCCTGGCGGACGCTGCCTCCGTGCAGTTCACGCGCAACCCCGGCGGCATCTCCGGGGCACTGAAGAAGATCGGCGGGCTGAGCGTCGGCTCCACCATGTCCGGCGCCGCTGCGGGCGAAGCCAGCCACATGTTCTTCGGCCAGGCGGGGCGCATGTTCCTTGGCGGGTTGATGGCCACTCATCCGCCCCTCGAGAAACGCATTCTTGCCGTCGACCCGCGCTGGGACGGGCGCTTTCCAGCCCTGGCCGAAGCGCTCCCTGCGGGCGCGGAGGAAACGGACGCGGCGGGCGCCCGGGAGGGCGTCCGCGGCTTCGCGAGCGCACCCGCCGCGGCCGAGGCGCTGCAGATTCATGCCAGCGCGGAAGACGTGGTCGCGGCGGTCGGACGCCTGGACGACGACGCGCTGAGCCGGGCAAAGATGCTGATCGGCGGGCTGCCGGATCCGCTGCGCGACGCCGCCCACGACCCTTACGGCAGCCGCGCGCTGGTCTATGCGCTGGTCGTCGATCCTGGCGAGCCGGGCGACGCTCAGCTCGCCCACCTGCAGGCAAGAGCGGAGGCCGGCGTGGCCGCGGAGCTGACACGGCTGCTCGCCCTGACGACGCCGCTCGGCGAGCAGCAGCGGTTGACCCTGCTGGAGATGTCTCTGCCCGCCCTGAAGCAGCTTTCTCCGGACCAGTACCGCACCTTCATCGACAACCTCTTCGCCGTGATCAAGGCCGACCGGCGCATCGATCTGCTGGAGTGGGTGCTGCATCGGGTGCTGGTCAAGGAGCTGAAGCCACACTTCGAGGCCCGCAGGCGCGAGCCGGCGCGCCACGGCAGCATCGCAAGGCTGCGCGCGGAGGCCGCCGAACTGCTGTCCGCGCTGGCCCGGGAGAGCGCGGACACTGGGGTCGCGGTGGAGCGCGCCTTCGCCGCGGGCTGGCAGGCGCTGGGACTGCCGGACGGACACGGCGGCGGGCTCCAGCACGAGGAAGACCCAAACTTCGTCCGCCTGAACCGGGCGCTGGCAGAGCTGCGGGCGCTGAAGCCGCTGCAGAAACCCAGGCTGCTGAAGGCCTGCGCCGCCACGGTGCTGGCCAACGGGCCTGCGTCACAGCGCCAATCCGTGCTGCTACAGGGTATCGCCGCGACCCTCGACTGCCCGTTGCCCCCGTCGATCGCGCGACCGAGGTCCTAGGCGAACCGATGGACCGAAGAAACGGCCGCGAACTCGGGAAGAACTTCGGTCTAGAATGCCGCTTTCGGTAGCGCCCCGGCTGCATGGCAGAACTACCCGCTAGCCCCGACCCCGTCAACCCGCCGGAGCTGGCCGCCCTCGATCTCGGCTCCAACAGCTTTCATCTCCTGGTGGTGCAGGTGCACCAGGGACGTATTCAGGTAGTGGACAAGATCAAGGAGATGGTGCGTCTCGCAGAGGGCCTGGACGCCGACGACAACCTCTCGGACGCCGTGGCCCAGCGAGCGCTGTCCTGCCTGGAGCGGCTGGGGCAGCGGCTGCGCGATCTGCCGCCGGAGAACGTCCGGGTGGTGGGTACCAATACCCTCCGGCGGGCCAACAACGCCAGCGACTTCATCCAGCGCGCCGAGGCAGCCCTCGGCCATACGGTCGAGGTGATCTCCGGCCGGGAGGAAGCGAGGCTGATCTATCTCGGCGTCAGCCACGCCCTCGAGGACCAGCACGAGCGGCGCCTGGTGGTCGATATCGGCGGCGGCAGCACGGAGCTGATTCTCGGCCGCCGCTACCAGCCGGAAATGATGGAGAGCCTGTACATGGGCTGCGTCGGCCTGTCCCGCAGTTTTTTCCCGAATGGCCAGATCCGGGCCAGCAGGTTCGAAGAGGCCGTGAACCATGCCCGCCAGGAGCTCGAGCCGGTGCGCCGGGCCTACCGCGAGGCCGGCTGGGACAACGCCGTCGGCGCTTCCGGCACCATCCTTGCCGCCCAGGAGATCCTGAACCACATGGGCAAGGACCAGGGCGGCCTGACCCTCAAAGGTCTGGAGCAGATCCGCCGCGCCCTGGTCCAGGCCAAGGACGTCTCCAGGCTCTCGCTGCCGGGGTTGCCGGCGGAGCGGGCACCGGTGTTCCCCGGTGGCCTCGCCATCCTTTACGCCATCTTCGAGTCCCTCGACGTGGAACGCATGCAGGCCACCAGCGGCGCGCTGCGTGAAGGAGTGATTCACGACCTGCTCGGTCGCGCTCAGCAGCGGGATGTCCGCGAAGCCACGGTACGCGACCTGCTGACCCGCTATCACATCGACGAACGGCACGCGCTGCGGGTGCGGGAGTCGGCCCTGCTGCTGCTGTCGCAGGTCGCTAGCGTATGGCGGCTTGCCGATCCTGACGACCGACTGGTGCTCGGCTGGGCGGCCGATCTCCACGAGATCGGCATGGACATCGCCCACAGCCAGTACCACAAGCACGGCGGTTACCTGCTTCGATACATGGACATGCCCGGGTTCTCCCGGTGGGACCAGCGCCAGCTGGCCGCTCTGGTGCGCGCCCATCGGCGCAAGTTTCCCACCTCCGATCCGAGCTTCGGCGGGAGCGAGGGGAATCGGCTGATCCGCCTGGCGGTGCTGCTGCGGCTCGCCGTCGTCCTGCACCGGAACCGGGGCAGCAGACCGCTGCCGCACATCGGCCTCGAGGTCGGCGAGGACAAGGACCAGATCACCCTGAACATTCCGGCGACCTGGCTGAAGCGTCACCCTTTGACCAAACTGGACCTACAGCAGGAGGCCGCCTTTCTCAGCACCGTCCCGCTCAAGCTCAATATCAGCACCCGCTAGTGTGCCGCCGCTGGCACGGAGGCTCAGCCGCCGGATCTGAGCGGCACGTCGGCGAGCTCGTGGAGCAGGGTTTCCTGCGCGCTCTTGCGCTTGCCGGCAGGGGCGCGTACCTGCCGGTAGCTGCCGTCCGGCTGCAGCAGCCACGCCTGGCAGTTGTCGGTCAGGTACAGCTGCAGCTCCCGCAGGATGCGCTGGGCGAGCTTGGGCTCGTGGACCGGAAAGCAGGTCTCCACGCGGCTGAAGAAGTTCCGGCCCATCCAGTCCGCGCTGGACAGATACACCGACGGCTCACCGTTGTGGAAGTGGAACACCCGGGTGTGCTCGAGGAACCGGCCGACGATGGACCGAACCCGGATGTTGTCGGATATGCCCTTGATGCCCGGACGCAGCGCGCAGATGCCGCGGACAATGAGGTCTATCTTCACCCCCGCCTGCGAAGCCCGATACAGCGCCTGAATGATCTGCGGCTCGATGAGGGCGTTCATCTTCGCCAGGATGCGCGCCGTCTTCCCCTCCCGGGCGGCGGTGATCTCGCGCTCGATGTACTCGAGCATGGTCCTGTGCAGCGTGAACGGTGACTGCAGCACCGTCTTCAGGCGCCGGGTGCGGCCCATGGACGTCAGCTGCTGAAACACCTGCTGAACGTCGCTGCCGATGTCGTCGCGGCAGGTGAACAGGCCGTAGTCGGTGTACAGACGCGTGGTCCGGCTGTGGTAGTTGCCGGTCCCGAGGTGCACATAGCGCTTCAGCGCGCGACCTTCCCGGCGGATCACCATGCTCATCTTGGCGTGGGTCTTGTGGCCTACCACGCCATACACCACCTGGGCGCCGGCCTTCTGCAGGTGGTTGGCGAGCTCGATGTTCGCCTCCTCGTCGAAGCGGGCGCGGAGCTCGATGACCACCAGCACCTCCTTGCCCCCATTGGCCGCCCGGGTCAACGCCTCCACCACCGCGGACTCGGTGCCGGTGCGGTACAGGGTCTGGCGGATGGCCAGCACCGACGGATCCACCGCCGCCTGGCGCAGGAAATCAATGAACGGCGCGAACGACTCGAACGGATGATGGAGCAGCAGGTCGCCGGCGGCGATCACCTGAAACATGTCGTCGCCGCGGGGCACCCGCTCGGGAATGTGGGGCGTGAAGCCCGGAAACTTGAGCTCCGGGCGTTCGACCATGTCCGGCAGGGCCGCCAGCCGCATCAGGTTCACCGGACCGTCGCAGCGGTAGACGTCGGTTCGATCCAGCCGGCATTGGGCCGTGAGGTAGGCTTCGAGCTCCTGCGGGCACTCGTCGTCGACCTCGAGCCGCACCGCATCGCCGTAGCGCCGCGACGTCAGCTCGCCCTCCACGGCCCGCAGCAGATCGTCCGCCTCCTCCATGTCCACGAACAGATCGCTGTTCCGGGTGACCCGGAACTGGTAGCACCCCGACACCCGCATGCCGGGAAAGAGATCATCGACATGAGCTTCGATGATCGAAGACAGCAGCACGAACTCGTGAGGTGAGGTGGCACACGTATCCGGCAACGCGACAATGCGGGGCAGAGAGCGCGGCGCCTGCACGATAGCCTTGCCCAGGCGCCGGCCAAACGCGTCCTCGCCTTCCAGAGCGACGATGAAAGCCAGGTTCTTGTTCAGCGGCTGGGGGAACGGGTGCGCGGGATCGAGCGCAATCGGGCTGATCACCGGCGCCAGCTCGCGATTGAAGTAGCGCTTCAGCCACTGCTGCTGCCGCGCGTTCCACTTGTCGATCGCCAGCAACCGGATGCCCTGCCGGTCCAGGCGCGGCAGCAGCGCCTCGTTCAGCACCTGGTACTGCTCCACCACCAGGCCGTGACAGACCTCCGTGATCACCCGCAGCTGCTCGGACGGGCTCATGTTGTCCGGGCCGCGCTTGGTGGCGCCGTAGGCCTCCTGCTGCTTGAGCCCGGCCACCCGGATTTCGAAGAACTCATCCAGCACCGAGCTGGCAATGCAGAGGAAGCGCAGCCGCTCCAGCAGGGGCAGCTCCTCGTCCTTGGCCTGAGCGAGCACCCGCCGATTGAACTCGAGGAGCGACAGTTCGCGGTTGATGTAGAACTCCGGACTGCTGAGCGGCGGTTCCTGCGCAACGCTGACCATTTCAACAATCCCTGGACTCAACTTCGGACGGGGTAAACTTGTTACCTTAGCACGCAGGCGTTGCAGATTCGTTATGACGGGACGAGACCAGGTGTACCGCGATCCCAGCACCCCGCTGGTGGACTTCGCCTTCGACGAGAAGGTCGCCGACGTGTTCCCGGACATGATCCGCCGCTCGGTGCCCGGGTACGAGACCGTCGTGCCCATCACCGGACTGCTTGCCGCCCGGGCATTGAGCAAAGCCGTCCGGAGCGTCGCGCGAGGCTACGATCTGGGCTGCTCGCTCGGCGCCACCGCCCTGGCCACCCTGAACCGGCTCGACCAGCGGCGGGTGGAGATCGTCGCCGTGGACAACGCGCCGGCGATGATCGACCGGGCCCGGCGGCTGGTCGACGACCCCCGGATCCGCTTCGTCTGCGAGGACATCCGAACGCTCGTGATCGAGCCCGCTGACGCGATCACGGCGAACTACGTGCTGCAGTTCCTGCCGCCGGAAGATCGTCTGACCCTGCTGCAACGCCTGCGCGAAGCGCTCGCTCCCGACGGCGTGCTGCTGCTGTCGGAAAAGGTCCGTTTCGACGACGCCGATACGCAACGCGACTTCGAAGCCGCCCACCTCGATTTCAAGCGCGCCAACGGCTATTCCGAGCTCGAGATCAGCCGCAAGCGAAGCGCCCTCGAGAGGGTGATGATCGTCGACACCGAGGACGTGCACCGCCAGCGTCTGGCGGCGGCCGGTTTCGAGCGGATCCGCAAGTGGTACCAATGTCTCAACTGGGCGTCTTTCGAAGCGCGCCCGTGAGCATGACTGAGTCCGCCGCGGCCCTGCCAGCGGGCTTCGAGGCCAGCGCGAACCTGATCCGCCAGCGGCTGAGCCCCGCCGCGCACGGGGACATGCCGGCGTGGCAGGCCGCGCTGGCCCGGCTGCCGGAGCTCAAGGCCACCGGGGTCAGCCTCGGCGATACCGTCACGGCGGAAGGGCCCGCCGGCGACACCGACCTGCAGCAGCTGGAGACCGCGCTGCGGGCGCTCCATCCCTGGCGCAAGGGGCCATTCCGGCTGTTCGGCGTAACCATCGACACCGAGTGGCGTTCGGACTGGAAGTGGCGGCGGGTGGCCCCCCACGTCAGCTCCCTGCGGGGGCACCGGGTGCTCGACGTCGGCAGCGGCAACGGCTATTTCGGCTGGCGCATGCTCGAAGCAGGCGCCCGGGAGGTGGTGGGCGTAGACCCGACCCTGCTGTTCTGCATGCAGCACCGGGCCGTCAGCAGATACCTGGCAGACGCCGTCAGCCGCTACCTGACGCACGCTGCCAACCACGTGTTGCCACTGCGCTTCGAGGAGCTGCCGCCGGCAAGGCGCTTCGACACGGTGTTCAGCATGGGCGTGATCTACCATCGGCGGGACCCGGGCGAGCACGCCAGGCGGCTGTTCAGGCACACCAGGCCCGGCGGCCAGGTCGTTGTGGAATCCCTCGTCGTCGCCGGGCCGGGGCCGCTTCAGCCGGCGGGACGCTACGCGCGCATGCGCAACGTCTCGGTGGTACCGGACCCCGCCACCCTGTGCGCCTGGCTGATCCGGGCCGGGTTCGTCGAGGTCCGCACGGTGGACGTTACCCCCACGCGGGAGGACGAGCAGCGGACCACCCCGTGGATGCGCTTTCAATCCCTGGCCGACGCCCTCGATCCGACCCGCCCGGGACTCACGGTGGAGGGACATCCGGCGCCGGTCCGGGCCGTGGTGGTGGGCCGCAAGCCTGTATAATCCGGTCCGCAGCGCGGCTCCGGAGTTGCAGCGAACCCATGATCCTCGGCCTGATCCCCATATCCTTCCGCTTCCGCGGCAAGCTGAACCGCCTGCGCGATATGTATCAGTGTTTTCTCGATCACCCGGACACGGGCCTGCACCCGATTCAGATCTCACGCCACACCGGGATCCCGCTGGCCGATGTGAACGCCCGGCTGCAGGCCACGCCGGAGCTGTTCGTGAAGCTGCCGCGCCGTCGCGACGGCATCACCCGCTACCGGCTGACCTCCGCCACCAGCGCGCGCAGCCCGGAACAGGTCGACAAGTTCCTGGAAGGCCAGGCGCGCCGGGAGAGCCTGGTGCTCTATGCCTTCGGCGCGATGCTGGCGTGTCTGCTGCTGATCATCGTGGTCCTGATCGGTCCGGCGCTCTGATGCCCGAGCAGCTCAGCAGCGCGCATCGGCAACTGGCGCAACGGGTCCGCGAGTTCGCGGCCCGGGAGCTCGAGCCCCGCCGTCACGAGAGCCGTGACCACATCCGAGCGGCCGTGATTGCCGCGGCCAAGGCATCCGGTCTGTATCAGATGACCCAGCCCCGGGCTTTCGGCGGCAGCGAAGCATCGACCCTGGAGCTGACCATCGTTCGAGACGAGCTTGCCGCCTGCAACGCGCCCCACCAGGATGCGGTGTTCGGCCCTGGTCCGGGCGTGCTCGCCGATGCCGGGGAGCCGCTGCGCAGCAGCCACCTGGTTCCCCTGCTGAGCGGCACCCGACGCGGCGCTTTCGGCTTCACCGAGCCCGACGACACGCCGCAGCCGACCCGGGCCCAGATCAGCGGCGAGACCCTGCGCATCACGGGCCGGAAGTCCTACGTTACCGGCGGCGCGTCGGCGGACTTCGTCAACACGCTGGTGCACGTCGACGGTCGAGGTCCCGCTCTGGTAGTCATAGACACCGACCTGCCCGGCGTCTCCATCGAGCGCACCTTCCGATCCCTGGACGGCAGCCACCACGCCGCTTTCCGCTTCGAAGACGTGGAGGTTCCGCTCAGTCACCTGCTCGGCAAGCCCGGAGAAGGCATGCCCCGGGCGCTCCGCCAGATCGGCGACGTGCGCCTCGCCATCGCGGCGGGCTGTGTCGGCACCATGCGCTGGGTGCTGGCCTATCTCGAGGAGCACCTTGCCCAACCGGATCGCTCCGGCGCCGCCCGCGGTGCCAAAGAGGGTATCCGCCTGCGTTACGCCGACCTGCGCATCCAGGCGTTCGCCGCGCGCAGCATGCTGTACCGCTCCGCCCGGCTGGCAGACTCGGGAGAGAACGTGGTCAACGAGGGTATCGCCTGCAAGGTCTTCGCCACCGAGGCCGTGGGCGCGGTGGTGGACACTGCCATCCAGCTGGTGGGCGGCACTGCCCTCACCGACGATCACCCGCTGGCGATCCTCTACCAGCGGGTGCGCAGCCTGCGCCTCGCCGAGGGCGGCAATGACGTGTTGCGCCTGAACCTGGCCCGCGGCAAGCTGGATCTGAACAAAGGTCGACTATGAGATCACGACCGTGACCACCGCGATCGCGACGCCAGTGCGGCGAGCGCTTCGACTGACCCTGCTCGGGGCACTGCTGCCGCTGGCGGCCTGCACCTGGATCGAGCTCACCGCTGCCGGCGCCGCGGTGGCCCAGGGTAGCCCGGGCGCCGTGGACGACTGCGAGCACGTCGGCACCGTGGCTGCCAGCACACAGAACCGGATGCTGCTCAAGCGCAGCAGGGGCAAGGTTGCGGAAGAGCTAATCGTCATGGCCCGCAACGAGGCGGCGACCCTCGGCGGCGATACGGTCGTCCCGACCGGCGCCATGGCGGAAGGCAGGCAGAATTTCAACGTCTACCGCTGCGACCCGGATCGCAGCGCCGGGGAAACGCCATGAGAATCCTCAAGATCGCCGCCGTGCTGGCACTGGTCTACGTCGGCATCGTAGTCGCCTTCGAGTCGTTGATCGGCTACTTCCAGCCGGCGGACGCCAGCACCCTGGTCATCTCCACCACCGGGCCGGACGGTGACGCTCATGATCGCGTGGTGTCGCGTCTCGACAGCGACGGCAAGCTCTACGTAGCCGCCAACCACTGGCCCCGCGCCTGGTACCGCCAAGCGCTGGAGAACCCCCGGGTGCAGGTCGTAGCCGGAGACGGAGAGCGGGCGCCCTATCTCGCGGTGCCGGTGACGGACGCGGAACGTCAGCGCCTGTTCGACGAGCACGCGCTGCCCCTCACGGTCAAGGTCCTCACCGGCTTTCCGCCGCGCCGGTTCCTCAGGCTCGATCCGGCCTGAGCCCGGCTGAAACCCGGCGGCGCCCGCTTCCGGTCAGGAGTCGCTCTTCAGCCCGTGCCGCTCACGGGCCAGCTCACGGGCCTCGGGGCTCTTCTTCAGCATCACGTAAACCGCACCGGTTCCACCCTGATGACGGGCGGCGCTGTGATAGGCGATCACGTCCGGCACCTGACCCAGCCAGTGCGCGACGAAACTCTTGATGCGCGCCGGCGTCGGGCTGCGCTCACCGCGACCGTGAGAGATCAGCACCGTGCGCCAGCCCCTGCGGCGGCAGAGCTCGAGGAACTCGAACATGGCCTTGCGCGCCTCACGCACCGTGTGCCGATGCAGATCGAGCTGCCCCTCGACGGGGTAGCGGCCGGCTTTGAGTTTCTTGAAGACTTCGTGCTGCACGCCATCCTTTTTCCACGCCAGCGTGTCGCGCGGATGCAGCAGCGGGACTTCGCCCAGGGTCAGGTAGTTGGGGTCCACTGCCCCGGCTGCCGCCCGCCCTTCCGCAGCCTCCCGGCGTTCCCGCTGCGCCGGAGTAAGGCCCGGTCGTTCCGGCTCCGGCTCGATCCGCTTCTGGTCGAGCGGGACCACGTCACTCATTGCCTCCCGGAACAGGCTCTCGGCGTCACCCCCATCAGCAGGCGCGTCCGAGCGCTGATCGGAATGCCTTTCGGGTCTGTCGGAGTGTCTTTCGGTCATCGCGCGGCCGTCACCCGGACAGCGGAATGCTCGCGTACTGAGCCGAGCGGCTGCCGGGCAGTGGCCGGTTGTGCTCGGCGTGATAGGTGAACACGGGCGACAGCTTCACCCGGTCCGTGAGGTTCCGGCCCGCCGCGTGAAACGCCTGGCAGTGAAACAGCAGCGCATCGCCACGCTGCAGCTCGATGCTGCGCGCCTGGGAGATCAGCACCTGGTTCTCCGGCAGCTCGGGCTTGAGGAACTTCGCGTCATCCAGGCGATCATGGCTGAACACCATACGATGGCTGCCGGGAATGATCTTGAGCGCGCCGTTGTCGGCGTTCTCGTCACCGAGCGCCAGCCAGACCGAAACAAGCTGCGGCTGGGTGAAGGACCAGTACCGGATGTCCTGGTGCCACAGCGTCACGCTGCTGAATCCCGGCGACTTCGTCATGACGCAGTTGTGGTGGCACTGGGACATCAGCACCCGGTCCGTGTCCATGACCGCTCGTAGATGCCCGGCCAGCGCCGGGCCGGTCACCAGCGGACGCAGCGAGGGGAACCGGGAGTAGGCGTTGAGCAGGCGGCGCGGCGTGTCGCCGCCGGTCGCGGCGCGGCTTTCCGGCGAGCCCGGGTAGCCGACGTCGGCTTCGAACTCAGCCGGCGCCAGCACCGGATCCAGCGCGGCGACGACCTCGGCCGTCACCGCGTCACAGACCTCCGGAGCGACCAGGCCGGGAACGACCAGGTAGCCGTCAGCCGCGAACCGCTCGCGCTCGGAGAGCCGATCCTGTTCGGTACACACGCTTTGATTCATGAGACGGTTCAGCGCAACTGCTGGCGCACTGCCTTCAACATCTTCTCGCCGTAAGGCGGCCGCAAACCGGCGAGCTCGGCGACGTTGACCTTACTCTGGGTGAAGATCGACCGGGCATGGCTGAAGGTCCGGAAGCCATCCAGGCCGTGATAGGCGCCCATGCCCGAGGGCCCGACCCCGCCGAACGGCAGGTCTTCCTGGGCTACGTGCATGACCACATCGTTGACTGTGACCCCGCCGGAGGTCGTGTGGTTCAGTACCCGACGCTCCTCCGTGCCATCGGCGCCGAAGTAGTAGAGCCCCAGCGGGCGCGGCTTGCCGTTGATGTAGTCGACGGTTTCCTCCACCCGCTCGTAGCCCTTCACCGGCAGCACCGGACCGAAAATCTCGTCCTGCATGACCTGCAGGCCATCTTCGGGGTCGACGATCAGGGTGGGCGGAATCTTGTGGAACGGCTGCTGACGGAAGTCTTCCCCCGCCGGGTTGATCTCCACCACCCGAGCGCCCGCGGCACGGGCTTCTTCGACGTAGCCGTTCAGCCGTTCGAAATGACGCTCGTTGATTACCGACGTGTAGTCCGGGTTGTCCAGCAGGGTCGGATACATCCGTGCCACCGAGCGCTCGCTCGCCGCCACGAACTCGTCCACCTTCTCCCTGGGCACGAACACGTAGTCCGGCGCCAGACAGATCTGGCCGGCATTGAGCATCTTGCCAGTCATGATGGAATCGGCCGTCTTCTGCAGATCGGCAGACCGACCCACCACCACCGGGGACTTGCCGCCCAGCTCGAGGGTGACCGGCACCAGGTTCTCAGCCGCCGCGCGCATGACGTGGCGGCCAATGGACGTCGCGCCGGTGAACAGCAGATGGTCGAAAGGCAGGCCGGAAAAGTCCGCCCCGGTCTGGGGCCCCCCGGTGACCACCGCGATTTCGAGCTCGCCGAACGCCGTTGGGAAGATCTCGGCCAGCAGGGCCGAGGTCGCCGGCGTGTACTCGGATGGCTTGATCATGCAGCGGTTGCCGGCCGCCAGCACCCCGGCGAGGGGCGTGAAGGTCAGATTCACCGGAAAGTTCCAAGGGCTGATCACGCCCACCACCCCCAGCGGCTGGTATTCGACCCGTGCCTTCGCGCCCAGCAGGTTCAGCGGAAACGGACCTACCTTGCGCCGCTCCGGCCGCATCCAACGTTCCAGGTGCTTCTGGGCGTGCCGGAGCGGTCCGACGGAGCTGGCGACATCGGTGAACAGGGACTGATGCTCGCTGCGGTGGCCAAAATCGGCATCCATCGCCTCGACCAGCCGCTTTTCGTGGGTCTTGAGGAGACCGACGGCCCGCTCCAGCCGGTCCTTGCGGGTGGCCGCGGAGACCGGGCCTTCACGTAGGTAATCCTGGCGCTGACGCTCCAGCAGCTCGAGCATACGGTCGCGGGTGGTTTCGTTCATGGCGGCCTCCTGGCGGACGGATCGAGGGCATTCCCCGGCGGCGATTCTACCGCAACCGGGGCGTGTACCCGGCGTCAACGCCCAGTACCATCCTGCCTTGCCAGGAAATTACGTCATCTTTCTTGTATATTAGCGGGCCCAGGGACCCGGGATGCCCAGCGCGCCAGCACGCCGGCGAGCTCCGCCTGATTCACCGGCTTGCTCAGGTAGTCGTCCATGCCTACCGCCAGGCAGTCTGCGCGATCCTGATCCATGGCATTGGCGGTCATCGCCACGATGGGGGTGCGCGACCGTTCGCCGGCGGCTTCCAGCGCCCGGATCTGGCGCGCCGCAGCAAGACCGTCGAGCTCCGGCATCTGACAGTCCATGAACACCAGGTCGTAGGCGAAACGCTGCCAGAGCTCAACGGCCTCCGCCCCGCTCGCCGCCACGTCGACCCGGCAACCGAGCTTCTCCAGCATGCGGACCGCCACCTGCTGGTTCACCAGGTTGTCTTCCGCCAGCAGCAGCCGCGGGGGTTCGGGGTGAGCAGCAGCGGCGCCTGGCGCGGGGACGGTTTCCGCCCCGGTTTCCGCCGCAGGCTCCGTCGTGGGTCCCAGCGGCCGGTCTCCGTGAAGGGGCACCGCCGCCCGCGCCTGCCGGGACGTCCGGGCGCTCCGCTCCGCCGTCCCCTCGACCAGCAGCGCGGTCAGCTCCTGAATCAGGTAGTCGGGCATCAGCGGTTTGACCAGCGCCCGGTCCACCGCATCGCTCTCGTCCACACCACGGATCCCGGTCGTGCACATCAGCACGATACGCATCCGCGCCCAGCCGGGGTCGATGCGGATGAGCTCGCTCAGCAGCAGCCCATCCATGTCCGGCATCTGATCGTCGATGAGGGCGAGGTCGAATTGCTCGCCTTCCAGGCGTTGCAGCGCGTCCGGCGCCGAGGCCACGGCGGTGACCGCCGCGCCCGCGCTCGCCAGGCAGCGGCGATGGATGTCGCGGCCGCAGGCATCATCATCCACCAGCAGCACCCGGACGCCCTGCAGCGAGGGGGCCGGCAGCGAAGCGACCGGCTCCGCGGGCGGGAGATTGAGCGTGAACCAGAAGCATGAGCCCTGACCCGGGGAGCTTTCCAAGCCGATCTCACCCCCGATCAGTTCCACCAGGCGGCGGCTGATCGCGAGCCCGAGGCCGGTGCCGCCAAACCGCCGTGTGGCGGAGGCGTCGGCCTGGGTGAACGGCTCGAACACACTGCTCCGGGCCGACTCCGGTATCCCCGGACCGGTATCCGTCACCGACACCTTCAGACGTACCCGGCCATCGGGCGGCCCGTCGGCTGCCGACGCATCGAGGGACTCCACGGTCACCGCCACGTGACCGGACCGGGTGAACTTGAGCGCGTTGCCAACCAGATTCACCAGCACCTGACGCACCCGGCCCGCATCGCCGACGAGCCAGCCAGGAACCTGGGACGGGTAATCCACGTAAAGGTCGACGGGGCTGCGCCGGCGACCCAGCAGGTCCACGACTTCACGCACGCACTGCCGCAGATCAAACGGCAGCTCGTCGACTCTGAGCCGCCCGGACCCGGCCCGGGTGAAGTCCAGGATGTCGTTGATGATGGTGAGCAGCGACTCACCCGAGCTGCGGATCAGCTGGGCGGTCTCGCGCTGCTCGGCGTTCAGATCCATGTCGAGCAGCAGCTGAGTCATTCCCAGGACGCCGTTCATCGGGGTGCGGATCTCGTGGCTCATCGTCGCCAGGAACTCGTCCTTGACCCGCGTGGCCGCCTGGCTCTCGGCAATGGCGGCGCGCAGCCGGTCCTCGGCGAGGCGCTGCGCGGTTACGTCGCGCAGCACCAGGATGAAGCGCTCGTCAGATCGCACCTCCATGGTGCTGACCGCGAGTTCCGCGGGAAACGTGGTGCCATCGCCCCGACGCATCTGGGCTGCCCTGGGCTGCCGGTCGGCGAGCATGGGCCAGCCAGGGAACGGCTCATCCAGGATGACGCGCTCGCACAGGGCCTGGCCGATCTCGCCGTCGCGATCGACACCGAGCATCTGCTGCGCCGCCGGGTTCAGCGAGCAGATCCGACCTTCGTCGTCCAGGGTGAGGATTCCCTCGGCGATGTGGTCGAGCACCGCGCCGAGACGATCGACGCTGTCGCTAAGGAGCCGTTCGGCCAGCTTGCGCCGGCTGATGTCGGAGGCGAATCCCGATACCCGATAGCCTGCCTCCAGCGGGACCCCGCGACCCCGGACCTGCAGCCAGAGCTGACCGCCGTCCGGCTTCATCAGCGGAAACTCGACGTCGAAGCTCTCGCCCCGTTCGGCGCAGGCCAGCATTGCCCGGTACACGCCATCGGCATGGTCCGGCGGGATCCTGGACATGACATCGTCGAGCTCAACCTCGCGAAACCGCGCCCCGCTGCCGCTACCGCCCAGCCAGCGCTGGAAGGTGTCGGAGAGCACCAGCACCCGGCGCCCGTGATCGTAGTCGAACAACGTGTCGTTGCTGCCGACGACCGCCAGCAGAAGCCGCTCCTCGGATCGCCGGATCGCCTCCCCCGGATCGTCCCGCGCGTTGACCTCGCCGCTGCCCCGAGCGCGACGGCGACGGTGCCACACGGCGCTGAGCAGCAGCACGGTGACCGCGCCCGATAGCGCGCCGACCCCGAGCAGGATCCACGGGTCAGGTACCGGGACGGTCACCGCCGTCGTGCGTGCGCTGCGCTCATGAGTAAAGCATAGACGTCGGACGTCAGCCGGGAAGGTGCTCCTCCAGCAGCGGTTGCCCGTTGACCGTGACTTTCAGGCGGCCAGTGCTGGCCCAGAAGCGGACCTCGACGTAGTGGTGTTCCTCCCACTCCAGCTCGACGTTGGTCCAGACATACTGGGGCTCCCGCTCACCGCGCTGGCGGCGCTTGCGAAGGCAGTTGTCGAGATGCAACTCCAGGGCACCGTCATCGGCGATCCTGACCTCGAATCGTTTATGGCGATGCTGGAACCCGATGCTGTGACTCACAGCGGACCTCGGTGCGGCGCATCAGGTCAGTATGCTGGGCGCTTCAGAACAGGTCCATCTGCCGGTGGCCGGGGGGTCTGAACCGGTCCGTGCGCAGCGTGTGCCCGTCGTTCCGGTCGAGACCATGCTTCTTCAGCGCCGCGGCAAAGCGCTTCGCGATCAGGTCCGCGTACACGCCGGTGCCCCGCATTCGGGTACCCCAGGCGGAGTCGTAAGCCTTGCCCCCACGGGACGCATGGATCGCGCTCATGACCCGGCGCGCCTTCATCGGGTAGTGCAGGGCGAGCCAGTCCTCGAACAGCGATCTGACCTCCAGCGGCAGCCGCAGCAGGATGTAGCCGGCGTCCCTGGCTCCAGCGGCGGCGCCCGCCTCGACGATTGCTTCGATCTCGTGGTCGTTCAGGAACGGAATCACCGGCGCCACCATCACGCCGGTGGGGACGCCGGCGGCCGAAAGCTCGCGGATGATCCGGAGCCGCGCTGCCGGACCGGCGGCCCGGGGCTCGAGCCGGGTCTTCAGATCGTTCTCCAGGGTGGTCACGCTGACCGCGACGGTAACGAGCCGGCGTTCGGCCAGCGCCGCCAGCAGATCCAGATCACGCAGAATCAGCTGGCCCTTGGTGACGATGGATAGCGGGTGATCATGCTCGAGCAGCACCTCGAGAACGGTCCGCGTGATCCGCTGCTCCCGCTCGGCCGGCTGGTAGGGATCGGTGTTTGTGCCCATGGCGATGGTGGCGCACTCGTAGCCTGGCCGAGACAGCTCGGCGATGAGCGCTTCCCGGACACCGGTCTTGTAGAAGATGCGAGTCTCGAAATCGATGCCGGGTGAAAGATCCAGGTAGGCGTGGGTCGGGCGGGCGAAGCAGTACACGCAGCCGTGCTCGCAGCCCTTGTACGGGTTGATCGAGCGGTCGAAGGGGATGTCGGGAGATCGGTTCCGGGTGATCAGCGTGCGGGTACGATCCGGGTAGAGCTCCGTGGCAATCGCCGTGTTCGCCCCGGCTGCCAGCTCGGCGGCGGTGGCTTCCCAGCCGTCGCTCTCGGTTACGCTGTGGACGGCAAGATAGCGGCTGGCGGGATTGCTGTTGGCACCCCGGCCCTTGAGCCGCGACTTGAGCCGCGGCGGTGCCGAAGCGCCCGGCGCCTGAAATCCCGTCTTGCGCATCCCCAAAGTGTAGCTGTATGTTTATACAGTATCAAGTACCCAGGGCGATCATTAGACTTGATCGCTATCTGGGGGACACCAGACTTCATGCGAAGAACGATAGATAAAAAACGGCGGCCCCGCGCGGCGCGCCTCGGACAGCTCTCGCACTGGCGCACCGGTCTGCTTACGCTGCCGCTCGCGCTGCTCAGCGCCTGCGCGCTCGGCCCGCAGGCGCGCAATCCGGAGATCATGGACAACCTCGCCGACATGCAGGTCCGGATGCGACTGCTGCAGACGGAAGTGTCCACCTTGCGCGCCACGCTGGCCGAGAAAGAAGCACGGGAGGCCAGCGACGCCGCCACCAGAATCGTCCTGCAGCAGCGTCTCGACGCGCTGCAGACGGACCTCGCCGCGCTGCCCGCGGCGCTCAGAGACCTGTGCCCCAGGCAGCCGGCAGCATCGGTGGTGACCGCCCAGTGCGAGCCCGGCCCGGACGCCAACCGGGTAGTCGTCAGCGGCGACAAGCTGGTCGTGGGAGAGGAGGAGCGGGTCTGGCTGGACCCCCCGGGCGCGTTCATCGACGCGCGCATGGCGGCCGGCTCGGAGATCAGCACGCTCACCGCGGGCAACGTCGTGGAGTTCGAACGCGACGGCAGCAAGTGGGTACGTTTCGATGCCCGGCTCGGCGCCGAGACCGCCACCGTGGAACGGGCCTTCAAACGCTACCTGCGGACCAACGGCGGCGGCGCCAGCCAGCGCCGGCCGGCGGTGACGCTGCGGGTCCAGCTGGGCGACGTGCGGGAAACCGTCGAGGTAGTGCTGCTCGAGACGCCGGGCATATCCTCCGGGTCGGACGAATCCGAAGACGACGCCAAGGATGGGACTCAGTCGACGCTGCTGCTCGGTCGCAACTTCCTGACGGACGTGGCGCTGGTCGACGTCGCGCGCAAGCACGTGCAGCCGGCCTTCAAAGCGCCGAAATGACCACCCAGCGCGGGCCGTTCCTGTTCTTTGTCGTCGCCTTGTTCTGCGCCGGCGTCGGCACGGCGGCCTACCGAAACAACAGCTATCACATCCCGCTGCTCCCCGGCGCCCAGCAGACCGTCTGGCAGGTGGAAGCCCGGGTCGAGTACATCGCCCAGGGCGGCGCCACCCAGGTGTACCTGACCCTGCCGCCGGAGCAGTCGGGCTACCGGCTCATCACCGAGTCCAGCGCCTCGTCCGGATTCGGGTTCGAAATCTCCAGCCAGGGCAGTCAGCGGCGCGCGCACTGGACCAAGCGGTTCGCCAGAGGCGAGCAGGTGCTCTTCTACAAGCTCGACCTGGTCCAGGACGAGGACTACCGCGTGGAGTACGCGCCGGCAGAAGAGCCGGCGCTGCAGACCTGGGACGAGCCCTACCAGACAGCGGCCCTGCAGCTGCTCCAGTCGGTCATCCCGGTGTCTGCGGATGCCCGCTCACTGGCGCAGCAGCTGTCGTTCGAAATGAACCGTGCCGGAGCAAACCAGAACCTGAGCCTGCTGCTGGATCGCTACTCTGACCGGGAGCTGATGGCGAGCCTGCTCAACGCAGCCGGCGTTCCGGCCCGCACGGTCCAGGTGCTGGAGCTGGAGGACGGGCGTCGCCGGCAGAACCTGCGCGATCTGGTGCAGGTGTGGGACGGCGACGTCTGGCAGCTCTACGACCCCTTGAGCGGAGCGGTGCAGAACGACCGGCTGCTGCTCTGGCAGACGGCAACGCCTTCGGTGCTGGAGGTGCTCGGCGGCTCGCGCAGCCGGGTGTCGTTCTCGATCATCAGCCAGACTCGACCGGCAACGACCCTGATCGACCAGAGCGCACCAGGCTTCGACATCTCGTTATACAGCCTGCCGATCGCCGAACAGAGCATGTTCAAGCTGATCATGCTGCTGCCCGTGGGCGCGCTGATGGTGGTGATCATGCGGATTCTGGTGGGCCTGAAGACCTCGGGCACCTTCATGCCCGTGCTGATCGCGCTGGCGTTTCTCCAGACCGAGCTGATCCCCGGTGTCGTCAGCTTCGTCCTGGTGGTGGCCGTGGGCCTGATGATCCGCTCCTACCTGTCGTCGTTGAACCTGCTGCTGGTGTCACGGATCGCCACCCTGGTGGTCGTGGTCATCGGCATCATCACGCTGTTCAGCCTCTTGAGCTACCAGTTCGGCCTGATGGGCGGCCTGACCATCACGTTCTTCCCGATGATCATCCTGGCCTGGACCATCGAGCGCATGTCCATTACCTGGGAGGAGCAGGGACCGCGGGAAGTCGTGGTCGCCGGCGGTGGCAGCCTGCTGGTCGCCATCATCGCGTTCCTGATGATGGATCAGCAGCTGGTGCGTCACCTCGCGTTCAACTTCCCGGAGCTCAATCTCTGCGTGCTCGCCGTGATCCTGCTGCTCGGCCGCTACACCGGCTACCGCCTGCTCGAGCTCCATCGATTCGCGGTGTTCAACCGGTGACCGCGGGAATGCTCGACAACCTGAAGCGCAACTGGATCTCGCCGTGGGCGCTGGCCCGGCGCGGTGTGCTGGGGATGAACCGCCGCAACATCAGCTACATCGCCCGCTACAACCAGCGCAGCCGCTACCCGCTGGTCGATGACAAGCTGAAGACCAAGCTGGTAGCGCAGAAGGCGCGGCTCAACGTCCCAGCCCTGCTCCACGTGGTAAGCACCCAGCACGAGATCGAAGTCATCGAGAACGAACTGGCCAACCTTTCCGAGTTTGTGATCAAGCCCGCTCAAGGCAGCGGCGGCAAAGGGATCCTGGTAATCGTCGGCCGCGACGGCGACGACTACGTCAAGAGCAGCGGCGCCAAACTCGGGCTGAACGAGGTCAAGCGCCACGTCACCAACATCCTCAGCGGCCTGCACTCGCTCGGCGGCAAGCAGGACGTCGCCATCATCGAGACCCTGGTGAAGGTCAGCCGGATGTTCTCCAGCGTGTCGCATGAGGGCGTGCCGGACATCCGCATCATCGTGTTCCGGGGTTACCCGGTCATGGGCATGCTCCGGCTCGCCACCCACGCTTCCGACGGCAAGGCAAACCTGCACCAGGGCGCGGTCGGGGTCGGCATCGACATCGGCACCGGGCGCAGCGTTGCCGCGGTCCAGAACAACCACCTGATCGAGCGTCATCCGGACACCGGCGCCGACCTAAACAGCCTGGAAATCCCGGACTGGAGGCAGATGCTGAATCTGGCCGCGCGCTGCTACGAGGTCACCGGGCTCGGCTACATGGGTTGCGACATGGTGATCGACGAGACGAAAGGACCCCTGCTGCTGGAAATGAACGCCCGTCCGGGCCTGTCGATTCAGATCGCCAACAACATGGGCCTGGTGCCGCGGCTGCGCCATGTGGAGCAGCTCGAGGACTACTACGTGACCGTGGAGGACCGGGTTCAGTACGCCATGTCCACCTTCACCTATTTCCCCGCCGAGGTGCGACAGAACCAGCTCGACGAGCTGGCGTCCGCCCCGGGCCAGGAGCAGCCCTCGCCGGTCTGACGCCACGGATCGGGCAACGCTTTCCGCCGCAGGCGCGTTGTGCTGACGCGGCGCCTGTCGCGACAGCACCGGTTCTTGCCCTATGATCAGGTCATCGGAGCGGGGAGGTCGCCAGCATGCCTTACATCGAAAATCAGATCGTCCACGATGCGGACGCCCACATCATGGAGACCGCCGAGTTCCTGGCCGCCCACGCCAGCGCTCCGGTACGCGAGCACATTCTCGGCATCGACGGCACTTCCCGGGTCGCCACCAGCGCCACGGAGCTCGACGCCATCCTGGCCAGGCAGGCAGACCCGGACTACCGGGCAAAGGATGCCGAGGAAATCATGCTGCGCAAGAACTGGGCCGCCACCGGCGCGCTGCTCAAGGAGGACCGGCCGGCGGCCCTGGACCTGATCGGCGTGGCCAGCCAGCTGGTGTTCAATACCTTCGTCAACGGTCACATGGCGACGCTGGAAAAGCACAGCGAGGACCTCGACCTGATCTACGGCGTTGCCGATGCGCACAATCGCGCCATGCTCGACTTCTGCGCTGTGGATTCCCGCCTGCTCCCCACTGCCTACGTGCCGCTGGCAGATTTCGAGCGGACCCGGGCGACCGCAGCGGGTGCCATTCGCGACGGCTTTGCCGGGCTGCTGATCCCTTCCCAATGCCCGCGTACCCACTCGCCGAGCCACACGGGGCTGTTCCCGCTCTGGGCCATGGCCGAGGAAGCCGGGCTGCCGGTGGTGTTCCACGTGGGTGGCGGCGGCGAGCTGCTCGACCCGATGTACTTCCAGAACGGACTGCCCATACCCCCCGATTTCCATGGCGGCGCCGAGAACTTCCGCTCCGTGGACTACATGGCCATTCCCATGCCGGTGATGCAGACCCTGGCGACCCTGATCATCGACGGGGTATTCGAGCGTCATCCGCGCCTGATGTTCGGCGTGATCGAGCAGGGCGCCGGCTGGCTGCCGAGCTGGATGCGCTACCTGGACAGCGCCCACGCCGCGTTCGTCCGCATGGAGGAGCGCCTGCAGGCGCTGTCCATGAAGCCGTCCGACTACGTCCGCCGACAGATTCGCGCCACCCCCTACCCCGCCGAGGACGTGGGCTGGATCATCCGCGAGGCCGGGCCCGAGATCCCGCTGTTCTCTTCCGACTATCCGCACGTCGAGGGCGGTCGCAATCCGGTGAAGCGGTTCGAATCGACCCTGGGCGACGCAACCGCGGAACAGCGGGAAGGTTTCTACCGGCGCAACTTCGAGAACCTGATGGGGAACGGCCTCACCAGCTGAGGCGGACAACGCCATGACGATGCTGCCTGAAAAGACCCGGGAACTGCACAGTCATCACTTCGACTCGACGATCTGGAACGACCTGAAGTTCCGCGACGACGACATCGTCATCGCCACCTACGCCAAGTCGGGAACCACCTGGACCCAGCAGATGATCGGGCAGATGCTGTTCGGCGGAGATCCCTCCCTGGAGGTCGCCGAGATGTCTCCCTGGCTCGACCTGCGGGTTCCCCCCAAGGAGGTGAAGCTGCCCCTGGTCGAAGCTCAGACCCACCGCCGGTTCCTGAAGACCCACCTGCCGGTAGACGCGCTCGTCTTCTCACCCAGCGCCAGGTACGTGTACATCGGCCGCGATGGCCGCGACGTGGTCTGGAGCCTGTACAACCACCACGCCAACGCCAACGAAACCTGGTACTCGGCGCTCAACGACACGCCCGGCCGGGTCGGCCCGCCGATCGGACCACCGCATCCGGACATCCGCCAGTACTGGCGCGACTGGCTCGAGCGGGACGGATTTCCGTGGTGGTCTTTCTGGGAGAACATCCGCAGCTGGTGGGAGATTCGCGAGCTGCCCAACGTGCTGCTGGTGCACTTCGAGGCGCTGAAGCGCGACATGCCCTCCGAGATGCGGCGCCTGGCCGGGTTTCTCGACATAGACATCGACGAATCGCGCTGGGACGCCATCGTAGAGTACTGCTCCTTCGAATGGATGAAACGCAACGCCACCAAGAGCGTCCCCCTCGGCGGCGCGTTCTGGGATGGTGGCGCCCAGGTCTTCATCAACAAAGGGGTCAACGGCCGCTGGCGAGAGACTCTGACCAGCGAGGAGTCCGCCGAGTACGAAGCCCGCGCGGAGCAGGAGCTGGGCCCGCAGTGCGCTCACTGGCTCCGCACCGGCGAGATCTAGCCCAGCAGCCAGTCGAAGATGCGCGCGTTTTCCTCCCGCGGATAGGTGTGGCTGAGATCGGCGAGTTCCCGGTAGGTGACGTCCGCGCCAGCTGCCGCCAGCGCATCCCGGGCCAGCCGCGCCACGTCCACGGGGAACATCCAGTCCAGGGCGCCGTGAACCAGGTAGACCGGCAGGTCCCGCAGCCGCGTCGCGCTGGCGCCTTCGAGAAGCAACGGATGAAACGAGGCAGAGATCGGCGCCAGATGGGTGAACGGGCCGTCCTCACGCAACCCGCACAGGTAGCTGAAGGTGCCGCCGTCGGACATGCCGGTGAGCAGCACGCGCTGCGGGTCCACCGCCCAGAGCGAGCGCACATGGTCCACCATGGCGTGCAGGTTGGCGCTGTCCTGGTCCGGGCCCATGAGCGACCAGGTCTCCCCGCGGGACGTGGGAGCCAGCACGATGGCACCGCGGCTGCGGGCATCGCGGAGCCAGCTCCAGAGGAAGCCGCGACCATGGCCGCTGCCGCCGTGCAGGGCAACGATCAGCGGCGCGGGCCGCTGCGCGTCCAGATACTCGGGCACGTACAGCGAAAAGCCACCCCGCTCGCCCGCGCCGTTGCCCGCATGCATGACGCCGACGCCGTCGCGCTCGGCGTCGCAGGCGAGCAGCGCCGCCTGCAGCGCCTCGTCGTCGCGAGCGGACTCACTCAGATAAAAGCGATTGACCGGCGGCAGCATGAACGCCACCGGATACAGCGCCTCCAGGGCCCGGGTGTGGAACCCCATGGCACGAAAGGCACCGAGCACCGGATTCGACCGCTCCAGACAACCGGCCAGCGCGTCGAAGGCCTGCAGCGCCAGGGACGTAGCCTCGCGGCTGCAGGTGGCGAACGCCTGCAGCCGCTCGGGCCAGACGACCGCCCCGAACCGGGCCAGCCCCTCCGCCAGCGGCGCGCGGAAACCGCCCACCTGGGCGACCAGGGCGGCCAGCTCAGGCGGATGGAGATGGCGACCGGCAAAGGTCAGCGCCTCCAAACCCCGGAGCAGCGGCGGCACCAGGGCCGTGGTGGCCTCCAGCAGGGCATCGGTATCGTCGGCATTGGCCATGGTGCGGGTCTCCGCCAGCGGGCCAGCCCATGGTACCGCTCACCGGCGGCGTTGGCCTGGGCAGTGGCAATTGCATTAAAGTCGCTGCATGCAGACATTCGACAGGTCCAGCGAAGACGTCGGCAACGTCCTGAGCCTCGAGCACGTCAACCTGACGGTGCCGGATCAGGGTCTGGCCGCGCTGTTCTACGTGACCGGCCTCGGCTTTACCCGGGATCCGTACATCGATTTCGGCACCCGGAACATGTGGATCAACGTGGGCGCCCAGCAGTTCCACCTGCCCCTGGCCGATCCCCAGCTGTTCCGCGGCGTGATCACGGTGGTGGTGCCGGACCTGGACGATCTGCAGCGGCGTCTGGAACGGCTGGCAAAGCCGCTTGCCGGGACCCGTTTCGATGCGACCCGGGCCGGCGAGACGTTGGAGGTGACGTGCCCTTGGGGCAACCACATCCGTGCCTGCGCTCCGGCCCGGTTCCCTCCGATGGCGCTCGGCATCCCGCTGCTGGAAATCGAGACGCCGGCAGGAACCGCGGCGGCCATCGCGCGCTTCTACCAGCAGGTGATGGGATGCCCCGCCAGCGCCGAGTCGGGGCTGGCGCGAATCCGCGTAGGCGCGAACCAGACCCTGTGCTTCCGCGAGAGCAACGGGCCCATCGCCGCGTACGACGGCCACCACGTTGCCGTGTACGTGGCGAACTTCTCCGGCCCACACGCCTGGCTGAACGAGCGCGGGCTGATCACCGAGGAGTCGGACCAGCACCAGTATCGCTTTCAGGCGATCGTCGATCCGGATTCCGGAGACGTCCTGACCGAGCTCGAGCACGAGGTGCGATCGATGGCCCACCCGATGTACCAGCGGCCCCTGGTCAACCGCAATCCGGCGGTGGACTTCTTCAGCTATCGGCAGGGCAAAGAGGTCTTCACCCCGGCATGAGCGAAGCAACGGAACTCGCCCGTCTCGAAGACGAACCCTACTACCTGCCGCTGGCGGACGAAGTGGACGTGTTTCAGGCGGCCTACGACGCCCGCCTGCCGGTGCTGCTGAAAGGCCCCACCGGTTGCGGCAAGACCCGGTTCGTCGAGCACATGACCTGGCGTCTGTTCCGGAGCGGCCAACCGAAGGAGGTGGCCGTCCCGCTGGTGACCATTTCCTGCCACGAGGACCTCACCGCCACCGACATGGTGGGCCGGTTTCTGCTGCAGGGCGACGAGACGGTATGGAGCGACGGGCCGCTTACCCGCGCGGTGCGCAGCGGCGCGATCTGCTACCTCGATGAGATCGTCGAGGCGCGCAAGGACACTACCGTGCTGATTCACTCCCTCACCGACCATCGCCGCCTGCTGCCTATCGAGAAGACCGGTGAGCTGCTGGCCGCGCACCCGGATTTCCTCCTGGTCATCTCCTACAATCCCGGCTATCAGAGCGTCCTCAAGGATCTCAAGCCCAGCACCCGGCAGCGCTTCGTCAGCCTCTCGTTCGACTATCCGGACCGGCAGCGGGAGGCTGAGATCATCGCCCACGAGTCCGGCATCGACGCGGCCGGCGCGGAGCGCCTGGCGGTGATCGGCGAAAAGGTCCGCAACCTCCGCGAGCACGGCTTCGAGGAAGGCGTCAGCACCCGCCTGCTGGTGTACACCGGCGAGCTGATCTGCCGTGGCATCACGCCGCGTCGGGCGGCCGAGATCGCCGTGGTTCACGCGGTATCGGACGACGCCACCGTCCAGGACGCCATCGCCGATATCGTCGACACCGTGCTGCCGTGATCGAGCTGGCGCCGCTGGAGGAGCGCCTGGCGCTGTTCGCCGAGGGCATCGCCGGACGCTACTTCCACATCAAGCCCGGCAGCGAGTTCGCCGGTCGCCGCGTTACCCTGGCCGAGGACCGCAGCGCGCTGACCAGCGATACCCTGTACCTGCCCGAGCAGCTGGACGCACCGGACCCCAGCGCCTATCGGGTGCTGGCGCTGCAGCAGCTGTGCCACCGGGAATTCGGCAGCTACCGCTTCAGCATGCCCGAGGCGCTGAGCCGCATCCCAGGCTTGACCAACCGCGAGCCCCCGGGACTCGGCAATCGCGCCAGCGACTTCGAGCGGTTCTACCATCAGTTCCCGGTTCCGGCTCTGGCGAGCCGGCTGCTGCGGCTGTGCGAGCGGGTCCGGGTGGATGCCCTGATGCTGAGGAGCTATCCGGGCATCCGGCCCTGGCTGGAGCGCCTCCAGCAACATCAGCTCCAGCTTCAGCCGCCCCAGCCGGCAGCCGATCTGATCGGCGTGCTGACGGCGCTGGAATGCCAGGGCCGGGGGGCGCCGCCAGCGCTGGTCGTCATGCTGGACCTCACCGGCGTGCTCGGACCGGCGTCCGCTATCCTCGCCGCGCTGGCACAGCGGCCGGGCGACGTGTACGACGCTGCGGCCACGGCCTGCGACCTGTATCGCACCGTGGCCGCCCTCACCGACACCCTGCCAGGCGCCCTCTCGGAGCCCCTGGAGGAGGAACCCGACGACCCCGCCAACTGGAGTCAGCGCGAGGCCCGGCTGGAGGACTGGCGCGACGACCTGTCCGCCCTCGACGCGACCCTGTCAGTCGAGATGCTCGACGGCGACGAGGCGGAAGCGGCCGACAGCCAGGGTCTGCAGGATGGCGAGCTGCGGCCGGAGGACGTCGATCTGAAGAAGCTGGCCGGCGAGCGCGACACCCTCGCCCGCCGAATCGACATGGAGCGATCGGCAATCCGCGATGCCCTGGGAACCAGCCAGGCGCAGGCACGGAGCTTCCGCTACGACGAGTGGAACTACCTCGAGCACCGCTACCTGCCCCGCTGGTGCCGGCTGTTCGAGCAACGCCTCGACCCGGACCCCGATCAGGATCTCGCGAAGCTGCAGGCCGTGATACGCGCCCATCGGCCCGGCGTTCAGAAACGCCTAGAGCAGATCAAGCCGCTGGGCTACCAGCGGATCTACCGGCTGGCGGATGGCGACGAGCTGGATTTCAACGCCGTCGTGCAGGCGCGCCAGGACCGGCGCGCCGGGCACACGCCGGACGATCGTGTGTACAGCCGCCGCGACCGGGTCCATCGCGACGTCTGCGCCGTGTTTCTCGTCGACCTGTCCGCGTCCACGGACGATCCGGTGGAACCGCCGCCGCCACCGCCGGCGCAACCCGACGATCCGTTTCTGTGGGGACGGGCAACCGCGGCGCCGCCGGGAGAGGACGCGGAGCTGGTGGCCGACGAGCCCCGACGCATCATCGACGTGCAGCGGGAAGCCATGCTGGTGATGTCCGCCGCCCTCGAGCAGTTGGGCGACAGCTATGGCGTGTACGGCTTTTCCGGCTACGGCCGTGACTGCGTGGAGCTGTTCGTGGCCAAGGAGCCCGAGGAGCGCTTCAGCCGCGCCACCCTGGCGGCCATCGCCGGCATGAGGCCGAAGCGCAGCACCCGCATGGGGCCGGCGGTCCGCCACGCGGTCCGCAAGCTGCTGGCTTCCGGAAACGCCCTCAAGGTGCTGATGATCATCAGCGATGGCTTTCCCCAGGACTGCGACTACGGACCGGAGCGGGGCGAACACGAGTACGGAGTTCAGGACACCGCCCGGGCCCTGCAGGAGGCTCACAGCAAGGGCGTGGATACCTTCTGCGTAACCGTCGACCGATCAGGCCACGACTACCTGAAGCGCATGTGCCCGGCGTCGCGCTACCTGGTGATCGAAGACATCGAGGATCTGCCCGAGCAGCTTTCCAAGGTCTACGAGACGCTCACGGGACGCTGACTGCGCGGCGGGCGCGGGGGAGTCAATCCTCCCCCATCACCCCGAAGATGTGCAGCAGCGACAGGAACAGGTTGTAAATCTGCGTGTACAGCAACACCGTCGCCAGCAGGTAGTTGGTCTCTCCCCCGTGCACGATGGCGCTGGTCTGCCAGAGAATGGCCGCACTGGCGAACAGCACGAAGCCTGCGGAAATAGCGGTGTGGAAGCCGGACAGATCGAACAGCCACGACAGCACCACCGCCCCCATCAGCACGAAGAAGCCCACCACCAGGAAACCCGACAGGAAGCTGAAGTCCTTGCGGGTGATGAGCGCGTAGCCGGACAAACCGACGAAGGCCACGGCCGTGGTCGCGAGCGCGGAGGTCACCAGCATGCCGCCGTTGGCTAGGCTCAGATAGACGTTCAGGATCGGTCCCAGGGTGTAACCCAGGAAACCGGTGAACATGAACACCCAGAACAACCCCCAGGTGCTGTTCGCGGTCTTGTGCACCGCGTAGAGCAGGCCGAAGAAGCCCGCCAGCATGAGAATGAAGCCGGGGTGCGGCGCGTTCGTCACCATCGAAATGCCGGCGACCGCCGCGCTCCACGCCAGCGTCATCCCCAGCAGCAGATAGGTATTGCGCAGGACCCGATTAATCTCGATGCCGCTGGTGCGGACCGGCGACACCGCCGCGGTGCCCTGGGCGCTGCGGTAGGGTTGCGGATTGCGTTCAGCCATGATCTGCCTCTCGGTACAACCGTGTTGGAATTAGACTACGCGGAGACTACCACGTTCCCGCATCAACCCGCCGTGAAGGGTTTTCATGCGTCGGCAGGAGCGTCGGCAGGAGCGTCTGCAAGAAGCGTCGGCGGGGAGCGGGCGCACAGAGCGGGCGCTAGGAGCGGGCTCAGATCTCCGGGTTACCCGTCATCTCGTAGAGGCGATCCTGCTCCACCGCCTCCTGCTGGGCGTTCAGCTGCTCCTCCACGGCGTCGAACGCGGCAAACCGGGCCACGTGAAACAGCGCCTCCCCCTGATTCACCAGGGGCAGGTTGTTGACGCAGATGACGATGCCTTCGGACTTGGCCTTGAGATAGCTCTCGAGGCCCCCGAACGGCGCCGCCACCACCCCGAGCAGGTCCCCCGGGCGGACCCGGGCTCCGAGCTTGGCCAGGGGCCGGAACAGACCGTCGCTGGGTGCCCGCACCCAGCTGGTCGAGCGCGCGACATAGGGCTCCACCATCCACGGCCGGCGTCGTGCCGGCAGCATCCCCAGCCCGCGCATCACGTTGGTAACCCCGCGCACCCCGGCGACGATGCAACGCTCGTCCAGGCGCAGCGCCTCCCCGGCCTCGTAGGTGATGACCGGGATACCGGCTTCGTGGGCCGCCGACCGCAGGCTGCCATCGATGAACCCCGAATTTACGATAACCGGCAGCTCGAAGCTGTGCGCCATCTCCTCGACCTGGCCTTCGTCCAGGGCTGCCCGGAGCTGGGGCAGGTTCTCCCTGTGCACGGCGCCGGTGTGCAGATCGATGATGTGGGTGCACTTGACCACCACCTCGGAAAAGAACAGATGCGCCACCCGGGAGCCCAGCGAACCCTCCGCGTGCCCGGGGAAACAGCGGTTCAGATCGCGCCGGTCGGGGAGGTAGCGGGACCGGTGGATGAACCCGAACAGGTTAACCACGGGAACCAGCACCAGGGTGCCGTGAAGACGCTTCACGGCCTTGAGCGAGCGCAGCCGCCGAATGATCTCCACCCCGTTGAGCTCGTCCCCGTGAATGGCCGCACAGACCAGCAGTACCGGTCCGTCCAGGCGCCCGCAGATCACCTCCACGGGCAAATCCAGCGGCGTGTGGGTGTAGAGCTGAGCGCCGGGCAGATCGAACGACTGACGTCCGCCGGGCTGGACCCGGATACCGGCAATCTCGATTCCCGGATTCTTCCGCTCGCTACCGTCACGTGCCATGGCTCAGCCTTTCCCCCGGGTCCGGGTCCTTCCCGGCTTGGCGTTGTCCTCGATGAACTGGATGATGGCACCGGCCACGTCCATGTTCGAGGCTTCTTCGATCCCTTCGAGCCCCGGGGAGCTGTTCACCTCCAGCACCAGCGGTCCGTGGTTGGACCGGATCAGGTCCACGCCGGCCACGTTCAGACCCATGGCCCTGGCGGCCCGGACCGCGGTGCGCCGTTCGGTGGGGGTGATCTTCGCCAGCTCGGCCGTGCCGCCCCGGTGCAGGTTGGAGCGGAACTCGCCGGGCTTGCCCGTTCGCTGCATGGCCGCCACGACCTTGTCACCGACGATGAAGCAGCGGACATCCGTGCCTTTGCTCTCGGCGATGAACTCCTGGACCATGATGTCGACGTTGATGCCGAGGAACGCCTCGATCACGCTCTCGGCCGCCTTGCGGGTCTCCGCCAGCACCACGCCAACGCCCTGGGTTCCTTCCAGCAGCTTCACCACCAGCGGCGCACCCCCGACCATGTCGATGAGGTCGGGAATGTCGTCGGGCGAGTGGGCGAACCCGGTGACGGGCATCCCGATGTCCCGCCGGGCCAGCAATTGCATCGAGCGCAGCTTGTCCCGGGAACGCGAGATCGCCACCGACTCGTTGACCGAGTACACGCCCATCATCTCGAACTGGCGCACCACGGCGCTGCCGTAGAAGCTGATGGACGCACCGATGCGGGGGATTACCGCGTCGACGTCGGAAAGCGCCTCTCCCTTGTAGTGAATGGAGGGCCGCGCCATGGCCATGTTCATGTAGCAGCGCAAGGTATCCACCACCAGCGCCGTGTGGCCCCGCTCTTCGGCCGCCTGCACCAGCCGGCGGGTCGAGTAGAGCTTGGTGTTGCGGGACAGAATCGCGATCTTCATGCACTACCCTTGCGGCCAGGTCTGCGCCGTCCGGTCAGAAACGACTTGCCGGGATCGACCAGGTAACGGTCCCGGATGGCGGTTCGACCCAGGAGCATCCTGAATCCCATGCTGTCCCGATCCGTGAGGGTGAGCTCGATGGACCAGGTCTCGCCGCCGACGTTGACCGGCGTCTCGATCACGAATCGCTCCTCCTCGTGGCCACCGGAGTCCCGGACCACGCGGCGGTCGCGCACCGGCGCCTCGCAGATAACCTCGCTGTCGGTGCGCCGCTGCCGCGGGTGAACCCAGAACCGTACCCATGCCGCACCCGCTTGCTGGAACGGCTCCACCCGGAAGGCGTGCAGCGCCGACGTGCGCGCCCCGGTATCCACCTTGGCCTTGACGCGATCGATGCCGAGCTCGGGCAGGGCCACCCACTCCCGCCACCCGAGCGCCTGAACCGAGGCCGGCTCAGACATCGGCTGGAGCTCGGCCGGGCTGCTCCAGGGTCAGGGTGCCGTCCAGGTGCACGTCGCGCTGGGGGAAGGCAACGACGATGCCGTGTTCGGCGAATGCGGCCTCGATCCCGAATCTGACCTCGCTGCGGATCTTCTTCGCGACGAAATCGGAGCTGGCGTGCACCCAGAAATAGGCATCGAAGACCAGCGCATTGTCGCCGAAGTCCTCGAAAAATATCTCCGGTGCCGGCTCCGCCAGGATCGACGGGTGGGCGGAGCAGACCTGCTGCATGAGATCGCGCACCTGGCCGACCGGAGAGCCGTAGGCCACGCCCACCCGCACCGAGGTACGGATCCGCTCATCCACCAGCGTCCAGTTGACCACGGTGCTTTCCAGCAGCGAGCTGTTCGGCACCATCATGTGGACCCCGTCGGCGCGGCGGATCCGCGTCGACCGGTTGTTGATGGACTCGACCCTGCCGCGGGCATCGCCGATCTCGATGAAATCACCGATCCGGATCGGCCGCTCTCCCATCAGTATCCAGCCGCTGATGAAG
>JBFISC010000007.1:0-32187 GCA_041608775.1 Pseudomonadales bacterium | reverse complement strand
CCGCGATCTTCTCCGGCGGCCCGGCGGCGACCACCCACCCGCCCTTCTCGCCGCCCCCGGGCCCGAGGTCGATGATCCAGTCGGCGACCTTGACCACCTCCAGGTTGTGCTCGATGACGATGACGGTGTTGCCCTGGTCGCGCAGCTTGTGCAGCACCGACAGCAGCTGGGCGATGTCGTGGAAGTGCAGACCCGTGGTGGGCTCGTCGAGAATGTACAGGGTCCGGCCGGTATCCCGTTTCGACAGTTCCCGGGACAGCTTCACCCGCTGCGCTTCACCGCCGGACAGGGTGGTGGCGCTCTGACCGAGCCGGATGTAGGAAAGCCCGACGTCCATCAGCGTCTGCAGCTTGCGCGCCAGCATCGGCACCGCGTCGAAGAACTCACGCGCCTCCTCCACGGTCATCTCCAGGACTTCGTTGATGTTCCTGTCCTTGTAGCGCACGTCCAGGGTTTCCCGGTTGTAGCGTTTGCCCTTGCAGACATCGCAGGGGACGTAGATGTCCGGCAGGAAGTGCATCTCCACCTTGATCACGCCGTCGCCCTGGCAGGCCTCGCAGCGCCCGCCCTTGACGTTGAAGCTGAAGCGGCCTGGCTTGTACCCGCGGGCGCGGGCCTCCTGGGTCTGGGCGAACAGCTCCCGGATCGGGGTGAACAGCCCGGTATAGGTGGCCGGGTTGGAACGCGGTGTCCGGCCGATGGGGCTCTGGTCGATGTCTACCACCTTGTCCAGATGCTCCAGGCCCTGAATCTCGTCGTGAGCCGCGGGGCTGAGGCTGGTGGCCTTGTTCAGGCTGGTGGCGGCCAGCGGGTAGAGCGTGTGGTTGATGAGCGTCGATTTCCCCGAGCCGGACACCCCTGTCACGCAGGTGATCAAACCGCACGGGATCTCCACGCTGACGTCCCTGAGATTGTTCCCGCGGGCTCCGATCAGCCGCACCACGGCGTCCGGGTCCCGTGGCGTGCGGTGCTTCGGCACGTCGATGCTCTGGCGTCCGGACAGGTACTGGCCGGTGATTGAGGCTTTCGCCTTGAGTATGTCGTCGAGCCCGCCGCTGGCGACCACCTCGCCGCCGTGCACGCCGGCGCCGGGCCCGATGTCGATGATGAAGTCGGCCGAGCGGATGGCTTCTTCGTCATGCTCGACCACGAGCACCGTGTTGCCGAGGTCGCGAAGATGGTGGAGGGTACGCAGCAGCCGCTCGTTGTCGCGCTGGTGCAGGCCGATGGACGGCTCGTCGAGAATGTACATGACGCCCACCAGGCCGGCGCCGATCTGACTGGCCAGCCGGATGCGCTGAGCCTCGCCGCCGGACAGGGTGTCGGCGCTGCGGTCCAGAGTCAGGTAGTTCAGGCCCACGTCCACCAGAAACCGCAGCCGCGCGCGGATCTCCTTGAGGATCTTGTCAGCGATCTCACCGCGCCGGCCCTTGAGCTTCAGCTTGTCGAAGTAGCTCAGGGTGGATTCGACCGAACCGTGAGTGACCTGCGGCAGGTTCACCTTGCCGATGAACACGTTGCGCGATTCCTCGCACAGCCGGGTGCCCGCGCAGGCAGGGCAGTCGGCGGTGCGCAGGTAGCGCTGCAGGTTCTCCCGCACCATGCTCGAATCGGTCTCGTGGTAGCGACGTTCCATGTTCGGAATCACGCCCTCGAAGCGGTGGCTGCGACGGATCACGTCACCGCGATCGTTGACGTAGCTGAAGTCGATCCGATCTCTGCCGCTGCCGTAGAGAATGGCATCGCGGTGCTTCTTCTTCAGCTTCCTGAACGGCGACTCCACATCGAAGCCATAGTGGTCGGCCAGCGAGCTCAGCATGTGGAAGTAGTACACGTTCCGCCGGTCCCAGCCGCGGATTGCGCCCTCCGCCAGGGTCAGGTCCTCGTCGGCCACCACCAGCGACGGATCGAAGAACTGCTTCACCCCGAGGCCATCGCACTCGCTGCAGGCGCCCGCCGGGTTGTTGAAGGAGAACATCCGCGGCTCCAGCTCGCTGATACTGTAGCCGCACTGCGGGCAGGCGAAGCGGGCGGAGAAAATCAGGTCCTCGGTGCCCTCGTCGTCCATGTCGGTGACCCGGGCGATCCCGTCGGACAGGGTCAGCGCGGTCTCGAAGCTCTCCGCCAGCCGCTGCTGCATGTCCGGGCGGACCCGCAGCCGATCCACCACCGCCTCGATGGTGTGCTTCTTCTTCTTGTCCAGGCCCGGCGGGTTGTCGAGATCCACCACCAGGCCGTCGATGCGGGCCCGGATGAAGCCGTTGCTCACGAGTTCCTTGAACACGTGCAGGTGCTCGCCCTTCCGCTCGCTGACCACGGGGGCCAGGACCATGATGCGTTTGCCGTCCGGCAGCGCCAGAGCCTGGTCGACCATCTGGCTCACGGTCTGGGCGTCCAGTGGTTCGTCGTGGGTGGGGCAGCGCGGCTCGCCGACGCGGGCGAACAGCAGCCGCAGGTAGTCGTAGATCTCGGTGATGGTGCCGACCGTGGAGCGGGGGTTGTGGGAGGTGGACTTCTGCTCGATGGAAATCGCCGGCGACAGCCCCTCGATGTGGTCGACGTCCGGCTTCTCCATCATGGACAGGAACTGCCGTGCGTAGGCAGACAGCGACTCCACGTAGCGCCGCTGCCCCTCGGCGTACAGCGTGTCGAAGGCCAGGGACGACTTGCCCGAGCCGGACAACCCGGTGATCACCACCAGACGGTCACGCGGGATGTCGAGGTCGATGTTCTTCAGGTTGTGGGTGCGCGCGCCGCGCACGCTGATGGTATCCAAGGGGGCTGGGCCGTCGGGTGAAACCGACCAACATAACCACATCCCCGGGGACGGGCAACATCAACCCCGGTCGCTGCTGCCAGGCCCTGGCGGGAGGCGCGCCTGCGACCGCTCACGGGGCGCCCTGGCGCCTGCTGACAGCCGTCCGGGCGGTCGCGCATAGGTGCCGGCAGGGCAAATGCGCTAGACTGGCCGCCATCTTGGACACTGTCATTCGAGGGAGCTGCACATGGCTCGGGGGATCAATAAGGTCATCCTCATCGGCAATCTGGGCGCAGACCCGGAAACCCGCTATTCCCAGGGCGGCAACGCCGTCACCAAGTTCCGCATCGCAACCAGCGAGAACTGGCGGGACCGTGCCAGCGGTGAGCAGCAGGAGCGGACGGAGTGGCACAACATCGTCTGTTTCAGCCGGCTGGCGGAGATCGCCGGCGAGTACCTGCGCAAAGGCTCGCGGGTCTACATCGAGGGCAGTCTGTCCACCAGCAGCTGGGAAACAGACGGGGTGAAGCGTTTCCGCACCGAGATCATTGCGCGTGACATGCAGATGCTGGATTCCCGCAGCGGCGGCATGGGTGAGGGGGGCGCGCCCACCGGCTTCGAATCGCGCTCCCAGGGCGCTAGCTCGGACAACCGCCCGACCCTGCCGGAAGACGACGACTTCGACGACGACATTCCCTTCTAGGTCCCGGCCCGCAGGCCCAGCCAGACCACGATGAGCCCGGCGCCGAGAACCAGCCGGTAGATCACGTACGGCAGCATGCCGGTGCGCTCCACCAGGGCGATGAACGCGCTGATGCAGCTGTAGGCCGCGATGCCGGACAACGCCGCCCCGGTCGCCAGCACGTCCCAGGCGACGGCCTGATCCGCCCCCATGAGCCCGGCGCCGACCAGCAGGCCGCCGCCCGCAATGGTCGGGATCGAGAGCAGGAACGAAAACCTCGCCGCGCTGACCCGGGACAGCCCGAGCAGCAGGGCCGCGGTGATGGTGATCCCGGACCGCGAGGTGCCCGGTACCAGGGCCAGCACCTGCATGGCGCCGATCACCATGGCGTCGCTCCAGGTCACCCGGGACCGTTCGCCGTGGCGGGTGTCCGCGTAGCCGAGCAGCAGCCCGAACACAATGGTGGCGGCGGCGATGACCGGGATGCTGCGGAGACTGGTCTCGACGAAATCCCGGGCCAGCACGCCGCAGATGACTATCGGCAGCGTCGCCATCACGATTCTGAGGAGCTCGCTCGAGGGCTCGTCCAGACGCCGCTGCAGCAGCGCCCGGGCGCCGCTTGCCGCATAGCTGGCGAGATCGCGGCGGAAGTATGTCACCACCGCGGCGAGGGTGCCCACGTGCACCGCGACGTCGAAGGCAAGACCCTGATCGTCCCAGCCGAGCAGCTGCGCGGGCAGGATGAGATGGGCCGAGCTCGAGATGGGGAGAAACTCGGTGATGCCCTGAATGAGAGCCAGAGTGATCAGCTGCAGGTAGTCCACCGCAGGAGTTTAGCCGTTCGCGGCCGCGGGCGCCGACGTCCCATTCACGCCGGCCGTGATATCTTCCGCGAATGGCTGACGTCGTAGAGCTTCCGCTGTTTCCGCTGCACCCGGTGCTGTTTCCGGGCGGTCGGCTGCCGCTGCAGATCTTCGAACCCCGCTACCTGGACATGGTCGTGCGCTGCATGCGCGACGACACGCCGTTCGGCGTGGTGCTGATCCGCAGGGGAGCGGATGCCAGGCTCGGAGGCGACGACGCTCAGCCGGAGATCTTCGACGTCGGTACGGACGCTCACGTGGTGGACTTCAACCAGCTCTCCAATGGGCGCCTGGGCATCGTGGTGCGCGGTGGCCGTAAGTTCCGGGTCCGCGGCCGCTACGAGCAGAGTGACCACCTGCTGATCGGCCAGGTGGAGTACCTGCCGGAGGAGCCGGCGCTGTCCGTGGGTGAGGAACACCAGGAGCTGGTCGACATTCTGCAGGAGCTGGTCAAGCACCCGATGATCGAGAAGCTCGGGCTGGACATCCAGTTCGAAGACGCGCGCTCGGTGGGCTGGCGATTGGCCGAGCTCCTGCCCATCGAGCCGGAGATCAAGCAGAGCCTGCTCAAGTTGCAGTGGCCGCGGGAGCGGCTCCAGGAGCTTACCCGGTTGGTGGACAAGCTGCGCGGCTGACCCCGGGGTATACTCACCGGCTGAACGAATCGGTACCGTGAGGCCCTGATGGCCGAATCCCCAGTGAATCAGATGTCCCAGGACGCGGACGACGTGCATGGCTACGTGGCCCGGGCGGCCCGTGAGGCGCGGACGGCGTCACGGGTGATCGCCGCGGCGACGACGGCGGAGAAATCCACCGCGCTGCGGGGGATGGCGGCGGCCCTGGACAAGGCGCGCGGATCGCTACGGCAGGCCAATGCTCTGGATCTCGATGCCGCCCGCCAGCGGGGCATCGACCAGCCGCTGATCGACCGGCTCGGTCTGGACGATGCGGCCATCGACAGGATGATCGAGGGCCTGATCCAGGTGGACAAGCTGCCGGATCCGGTGGGCCAGATCGACGACCTGGTGTACCGGCCGAGCGGCATTCAGGTCGGCAGGATGCGCGTTCCGCTCGGCGTCATCGGCATCATCTACGAGTCCCGGCCGAACGTCACCGTGGATGCGGCCAGCCTCTGCCTGAAAGCCGGCAACGCCTGCATCCTGCGCGGCGGCAGCGAGGCGATTCACTCCAATCGCGCCATCGCCGCGTGCATTGCTTCCGGGCTCGAAGCGGCCGGCCTGCCGCCCGCCACGGTGCACCTGATCGGCACCACGGATCGGGCCGCCGTAGGGGCGCTGCTGCAGATGAAGGACCAGGTCGACGTGATCGTGCCGCGGGGCGGGAAGGGGCTGATCGAGCGGATCAGCCGGGAATCGAGCATTCCTATCATCAAGCACCTGGACGGTGTCTGCCACGTCTACGTGGACGAGGGCGCCGACCACGACATGGCGGTGGCCATCGCGCTGAACTCCAAGACCTCGAAGTACGCGGTCTGCAACGCCATGGAGACGCTGCTGGTGGCCGCTCCAGAGGCGGCGACGCTGCTGCCCGTGCTGGCGGAGCGTTATCGCGACGCCGGCGTGGAACTGCGGGGTTGCGAGCGGGTTCGGGCCATCATCCCGGACGTAACGGCGGCGACCGACGCTGACTGGCACGCCGAATATCTGGGCCCGGTGCTGGCGGTGAAGGTGGTGGATGGTCTCGATGCGGCGATCGACCACATCGCCCGCTACGGATCCGCCCACACCGACGCCATCGTGACCGCCGACTACGGGCGCGGCCGGCGTTTCCTCACGGAAGTGGATTCAGCCTCGGTGCTGATCAATGCCTCGACCCAGTTTGCCGACGGGTTCGAGTACGGGCTCGGCGCCGAGATCGGCATTTCCACGGACAAGCTCCACGCGCGCGGGCCGGTAGGCCTCGAAGGTCTGACCACGCGCAAGTTCGTGGTGTTCGGCAACGGCGAGATCCGCCGGCGTTGATCTGCCTGCTCGGCGGCACCTTCGATCCGGTGCATGTCGGCCACTTGCACGCTGCGCGATCGGTCTGTGACGCGCTCCGGCTGACGGCCATTCGCCTGCTCCTGTCCGCCCGACCGGGACATCGCGGGGCCCCCGGTGCTTCCGTGAGCCAGCGCTGGGACATGCTGAAGCTGGCCTGTGCCGACGACGACCGACTGGTTCCCGACGATCTGGAGGTTCGCCGCGCCCGACGGGTGGGTCGCCCCTCGTACACGGTGGAGACGCTCCTGGAGATCCGCGCCGCCGCCCCGGAGGCGGTGGTGGCCTGGGTGGTGGGCAGCGACGCCTATCGCGAGATCACCACCTGGTTCCGTTGGCGCGAGGTTCTGACCCTCGCGAACCTGGTGGTGCTGCAGCGTCCCGGGGCGCCGATGGCGCTGCCCGAGGAGTTGGAGGCGCTGACGCGAGAAAGACAAGTAGATTGTGATTTCCGGGCCCCGGCCGGCGCCGTCCGGGTGCTCGACCTGCCCATGCTCGACGTTTCCGCGACCGCCGTGCGCGGCGCCCTGGCGGAATCCGGCCGGAACCCGGCCATGGCGCGCCACGCCGCGGATTTGCTCCCCCCTGCGGTCTACACCTATATTAACCAGTATCACTTGTACGGAGTGGTTAGTGACGTCTGAAGCTCTGCGGAATCTCATCGTCGATGCGCTGGAAGATAGAAAAGGTCGGGATGTGGTCACCCTCGATGTGACCGGCCTATCGGATGTCACGGACTACATGATCGTCGTCAGCGGTACCTCCAACCGCCACGTCAAAGCTCTCGTTGATCAGGTCGTCGAGGCCACCACCGCTGCGGGCGTAAAGCCACTTGGCGTGGAGGGCCGCGAAACGAACGAATGGGTGCTCGTGGACGTCGGCGATGCCTTGGTCCACGTCATGCAGTCCGAAGCGCGCAGCTTTTACGATCTCGAACGGCTCTGGAGCGAGTTGCCGGCCGACACCGAAGAGAGCGTGTGAAAATCCGCCTCATTGCGGTGGGCAACCGCCCGCCGGAGTGGGTGTCGGCAGGGTTTCAGGACTACGCGCGCCGCCTGCCGCGCGAGATGCCGCTGGAGCTCGTCGAGGTACTCCCCGCAGCGCGCAAGAACCTGTCGGCTCAGCGAGGGCGCGAGATTGAAGCGGAGCGGCTGCTCGCCCACGTGGGCAGTCGGGACTGGCTGGTGGCACTGGATGAACGCGGCAGGACCTGGAGCACGGTCGAGCTTGCCGAAAGTCTGGAAGATTGGCGTATGCAGGGACAGGACGTCACATTTCTCATCGGCGGGGCCGACGGCCTCGAGGACGCGTGCCGCGCCCGAGCCGACCGGGTGCTGTCGCTGTCCGCGCTGACCCTGCCGCATGCCCTGGTCCGGGTGATCCTCGCCGAGCAGCTCTACCGTGCCTGGACCATCATCACCGGTCACCCTTACCACCGGGGCCACTGACGTGTCGCGCAGGCTCGCCATCAAGGACGACGGTCGCGAACAGCGCATCTTTGCCGCCCGGGCCGGGGTGGCGCTGCTGGTGGTGGTGGCCTTGGTGGGCGCGCTGGTGCTGCGTCTGGTGCAGCTGCAGGTTTGGGAACACCAGACCTACCAGACCCGATCGGAGCAGAACCGTATTCAAGTGCAGCCGCTGCCGCCGCCGCGGGGCCTGATCTACGACCGCAACGGCGAGCTGCTGGCCAGCAACCGGCCGATATCCACGCTTACCGTGGTGAAGGAAAGGGTTCCGGACATGGCGGCGCTGCTCGAGCAGCTGCAGGCCCTGGTCGCGGTGCCGCCCGACGACGCGCAGCGGTTCCAGGACCGCCTGGCGCGGACTCGCCGGCCATTCGAGCCGGTAGCGCTGAAGCTGAACCTGAGCGAAGAGGAAGTGGCGCGGCTGGCGGTGAACCGGCACCGGCTACCGGGTGTCGAGATCGCCACGGAGCTGGTCCGGCACTACCCGCTGGAAGCGCTGATGGCGCATGCGGTGGGATCGGTTCGCCGGGTGACCGAGGACGACCTGAGGCGACTGGACAGCGTGCGCTACAGCGCGACCCGGTTCATCGGCCGTCACGGGGTCGAGCGCTTCTACGAGCGCTCGCTGCACGGCGAGGTGGGGTATCAGAAGGTAGAGACCGACGCGCATGGCCGCGTTCGTCAGGTGCTGGACATCAACCCGCCGGTGGCGGGTCAGAACATCACCGTCCACCTCGACAGCCGCCTGCAGATCGCGGCGGCAGCCGCGCTCGGCGAGCGGCGCGGCGCCGTGGTGGCGCTGGACCCGCGGTCCGGCGGGGTCCTGGCCATGGTCAGCCAGCCGGCTTACGATCCCAACCTCTTCGTCACCGGCATCTCCGACGAGCAGTACCGCGCCCTGGTGTCGTCACGGGACACGCCCATGTTCAACCGCGCCATCAACGGGCAGTACGCGCCGGGCTCCACCTTCAAGCCCATCGTCGCTCTGGCGGGCCTTGCCGAAGGCGTGGTGGACTGGCAGGAAGAGATCGTCGACAACGGCTGGTTCCGGCTGCCGGGCCAGGACCGCATTTATCGTGACTGGAGCTGGACGCCGGGCAATGCCGGGGGCCAGGGGCGGGTGGACCTGAACCGGGCCATCTACCGGTCGTCCAATGTGTTCTTCTACGATCTGGCGACCCGAATGGACGTCGACCGGCTGGCATCCTTCGCCAGTCAGTTCGGCATCGGCCGGCGGCTGGCGGTGGACGTTCCGGAGACCAGCCCCGGGCTGCTGCCGGATCGGGCCTGGAAGCGCGGCCGCCGCGGGCTCCCCTGGTACCCGGGGGACAGCGTGAACATCGGCATCGGTCAGGGCGACCTGCTGGTCACACCGCTCCAGCTCGCCACGGTGGCTGCCGCGATCGCGAACCGCGGCCGGATCGTGCGGCCGCGGCTGCTGCTGGCGAGTGATCGCCCGCTCCCCGAGTTCGATCCGCCCCAGCCGTTGCCATCGATCCAGGGCCCGTCCCCCGACGACTGGGAGCGCCTGGTCGACTCGATGGAGGACGTGGTGCATCGGGGTAACAAGGGCTTCCGCGGCAATGGCACCGCCTGGTACTACATCGGTCAGCAGATTCCCTACCGCATGGCCGGGAAGTCGGGCACTGCCCAGGTGGTCGAGATCAAGCAGGGCGAGCAGTACGACGAGGAGGAACTGGGCGAGTACCAGCGCAAGCACGCCTGGTTCATCGCGTTCGCGCCCGCGGATGATCCGCAGATCGCCCTGGCGGTGCTGGTGGAGAACGGCGGCGGGGGCAGCGCCGTCGCCGCGCCGGTCGCCCGGGAGGTGATCGATGCCTACCTGCTGCCCCAGCTGGCGGTCCGGTAGCCGTCGATGAGCAACCAGGATTTCGTCCGTACGCTGCCGGGATACTCGGGATTCAGCGCCCGGGCGCGGCTGCGGCAGCTGCACCTGGATCCGTTGATGCTGCTCCTGCTCGCTGCGGTGGTCGGGATCGGCCTCATCGTGCTCTACAGCGCCGTCGACCGGAACATGGTGTTGTTCAACAACCAGCTGCTGCGCATTGGCATCGCGTTCGCAGCGATGGTTGCCGCGGCCCAGTTCCGCCCCCGCTTCTACCTGCGCTGGACGCCGGTATTTTATCTGGGCGGGTTGGTGATGCTGGTGCTGGTGCTGGCGGTCGGGGTCACGGTGAAGGGCTCCCAGCGCTGGCTCGATCTGCCTGGCCTGCCGCGATTTCAACCGAGCGAGCTGATGAAAATCGCGGTCCCGATGATGGTCGCCTGGTACTTTCACGATCGGCCGCTGCCGCCGCGCTTCACCGACCTGTGCGTGGCGCTGCTGATCATCCTGGTTCCGGCGGGCTGCATCGTGCTGCAGCCGGATCTGGGCACCGGGATTCTGGTCGCGTGCGCGGGCTTTGCGGTGGTGCTGCTGGCTGGGCTCTACTGGAAATGGCTGGCCATGGCTGTCCTCGGGCTGGCTCTGGCGGCGCCGGGACTGTGGTACCTGCTGCAGGATTATCAGCGCCAACGGATCCTCACCCTGTTCGACCCCGACAGCGATCCCCTCGGCGCCGGATGGAACATCATCCAGTCCACTACCGCCATAGGATCCGGTGGTGTGTACGGCAAGGGGCTGTTCGAAGGCACCCAGAGCCATCTCGATTTCCTGCCGGAGAGCCACACCGACTTCATCATCGCGGTGATCGGCGAAGAGCTCGGGCTGGTGGGCGTGCTCACCGTGCTGTCGCTGTACCTGATGCTGGTGGTCCGCGGGCTCTACATCGCAGGCCAGGCACCGCATACTTTCGACCGGCTGGTGGCGGGCGCCCTGACGCTGACGTTTTTCGTCTACGTGTTCGTCAATGTCGCCATGGTCAGCGGGCTGCTGCCGGTGGTCGGGGTACCGCTGCCTCTGGTGAGCTACGGCGGCACCTCGGCCATTACCCTGATGGCTAGCTTCGGCATCATCATGGCGGTTCGGACGCACAAGGGCTGGTGAACGCGGCTGCGGGACGGCGGTCGCAGTAACGGCGGGAATGGACTCTGATGGGACGCAGGTGGATGTTGCGGTTGCTGATGTTCGGTGGCCTTCTGGCGCTGGTGCTCAACGGCTCAGCCTATGCAGACTACACCCAGCGGGCCGACGTGCAGGCCTACGTTGCCGAGCTGGTGGCTGAGCATGGCTTCAGCGCCGATGAGCTCACCGGTCTGTTCGCCCGGGCAAGGCGCAAGCAGAGCATCCTGGATGCCATAGCCCGACCGGCCGAGCGGACCCTCAAGTGGCACGAGTACCGGGACATCTTTCTCAAGGAGCCGCGCATCTCCCAGGGGCTCGAGTTCTGGGACCAGCATGAGGCGGTGCTGCTGGAAGCCGAGCAGCGCTTCGGCGTGGCCCCGGAGTACGTCGTTGCCATCCTCGGCGTGGAGACCCGTTACGGTCGGATCACCGGTGGCTATCGGGTTCTGGACGCCCTGGCGACGCTGGGTTTCGACTATCCGCCCCGGGCCGACTTCTTCCGCCGCGAGCTGACCGAGTTCCTGCTGCTTGCCCGTGAGGAAAACCGCGATCCCCTGGCCCTCACCGGGTCCTATGCCGGGGCGATGGGCTATGGCCAGTTCATCCCGTCGAGCTACCGGGCGTACGCCGTGGACTTCGATGGTGACGGGCAGCGCGACATCTGGAACAACCCGGAGGACGCGGTCGGCAGCATTGCCAACTACTTCAAGCGCCACGGCTGGGAGCCGGGTGATACCGTGGTGCTGCCGGTCGAGGTCGCCGGCGACGGCGTCGTCGACATCGCCAACGAGTCGCTGAGCCTGAACTACACGGTGGCTGATCTGCGTGCCCGGGGGGTCGCGGTGGAGGGCCTCGAGCCGGATCGTCCGGCTGCGCTGTTCCGGATGGAGGGCGAGGGCGGAGACGAGTACTGGCTGGGCCTGAACAATTTCTACGTGATCACCCGCTACAACCGCAGCCGGCTCTACGCGCTCGCGGTTCACCAGCTCGGACAGAGTATCAAGCTCCGCCGGCAGGCGGCCGTGGCGGAGCGTTGATGCGGTTGCGGCGCGCGCTCGGCGCCCTGCTGGCGGTCGGTCTGCTCGGTGGCTGTCTGTCGTCGCCGGGCGGCGGCGTGCTGCTCCCACGCGAGCCGCAGGACGGACCGCCGGCGCGTGAGCCGCCGGACCTCGCGGACCTGCCGGATCCGATCCCGCGCAGAGAGCCGCCGAGCCGGCGGGGGAACCCGCCGAGCTACACGGTGCACGGCAAGACCTATCATGTGCTGGGCTCGGCTGCCGGTTACTACGCCACCGGGATGGCGTCATGGTACGGTCGCAAGTTCCACGGTCGCCTGACGTCCAGCGGCGAGCCGTTCGACATGTTCAAGCTCACCGCCGCGCACCGTTCGCTGCCGATACCCACCTACGTGCGGGTTACCAATCTGGACAACGGCAGGCAGTCGGTGGTGCGGGTCAACGACCGCGGCCCCTTCCACAGCGACAGGATCATCGATCTGTCCTATGCGGCTGCCGTGAAGCTGGGTTTCGCCGACCGGGGGACGGCCCGGGTGCGGGTGGAAGTGCTGGAGCAGGCGCCCCGATACGTGCTCCAGGCCGGGGCATTCCGCGAGCTCGCTGCCGCCGACCAGCTGAAGGATCACCTGGTCCGCCTGACCGGAGAGCCCGCCTTTGTGGTCCAGGTGGCCGATGACCGGTTGTACCGCGTGCGGCTGGGCCCGGTGGTGGGGCGTCCCGAGGCTCTGCGCCTGCAGGCGCTGATCGTCGAGGCCGAGTTCGCCGAGCCGCTGATTCTGGAGCATTGAGGGCTCCAAACCGGTCCGGATGACCGCGCCCAGGCGTCGCTCTGGTGGCGCATCCGCCGCCCAGTCTTCGTTAGAATAGTGCCGACGCTCCAGCAAGGATTTCACATGGCGGGCAGAATTCGCACAAGCAGTTCGTTTGCGATGCTCGGCTGGTTGTTCGCCCTGGCGGTCCACGCCGCCGAACCCATCATTCCGCCGCCGCCGGCCGTGGCGGCGAGCTCCTACCTGCTCATCGATGCCGACACCCAGGAGGTGCTGGTCGAGCACAACATCCACGAGCCGCTGTCTCCGGCCAGCCTCACCAAGATCATGACCACCTATCTGGCGGCCGTGGAGGTGGAGGCCGGACGCATCAAGCTTTCGGATCAGGTGCCGGTGAGCGTGAAGGCCTGGCAGACCGGTGGCTCGAAGATGTTCATCCGCGAGGGCACCACCGTGTCGCTCGAGGATCTGCTGCGCGGCATCATCATCCAGTCGGGCAACGACGCCAGCGTCGCCGTTGCCGAGCACATCGCCGGCAGCGAGGGGGCCTTTGCAGACATGATGAACCAGCAGGCTCAGCAGCTCGGCATGGTGGACAGCCAGTTCCAGAACGCCACCGGGCTGCCGGAGGAGGGCCACTTCACCACGGCCTGGGATCTGGCTCTGCTGACCCGGTCCATGATCCGGCGTTTCCCCGAGCACTACGCGATGTATTCGGAACCGTCCTTCGAGTACAACGACATCAAGCAGCCGAACCGCAACCGGCTGCTGCTGCGCGACCGCACGGTGGATGGGGTCAAGACGGGCCACACGGAGGCCGCAGGATACTGCCTGGTCGCGTCTGCGCTGCGGGGTAACATGCGGCTGATATCGGTAGTGATGGGCACGGACAGCGACGAGGCGCGGATGCGGGAGAGTCAGAAGCTGCTGTCCTACGGATTCCGCTACTTCGAGACCCAGCGGCTGTACCAGGCCGGGGTCCCGCTGAAGACCGCGGATCTCTGGTACGGCGAAGCCGATCAGGTGGAGCTGGGGGTTAACGAGGACGTCCATGTGACGATTCCGCGGGGCCACTACGAGAACCTGCAGGCTGAGCTCGTCATTCCAAAAGTGCTGGAAGCGCCGCTGGACGCCGGCGTCGAGGTCGGGGAGCTGCAGCTGCGTCTGGGCGACCGGACGGTGCGCACCGTACCGCTCGTCACGCTGACCCCGGCCGCAGAGGGCGGCCTGTTCTCCCGCCTCGGTGATGCCGTTTACCTGTTCTTCAGCAACCTGCTGTCGGCGGATGAGTGACCCGGTCCGCATCGAGTTTCCCTGCGATTACCCGATCCACGTGATCGGCGAGCACCATGAGGGGTTTCGTGATGCCGTGCTGGAGATCGTGCGTGCCAGGGTGAGCACGGTCCACGAGTCATCGGTGGATGTCCGGAAGAGCCGCGCAGGCAGCTACTGCTCCGTGCGGGTCACCATCGTCGCCACCGGCGAGGGTGAGCTGAAAGCCCTGCATCGGGCCCTGCTCGCGGAGCCCGGTGTGCGCATGGTGCTGTGATGACGGATGCGCTGGTCCGCGATCTGGGTCGAACCCGCTATCAGCCGGTGTTCGATGACATGAAGGCGTTCACCGCCAGTCGCGACGCCACCACCGAGGACGAGATCTGGTTGACCGAGCACGAGCCCGTGTTCACCCAGGGTCAAGCCGGCAGGGCAGAGCATCTGCTGGCCCCGGGCGACATCCCGGTGGTGCAGAGCGACCGCGGCGGCCAGGTCACCTATCATGGCCCGGGACAGATCACCGCCTACCTGCTGTTCGACATCCGGCGGCAGGCGATCTCGGTGCGCGCCCTGGTGCGCGGTATCGAGCAGGCGGTGGTGAACACGCTGGCCGACTACGAGGTGGAGAGCGCGCCGCGACCGGATGCGCCGGGCGTCTACGTGGGCGGGGCCAAAATCGCTTCGCTTGGCCTGCGCGTTCGCCGCGGCCGCAGCTACCACGGTCTGGCGCTGAATGTGGCCATGGACCTCGAGCCGTTCTCCCGCATCAACCCCTGCGGCCTGCTCGGCATGCGGGTCACCCAGCTCGCGGACCTCGCCGAGGGGGTGGAGCTGGGCCAGGTGCGGGAGCGGCTGCTGGTGCACCTGGCGGAGGTCTACGATCTCAGGCTCCGCAGGTCGGGCAGTCCGGATCGGGCCTGAGGCGGAGCTTGCGCCAGTCCATGTAGCGGGCGTCGAAGTACAGCACCTGGCCGACCAGGGTCTCGCCGACGCCACACAGCAGCTTGATCGCCTCCAGTGCCTGACACGCGCCGATGATGCCCACCAGCGGCGCGATGACGCCGTTCTCCGCGCAGTTCAGCGCCTCGGGCTCCGGGGCCGAGCCGTCGCTGGCCTCGCGGTAGAGGCAGCGGTAGCAGGGGGACCCCTCCCGGCGCGGATCGAACACCGCCACCTGGCCTTCCCAGCGGATGGCTGCGCCGGAGACCAGCGGCGTGCCCGCCGTCCAGCAGGCGTCGTTGATAACATAGCGGGTCGGGAAGTTGTCCGTGGCGTCCAGGACCACGTCGCATGCCGCTGCGTAGCGGGTCAGCTGCTCCGGGCTGAGTCGCGACCCCAGCGGCTCTATCTGCACGCCCGGGTTCAGGCGCCGCAGCGTGCGCGCTGCCGACACGACTTTCGAATCCCCCAGCGATTCGTTGTCGTGGATGATCTGGCGTTGCAGGTTCGAGATCTCCACGTCGTCGTCGTCCGCGATGACCAGGCTGCCGACCCCGGCGGCCGCCAGGTACATGGCCGCCGGCGAGCCCAGGCCGCCCATGCCGACGATGAGCGCCCGGGCGTTCAGCAGCGCTTCCTGGCCGGCCACGTCGAGCTCCGGCAGCATGATCTGGCGGCTGAAGCGCAGCAGCTCGGCATCGTTGAGTTCCCGGCTCATCTGGCGCCTTCCGGGCGGCGGCCGAAGCTCACCCGTTCCAGACCGGAGAGATCCCTGCGGGTGGTGATGGCGACGAAGCCGGCCGTGCCCAGGAGCGCGCGGACCGCGCCGCCCTGGGTGGCACCGTGTTCCAGCGCCAGCGCGCCGCCGGGGTGAAGCCGACCGGCGGCCGTGCCGATGATGCGGCGGATCGCGTCCAGCCCGTCGGCACCGGCGACCAGCGCCCCGCGTGGTTCATGGGCGAGCCCCGGCAGGTGAGGATCGCGGTCAGCCACATAGGGCGGGTTCGACAGGATCAGGTTAAACCGGCCGCCGATGGCGTCGAGCCAGTCGCCCGCAACCCAGCGGATGGTGAGCCCATGGCGTCGGCCGTTGCCGGCTGCAACCAGCAATGCGGCCGGCGAGATGTCGCTGGCGGTGACGATGACGTCGAGGCGCTCGCGGGCGATGGCGATGGCCACCGCGCCGCTGCCGGTACCGAGATCGAGCACCTGCGGTGGCTGCACCTCGGGCGTCGCAACGCTGGAGGTCGCCAGCAGCTCGAGGCCGGCTTCCACCAGCAACTCCGTGTCCGGACGGGGCACCAGCACGGCGGGCGTCACGCTCAGGTCGAGCCCCCAGAACTCGCGGCTGCCGAGGATGTACGCCAATGGTTCTCCCTGGCGGCGACGCGCGGCCCAACCGTCGAGACGCGCCGCCGCGCAGGGCGCGAGCCGGCGCTCCGGACGGGCCAGAATCTGGGCGCGGCTGAGTCCGGCCGCGCGGCTGACCAGCAGCTCCCGATCCAGACGATCCAGATCCGGCTGGGAGGCGAGCCAGCGGCCGACGGTGGTCATGATGCCTCGGCCAGGTTTTTCAGAGCCTCCGCCTGGTATTCCTGGACCAGCGGCTGGATCACGTCTTCGAGGTTGCCCTGCATGACCTCGTCGAGCTTGTACAGGGTCAGGTTGATGCGGTGGTCGGTGACCCGGCCCTGGGGGAAGTTGTAGGTGCGGATCCGCTCCGAGCGATCGCCGGAGCCGACCAGCTGCTTGCGCGATGCCGCCTGCTCGGACGCCTGAGCCTGGCGCGCGGCGTCGGTGAGCTTGGCCTGCAGCAACGACATCGCCCGGGCACGGTTCTTGTGCTGGGAGCGCTCGTCCTGGCATTCCACCACGATGCCGCTGGGCAGGTGGGTGATCCGCACCGCCGAGTCGGTCTTGTTCACGTGCTGCCCGCCGGCTCCGCTGGCCCGGTAGGTATCGATGCGCAGCTCGCTCTTGTCCAGCGCCACGTCGTCCACGTCCGCTACTTCCGGCAGCACTGCCACCGTGCAGGCGGACGTGTGGATCCGACCCTGCGACTCGGTTTCCGGGACCCGCTGCACGCGATGCGCGCCGGACTCGAACTTGAGCTGACTGTAGACGTCGCGGCCTTCCACCCGGCAGATGATTTCCTTGTATCCGCCGTGTTCGCCCTGGCGTTCCGACAGCACTTCCAGCTGCCAGCCGCGGGACTCGGCGAAGCGCGCGTACATACGGAACAGATCACCGGCGAACAGCGCCGCTTCGTCCCCGCCGGTGCCGGCACGGATCTCCAGAAACACGTTGGAGCCGTCGTTGGGGTCTCTTGGCAGCAGCAGGGCCTGCAGCGCCGATTCCTCCGTATCCAGAGACTGGCTGAGCCGGTCCACGTCTTCCCGGGCGAGCTCGCGCATCTCGGGGTCCTCGTCCTCGGCGAGCTCGCGGCTTTGATGCAGCTCCGCCGACAGCTCGCGGACGCGCTGGAAACGTTTCATCACTGGCTCGAGCTCGGCGAACTCCCGGGAGAGCGCGGTGAACTGCTCCCGATCCGCCATGATCTCGCGGTCGGACAGCAGCGCGCTCACTTCCTCGAAGCGATCGCGGAGACCGTCCAGCTTGGCCATCATGGAGCTCGAAAGCGGCATTCTGTTGCTCGCGGGTCAGTCGAGACGGTAGAGCGTCTTCAGGTAATCCAGCAGATCGGCGCGCCCCTCGGCGCTGGCATCGCGGATCGCGACGGTCGGCTGGTGGATGAGTTTGTTGGTAATCGAGCGGGCCAGGGCGTTGAGCACGGCTTCCGGGTCGCCCCCGCTCTTGAGATCCCGGAGGGCCCGTTCAAGCTCAATAGACTTGATGGCCTCAGCCTGGTCCCGAAAGCTCCGCAGCAGGGCCCGGGCCTGATGTGCGCGACGCTCCCGCAGGTAGCGGCTGGCGCCGTCGTCCACCAGCGTCTCGGCCGACTCCGCCGCCATCCGGCGCTGGCGCACGTTCTCCTCGATGATCTCGGTCAGATCGTCGATGGTGTACAGATACACGTCCGACAGATCGGCTACCTCGGGCTCCACGTCGCGGGGGATGGCGATGTCGACGATGAACATCGGTCGTCGCCGGCGCAGGCGGATGGCATGTTCCACGGCGCCCTTGCCGAGCACCGGCAGGGCGCTGCCGGTGGAGGCGATCACGATGTCGTACTCGTGCAGATGGTTGGCCACGTCCGTGAGCTGCATGGCACGGCCGTTGAAGCGGGCGGCCAGCGTCTCGGCGTTTGCCAGGGTCCGATTGGCCACGCCCATCGTGCCGATGCCGAGCTCGTTGAGATGCTCGGCCACCCTCTGGATCGTTTCGCCGGCCCCGAGCAGCAGCGCGCGCTTGCTCTTGAGGTCGGAGAAGATCTGCTGAGCCATGACCACCGCGGCGTACGCGACCGATACCGGGTTGCGCCCGATGTCGGTGTCGGTGCGCACCCGTTTGGCGGCGCTCAGCGTGACCTGGGAGAGCAGGTTGAGCTCCGGGCCGAGGGTGCCGGCATTGCGGGCGATCTCGTAGGCGGTCTTCACCTGACCGAGGATCTGGGGCTCGCCGAGCACTTGGGAATCCAGACCCGACGCAACCCGAATGATGTGTCGGGCGGCGTCGGCGTCCCAGTAGCTGTAGGCCATGCTTGCGAGCTCGCCGGGTTCCACGGCCCGGTAGCTCGCCAGCCAGGCGGGAATCAGGCCCTCGTCGGCGGGGTCCAGGGCGGCGTAGAGTTCGGTGCGGTTGCAGGTCGAGACGATGGCGGCCTCGGAGACGCTGGGCACGGTCTGGAGGATGGCGTGCAGCGCGGCGACGATCCCTTCCTCCGGAAACGCGATGCGTTCCCGTACCTCTAGGGGCGCCGTGCGATAGTTAACGCCGTATGCCAGTATCGCCATGACTCAGAGCTGCCGGGTTGACCGCGTATCATAGCAGAGTCAAGGTGTCGTGAATCCGTTACCTGTGCCACGTAACCGCCTGGTTTTCATAGTGTTATGGCTGATCGGCCTGGCCGGCTGCGCGGCCGTGCCGAGCCCGGGTCCGGCGGATGGGGGCTTCAATCTGCGAGGCAAGATCGGCGTGGTGGATGCCGCGGAGAGCTTCTCGGCGCGGATTCTCTGGCAGCAGCGGGACGATGCCTTCAGCATTGACCTGTGGGGGCCGCTCGGCCAGGGACGCGTGCGTCTGGCCGGCGCCGGTGACTACCTGGAGCTGACCGATGCGGACGGCTCGGTGCTCGACCGCGGCCCCGCGGAAGCCGTGATGACTCGCCACCTGGGGTGGAGTCTGCCGCTCGCCGTGCTGCCCCACTGGGTCCGCGGGCGGCCTGCGCCCGGGGTGCCCGCCACCGCGCAGACGCGTGACGGCGAGGACCGGCTCACCGGATTCAGCCAGCTCGACTGGCAGGTGCAGCTCGAACGCCATCAGGCAGTTGCCGACGACGCTTCGGGGCAGGTCCTGCCCTATCGGCTCACGGCCCGGCGCGGGCCCTACCGGGTGCGCCTGGCCGTGTCCCGGTGGGAAATCTAAGCTGTTGATTCGGCGGGATAATGAGTTTGACAGCCACCCGGGCCGTGCGCACAATAGCGCCCCTCGCGCGCCGGGCAGCGCACTGCGTCACGCGATCGGTGCCAGGGGTTAGGTGTCAGCGCGTTGAGCAAAGCGCTGAAGGCCGGCGTCGCCGTCCTGACGGTTTCTGGTGGGGTGTCGCCAAGCGGTAAGGCACCGGGTTTTGATCCCGGCATTCGGAGGTTCGAATCCTCCCACCCCAGCCATCATCCTTCGTACGCTCGGTTTCAGGGGACAGCAACAGTGGCGAATCTCAGGATATTTGCGGGCAGCTCCAATCGGCTGCTTGCAGAGCGCGTCGTCCGTGAGATGCGCAAGGAGCTGGGTCAGGCCACGGTCGGTCGTTTCAGCGACGGCGAGGTGAGCTTCGAGATCGAGGAGAACGTGCGGGGCGAGGACGTGTTCCTGCTGCAGTCGACGTGTGCGCCCACCAACGACAACCTGATGGAGCTGATGATCATGGCGGATGCCATGCGCCGCTCCTCGGCGTCGCGGATCACCGCGGTGATCCCCTATTTCGGCTACGCCCGCCAGGACCGCCGGCCGCGCTCTGCCCGGGTGGCGATCAGCGCGAAGGTGGTCGCCGACATGCTGGACGCCGTCGGCATCGACCGGCTGCTCACGGTGGATCTGCACGCGGACCAGATTCAGGGCTTCTTCAAGATGCCGGTGGATAACGTCTACGCGTCCCCGGTGCTGGTGGATCATATGATCACCCGGGAATACGCCAACCCGATCATCGTCTCGCCGGACATCGGCGGCGTCGTCCGGGCTCGCGCGATCGCCAAACAGGCCGACGACCTCGACCTGGCGATCATCGACAAGCGGCGCCCTCAGGCCAACGAGAGCCGGGTGATGAACGTCATCGGCGACGTGGTGGGCAAGACCTGCGTGATGGTCGACGACATCGTCGACACCGCCGGCACCCTGTGCGCCGCCGCGCTTGCCCTGAAGGAGCATGGCGCCGCCAAGGTCGTGGCATACATCACCCATCCGGTGCTGTCCGGACCGGCGCTGGAGCGGATCGCGGAATCCGAGCTCGACGAGATGGTCGTGACCGACACCATCCCGCTCGGCCCCGGCGCCGAGAGCTGCGCCAAGATTGCTCAGCTCAGCCTTGATCGCCTGCTTGCCGAGGCGATCCGCCGGGTGAGCAACGAAGAATCCATCAGCGCGATGTTCCGCTGAACATCGACTGACGGTGCGTGTGGAGCCGGATCTGGTCGCGGGTCCGGCGCTCGACATCAACGTTTCAACAGACAGGAGCAGACGATCATGCGTCAGCAGATCGAGGTACAGGCAGAAGCGCGCAAGGACGTGGGGAAAGGTGCGAGCCGCCGCCTGCGTCGCGCGGGCGAACGGGTCCCGGGGATCATCTACGGAGGTGGCCGCGAGCCACAGTCGCTGACCTTCAACGCCAACGCGTTGAGGAAGGCGCTGGAGTCGGAATCCTTCTATTCCCAGGTGCTCAACGTGGTCGTCGAAGGTGACGCCCAGCAGGCGGTAGTGCGCGACGTCCAGCGCAATCCGGCGTCGGACAAGGTTGAGCACATCGACTTCCTGCGCATTCGCGCCGACCAGGAGCTCGACGTGCACATTCCCCTGCACTTCATCAACGAGGAGAAGTGCGTCGGCGTGCGTCTCAACGATGGCAGCATCGTGCACAACATGAACGAGGTGGAGATCCGCTGCCTGCCGAAGGATCTTCCCGAGTACATCGAGGTGGACATGGCCGAGCTGGATCTGGGTGACTCCGTTCACCTGTCCGACCTCAAGCTGCCGCCGAACGTCACCATCCTGGCGCTGAACCAGGGCGAAGATTACGACTCCAGCGTCGTCACGGTGCTGGCGCCTCGTGGCCCGGGTGCCGACGAGGAGGCCGATGAGGAAGCGGCAGCTGCCGCCGCGGCCGAGTCCGCGGAGGCCAGGGCCGACGAAGAGGAAACCGAGGGCGAAGCCGAAGGCGAAGAGAACGACAAGGATTGACCAGCGCGGTCATGCCGGCCATCCGCCTGATTGCGGGCCTGGGAAACCCGGGCCCGCAGTATCAGGACACCCGCCACAACGTGGGCGCCGACTTCGTCGTTGCGCTGGCCGAGCGCTATCGGATTCCGCTTGCAGAAGAGGCCCGCTTCAAAGGGCTGGTCGGGCGGGGCGAGGTTGCCGGGCACGAAGTCCGGCTGCTGGTGCCACTGACCTACGTGAACCTGTCTGGTGATGCGGTTGGCGCCCTGGCCAGGTTCTACAAGCTGCAGCCGTCGGAGATCCTGATCGCCTACGACGAGATGGCGTTCGAGCCGGGCGTGGTGCGGATCAAGTCGGGTGGGGGAGACAACGGTCACAACGGCATCCGCAGCGTGATCGCCGGGCTCGGCAACAGCCGCGACTTCCTGCGTCTGCGCATCGGGGTCGGCCACCCGGGCGACCGCAGCCGAGTCACCGCCTACCTCACCTCCGTGCGCATGCCGGAGGCGGAACGGCGCCTGATGGCCGAGGCCTACCAGCTCCCCGAGTCGGTTCTGCGGTACCTGCTGGCCGGCGATCTGGAAAAAGCCATGACCGATCTGCACAGCCGGGAAACGCCGCCATCATCCAGGGAAGACGACTGAATGGGATTCAAGTGCGGTATCGTCGGAATGCCCAACGTAGGGAAATCCACGTTGTTCAACGCCCTGACCCGCGCGGGGATCGACGCGGAGAACTTTCCGTTCTGCACCATTGATCCCAACACCGGGGTCGTGCCCGTGCCGGACGGGAGGCTCGATGAGGTGGCGAAGCTCGCCGGTTCCGCGAAGATCGTGCCGTCCGCCATGGAGTTCGTCGACATTGCCGGTTTGGTCGCCGGGGCCTCGAAAGGCGAGGGACTCGGCAACCAGTTCCTGGCCCACATCCGTGAGACGGAAGCCATCGCGCATGTGGTCCGCTGCTTCGTCGACGACAACGTCGTCCACGTTGCCGGCAAGGTTTCGCCGCGTGACGACATCGAGGTCATCAACACCGAGCTCGCCCTGGCGGATCTCGAGACCGTGGAGCGCGGCTACGAGCGGACCCGGCGCACGGCCAATGCCGGCGACAAGGAGGCGAAGGCTCTGCTCGAGGTTCTGGAGAAGGTGCGTTCCGCGCTCAACGACGGTCGCCCGGTCAGGTCTCTGGGACTGGCGCCGGAGGAGAGCCGGCGCCTGCGGGATTTCCACCTGCTCACCGCCAAGCCGGTGCTTTACATCGCCAACGTGGCTGAAGATGGGTTCGAGGACAACCCGATGCTCGATGCGGTGGTCGAGCTGGCCGAGGCGGAGGGCTCCGAGGTCGTGCCCATCTGCAACAAGATCGAGGCCGAGATCGCGGAGCTGGAGGAAGACGAGAAAGCTGACTTCCTGGAAGCGCTCGGCATCGAGGAGCCGGGGCTGAATCGAGTGATCCGAGCCGGGTATCATCTGCTCGGGCTGCATCACTTCTTCACTGCGGGGCCCAAGGAAGCGAGGGCCTGGACCATTCCCATCGGCGCCCGCGCTCCTCAGGCTGCCGCCGTGATCCACACGGATTTCGAGAAGGGCTTCATCCGGGCAGAGGTCATCGCCTACCAGGACTACGTCGGCTGTGGGGGTGAGCAGGGCGCGAAGGATGCCGGCAGGTGGCGGCTGGAAGGGAAGGAGTACGTGGTTCAGGACGGTGACGTGATTCTGTTCCGATTCAATGTCTGAGCCGACCTCTCGTCAACGAGGGAGTAGCCGAACGGATGCATGACTCGGGCGACGACCAGCAGCAGGCCCACTACGGCGGCTCCATCGAGAAGACGCTGGCCGGTGGCGCCGAACTGGAGATCATGCCGGTGATCCGGGAAGCGTGGCAGCGGACCGATGGCATCAAAGGCATCGTAGTTGGCGGCATGCTGCTGGTTTACGCAGCCGTTGTGCTGGCCTCTCTGCTGCTCGGCCAGGTTTTTGGTGTGGATGATCAGACGCTGCTCGGCAGCAGCATCAGCCAGCTCGTGATCATGATGATCGTCTATCCGTTCGTTGCCGGGGTGTTCGTGCTCGGACTGAAACGAAGCGTCGGCCACCCGGTACGGTTCGAAGATCAGTTCGCGTTCTACCGGGAGCTGCTGCCCATCGTTGCCGTCGGCGCCCTGCAGAGCCTGGTGACGTTCATCGGCTTTCTGCTGCTGCTGCTCCCGGGCATCTACCTGACGTTTGCGCTATCCCTGGCCGTGCCGCTCAAGGCCGAGCGGAACCTTCCCATCAGCGACTGCCTGATCGTGTCGGTGCGGCTGGTGAACAAGAAGTTCTTCGAGGTAGCGGTGCTGTCTCTTGCCGCCATGGGCCTCGCCATCGTCGGCGTGCTGAGCGTTATCGGCTGGATCTGGACGATACCGTGGACCCTGATGATGGTTGCCATCATTTACCGCCAGCTTGCCGGGTATACGCCGGACGATGACGTGGCCGGTGGCCATCCTGGTGGTAACGCCCGGGAACCGCGGGATCGGGGCAGCATGGAAGCTTGAACCAGCAGGGCCGCTTGCCAGGCGGGCGGGTCATTGACATAGTCCATGCCAGAAACGAAAATCTCGCGCCCTACTCTGGCTACGTAGCTCAGCTGGTTAGAGCACAGCATTCATAATGCTGGGGTCGTTGGTTCAAGTCCAACCGTAGCTACCATTGTTCCTCGCAGCGTCGTCGCACCGCCGCCACCCGGCGGCGGACGCGATGCCGTGAATCCTGCATCATCCTCCACGTGAACGTCGGGCTGGCGATGGGCCATGGACAGTCTTCTCTTCATTGCGATCGGCGTCGGGCTGCTCACCGTCGGTGGTGAACTGCTGATCCGCGGAGCTCTATCCGCTGCCAACCGGTTCGGCGTGTCGCCGCTTATGAGCGGGCTGGTCATCGTCGGCTTCGGCACGTCGGCGCCAGAGCTCGTGGTATCGGTGAATGCGGCCATCGACCAGCGTCCGGACATCGCGGTGGGCAACGTGCTCGGCAGCAACATCGGCAACGTGCTGCTGATTCTCGGCGTCTGCGCGCTGATCACGCCGCTGGCGGTGAAACCTCTGGCGTTGCGCCGCGATGCGGTCACGGTGGTGGCAGCCAGCGTGCTGTACATCGTGCTGGCGGGCGGCAGCGGTCTGGTCCGCCTCGACGCCGTGGTGCTGCTGGGCAGTCTGGGAGCCTACCTGCTCTGGGCGTATTTGAGCGAGCGCGGCCTGGCGGTTCCGGCAGCGGAGCTGCATGTGGCGGAGGCGCAGGAGATGACCGCGCTGCCGCGCTCGGGATTGTCCATCGCGGCCGCCCTGGTCGCGGGGCTGGTGCTGCTGGTGGCGGGTGCCGAATCGCTGCTCGGCGGCGCCGTCGACCTGGCGCGGAGCCTGGGCATGTCGGAGGCAGTAGTGGGGCTGACGCTCGTGGCGGTCGGCACCTCGCTGCCGGAGTTTTCGATCTCGGTCATCGCGTCCCTGCGCGGCCACGCCGACGTGGCGGTAGGCAACGTGCTCGGCAGCAACGTGTTCAACCTGCTGGGCATTCTGGGGGTGTCGGCCCTGCTGCAGCCGCTGCCTGTCAGCGGGCGGATGCTCGACGTCGACCAGTGGGTGATGCTTGCCGCCGCCTTGGTGTTACTGCTGTTTCTCCACACCGGGCGGCGGTTGAGCCGGGGCGAGGGGGGCCTGCTGCTGCTCGGCTATGTCGGCTACCTCGGCTACAGCCTGGTCTGAACCGGGAAGCCACCGCCGGCTTCGGAGTAAGATCAGCCATGAGCAACCGGCCCGTGTACCCATGACCGACTCGCAGCGCCCTGTCGAGCCTCACGCCGACTTCTTCGCAGACTTCGACAGCGTGCCGTTCCACCGCTATCTCGGCCTGCGCCTGCTCGAGCGCCGGGATGGTTTCGCCCGGCTGCGGCTGGACGTCGGCGAGGGCACCCCGACCGGCATCGGCGGCAGCGTCAACGGCGGCGTCATCGCCACGCTCGTCGACATGGCGGTGCTGCCCGCGGTGTTCACCGGCATGCGCGAGGGCAGCTCGCCTGCCGGCACCGCGGACCTGCAGGTCTCCTACCTGCGTCAGGCCCATGGGGCCTGGCTCGAGGCCGAAGCGCGCGTGATCAAGCGCGGTCGCCAGCTCTGCGTGATCGAGGTCAGCATCACCAGCGACAGCGGTGTGCTCTGCGCCCGGGGTCGGGTGCTCTACGCGCTGCGCAGCGCCTGATCTGGGCTCGCGGCGCCACCGACGCCCGTTTGCCTCATTCGCCTTCTTCTTCGGGCAGGTTCTCCTGCAGTCGGGCGCCCGCCAGAATACCCGAGAGCGCGTAGTTGCCCTCGTGACAGGCGTACTCGTAGATCGGTCCTTCGGTGCGCCGAAGGGTCAGCTCGCCCGACCACGGCGCGGTGTAGGCGCCCGGATCCTCAACCGTGAACTGGTACAGGACGGTGTCTTCGCCGGTTCGGGTGAAGCGCTCGGTGACGACTGCTTCGGGGGTCATGTAGAACTGGTGCTTGATGGCGGCGCGGAAGCTCTGCCCCGGGTGGAAGTTCGTGGTCTCCACCACCAGCGTGTCTCCCTCCCAGCGGCCGATGGAATCCCCCAGCCACGGCCGCACCGTCTGCGGAAGATGTTCGGAATCCAGACGGATGATCCGGGCATCGTGATTCATCTCCACGTGGATCAGCACATGCCCCGGGGACTGCACGACCTGGTAGTTGTTGTTGTACAGCACAGGCAGCATCGGCGGTCCGCCGGTGCTGCCGAAACCGACGATGCAGCGCTCGCCGAGGGGACGCTGCTCGGGGCCGTCGAAGGCGCCCTGCACGCGCAGGAAGAACTGCCCGAGCTTCGCCCGCGTGCCGAGCCGCATCGGCAGTCTGCCGTCCTCGGGTGAGACCAGAATGCTGCTGCGGATCTCGTCTCCTACGCGCAGCGCCCGGGTGCCCGGGTCCATCCAGAACGAGTTGTAGCCACCGACGTCGGCGCCCGCCTGCAGGCCCTCCTCCGGTATCTCGTCGATGGACGCGAAGAATTCCTCGTTGCGGCTCTCCCACGCCGCGGCCTCGGCCTCAGTCAGCACCAGCCGATCGAACTGCTCCGGACGCTCGAGCGCCGTTATGGTGGCGCTGGTCCAGGTTCCCTGCAGATCAGGATCGCCGAAATGGGTCCGCGGGGGCTCCCATTCCGCTGCTGCGGCCGACTGGAGAACGCCGAGCGTTGCGAACAGGGTAATGGCGGGTAGGGTCATCCTCATGGCGCTTTCCTCCCGGGCAGCGGTTCCTTGCGCAGGTGTCCGTACATCAGTTCCTCGACGAACTCCACGCATTTGAACTGCTGCAGGCGCGCGTCCGGTCCCACGCGTCGGTAGATGGGCATGCGGATGGTCCACGGCCGGGTGAACACTTCAGGGTCTTCGATGCGGGCCTCGTACTCGATGACGTGGTAGCTGGTGGGCGTGTAGCGCTCCGTGACCTTCAGGGCGCTGCTATGGTGATTGCCGGCACGATCAAACCAGGTTCGGTCATTCTGGCCGGTCACCTCCACCACCAGGGTATCTCCCTCCCAGCGCGCGTACGACTGGCCCATCCAGCTGTCCACCGGTGCCTCGCCGGGATCGCTCAGATGCAGGTTGCGCGTCGCGCCGGCGTACTCGTAGGCGATGAACAGAGCGCTGTCGCTGTGGAAGATCTGGAATGGAAAGGGCAGGTAGGTGGCCCTGGGAACGCCGGGGAGATAGCACTTGATCTCCGGATCCCGGTTCAGCCAGTCGGCCTGATTCTCGCGCTGTTGTGCTCGCGCGGCTTCCGTGTAGGGGATCTCGTTGCCTTCCACCACGCCGAGGCCGGCCGGCACCGCGCCCACCGCCCCGAGCGCGACCACCTCGGGCGCGGGCACCGGACCGAACGGACCGGGCACCATTGCCAGTGCGGCCTTCGCCGGATGGGCCAGCAGATCGTAGTTGGCGGTATTGAGCACCTGCCAGACGCCGTTCAGATCCGGCTTGCCGTCCGGCATGCGGGGCAGGTCGGCGGCGGCAACGAGGCCCGGGAGCAGCAGCAGTGTCAGCCATGGCGCGCGTTTCACTCGGTTGTCCTCCGGGACCAGATCCACCAGACGCCGAGGCCGCTGCCGGCCGCGGCGAGCAGCAGCGGCAGCAGCAGCACCCGCCAGCTGGTCGACAGGTACAGTGTCAGTACCGCGCCAACCGCGAGCAGGCAGCCGGCAACCGCCACGGTGCGTTTCAGATTCGGGGCAACCATGGCCGGCAGCAGCGCCAGACCCAGGGCACCCGCCGCGATGGCGACGTAGATGGCGGCCTCCACGACCCCGGTGTGCCACGGTTCCACGCAGGCGCCGCCCACCATGCGGTCGATGGGGCAGTGCCTGTCGGCCAGCGACACTGCCCAGCGGCTGCCCGCGATGGCCAGCGCAACCACGGCAGCGGCGGACACCGGCACCAGCAGCCAACGCACGATCCTGCTCAGCATGTGTTCCCCCTCGGTCGGCCAAGCGTAGCCGACGCCGCTGCGCCCGGTCCACCGGGCTCGCTCAGGTGTGACCCAGGACCGGATGCGGCTCGTAGCCGGCTTCCAGGGACTTGACGTCCTCCTCGGACAGCTCGATCTCGAGGGCTTCGATGGCGTCCTCCAGATGGTGGGTCTTCGAGGCGCCGATGATGGGCGACACCACGCCGGGTTTCCCGAGTATCCATGCGAGCGCCGTCTGGGCGGGCTTCACCCCGAGCCGGCCGGCCACCTCGGCGTTGCGGTCGACGATGTCCAGGTCGGACGCGCCCCGATAGAGATAGCCGGCGAACTCGTCGGAGCCGGCGCGCACGGTGTCCTTGATCGTATCGCGGGTGCGCGCCAGGTAGCCGCGGGCCAGCGGGCTCCAGGGGATGAGGCCGACCTTCTGATCCTGGCACAGGGGGATCATCTCCCGCTCCTCCTCGCGGTAGATCAGGTTGTAGTGGTTCTGCATCGTCACGAACCGCACCGCGCCCAGCGCGTCGGCGGTGAACAGGTACTTGGCCATCTGCCAGGCGAACATGCTGGAAGCGCCGAGGTAGCGGACCTTTCCTTCGGCGACCAGGTCGGACAACGCCTCGATGGTCTCTTCGATGGGGGTGCGGTAATCGAAGCGATGGATCTGATAGAGGTCGATGTAGTCCATGCCGAGCCGTTCGAGGGAGGCGTCGCAGGCCGCCATGATGTGCTTGCGCGACAGGCCCCAGCGGTTACGCGTCCGGCCGTGGGTGCCGTTGAAGCACTTGCTCGCGATGACCACGTCCTCGCGATCGACCCCCAGCTCCTCCAGCGCCCGGCCCAGGACCTGCTCCGAAGCGCCGTTGGAGTAGACGTCGGCGGTGTCGAAGAAGTTGATGCCGGCCTCGACCGCGGCGGAGACGAATGGCAGCGCCTCGTCGTACTCCAGGACCCAATCGCGCCACTGCCGGGAGCCGTAGGTCATCATACCCAGGCAGAGGCGGGAAACCCGAACGCCCGTGTTACCCAGATTCGCGTATTTCATGTGGCCCCCATTGATGGCTTTTTCACCCCGCCTGATCGAGACTATCACGGCGGGCTGAGAAGAGGTTTGCCATGCGCGATGCATCCCGGATCTGCCGTTTCACTCTGGCGTTCAGCGCTCTGCTGCTCGCCGGCTCCGCTGTCGCGGACGTACCCCAGGTGGGGGATCCGGCGCCGGACTTCGAACTCGAGGCCAGCGATGGCAACACCTACCGCCTGGCCGATTACCGCGGCGACAGGGCCGTGGTGGTGGCATGGTTTCCCAAGGCCTACACCAGCGGCTGCACGATCGAGTGCAAGTCGCTGGCGGAGAAGGGCCATCTGATCCGCGAGTTCGACGTGGCCTACTTCATGGCCAGCGTCGATCCGGTGGCCGACAACGCGGGGTTCGCGGCGGAGCAAAACGCGGATTTCCCGCTGTTGAGCGACCCCACCAAGGAAACGGCGCGAGCCTATGGCGTGCTGAGTCGCGCCGGCTACGCCAACCGCCACACCTACTACATCGGCGTGGACGGGCGCATCCTGGCAATCGACCGGTCGGTCAGGCCAGCGACCTCTGCTGAGGACATGGCGGCCATGCTCGGCAAGCTGGGCGTCGCCAAGAGCCGCTAGCTTCGAGAGATCCGAGGGATTCCTACGTCTTAACCGGCTTTATCCTCAGACGCTCTGCGCCGAGACTTGACTGAGAGTGCCATGAAGGGGCCGTTTCGATGTCTGCATACTCGAAAAGCTGTCTCGGTGAGCTCGAAGCCTGGGTTCGTTCCAGTCATCGCAGCTGGTGGCGGTCCTGGAGCGAGGCCGGTCGCGGCGAGCTGTCGGACCACATTGGTGCCATGTGCTGGGCGACCGGGTCGTGGCTGGGCAGCGGACAGCGACGGATGTCCCTGGCGACGCTCGACCGGCTCGTGGCCCGTCTTCCCGGTCCACGCGCGGCGCTGGGGCTGTATCTCTCAGCGCTTGCACAGCTCGATGGTGACAGGTCCGAATCCGCGTTGCTTCTGGAGGACCTCGCGGAGGCGCTATTCATGCCGCCCACGCTCACACGTCAGCTCAACCGGGTGGCCGCGGAACCGCGGCTCTCAGTCGCGGCCGGCGCCTGATTCCGGGTTCGGATCCTGCCGCTGCAGCAGGCGCATCACGGTCGGGAACCGCGACAGCAGGAGCCAGATCAGCAGCGTCATCAGCACCAGCACCAGCAGCAGCAGCGGCATGACGGTGAGGTCGTTCGCCTGAACTGGCGCGAGTGACGCGGCAAGACCCAGCACGAAGCCGAAGTTCATCACGTTCGATCCCACGAGATTGCCGATTGCGATCAGCCCATGACCGCGGAGCAGAGCGACCAGAGTCGCCGAGATTTCCGGGATGCCGGTCCCCGCGGCTGTCACCGTCAGTGCGATGGTCACCTCCGACACACCGAGCGCCAGAGCGATGGCGATCCCGGATCGCACCATGGCTTCCGCGCCGACCACCAGCATGCCCACGCCCCCGGCGGCGAGGAGAGCCGGCTTCCACAGCGGCGGTACGATCTGGCGGGACGGGTTTGCCACAGCGGAGTCGGGCAGCGGGGAGGTCGTGCTCTTGAGCACGAAGGCGATGAACGCGGCCGCCAGAGTGAGCAGGCCGGCCCCCTCCCAGCGGCCCAGGCTGCCGTCCGTCAGCACTAGCGCCGTCAGCGCAGTCAACAGCAGCAGAAAGGGCACGTCGCGGCTGGCAAGGCTATGCCCGGAAGGCATTCGCGCTGCGGAAACCAGCACCAGCAGCGCGAGGATCGAATTGACGACGTTCGAGCCGACGACGTTCCCCAGCGCCAGATCACCGTGGCCGCGGATGGCGGCATCGACGCTGACGGCGAGCTCGGGCGCGCTGGTACCGAAGGCCACCAGAACGAGGCCGACGAGCAGCGGGGGCAGTCCCAGGCGCGTGCCGACGCCAGTGCAGCCGCGGATGAGCCAGTCACCACCGAAGTACAGGGCCGCACAGCCCACCAGCATGAGCAGAATGTCGAACATCAAGGTTCGGGCCGTGGGCGTCCGGATCCCTTGCTCAGCGTCTCAGGTTTTGGCTGCAGCGCCAGCGCGGTTCGACCCAGCCGAGTTGCCCGGATCACTCGGGGGAAACGATCAGACGGCCGTTGGCGGGCAGCACGGGGCGTGCGTTCATTCCCATCAGCGACTCGAACGCGCGGATCTGCGCGATGCTCGCGGTCATGGGCTCGCTCACGACGTGCCAGTTCACGCCCTCGCTGCACGGAGGGGTGGTCAGCGAACCCATGTAGCGGAAGACCTCCAGTGTGTCCGGCACCAGCGCGCGTGGATCGATGGACACACCGGCCACGGCGGTGGGTGCGGCCCCGGCGCCTCTGGCTGAATCGATGATCTTGTCCAGCTCCGTATTGGCCTCCCCGGTCTCGAAGAGAATCCCGAGCACGGCGAGGGCGCCGCTGTCGGCGACGTGAACGAAGTGGGCGACGAGCGGGTAGGTTTCGCCGCCGAAGGTGTGTTCGCTGGGCGTATGGAAGTGAACCTGCGCCAGGCCGAACACCCTTCCGCTGGTAGTCAGGTAGGAGCCGGAAGGGAAGTCTACCTGCACGGTCTTGCCGAGGTTGCGGATCGCCAGAGGCGCCTCCTCGTAGTCCACGCTTATCGGGACGTCAGCGATCACATTGGCTTCCGCGAGGTCGATGGGCGACTGCTGCAAGCCGGTCTTGCAGGTCTCGTATGCCGCGCTGAGGTCGCCCCAGCGTTCCGGTCCCTCTGCGCCCGCGTAGCCCCAGGAGGCGGTTTCGTCTGCGGCGTGCAGCGGCTGGCTGATCAAGAGGGCGGCGGCCAGCGCCGAGGAGGTGAGAAGGCTGGTCGTGCGGGTCATCGAGGAGTCTCCATGGCGGTTGCGATTTCGAGTTCGCGGATTCTGTCGAGGTGCGGCGTGCTCAACCATTCGCTTGCGCCGTCCCGGATGTTCGAGAATCTCTTTCCCTGGGCGGGCGATTGCACGGTTGGACCGATGAGTCGGTGCGGGTCACGCGGCTCGTGCGCGCTCCTTGTCGCCGGCGTTGCCGCGGTCGCGCGCGCCTTCGCCGCTGTCCGCTGGCTCGGGTTTCAGCGTCGCTCTGAGGAAGAGGTAGCCGGCGACTCCGGACAGCAGGGAACCCGACAGGATGCCGATTCGTTCGTCCACCAGCAGGTTCACGCCGGTTTCCTCGAAGGCGAGGAGAACGGCCGCGAGAACCAGCAGCATGCCGCTGGCTGCTTCCAGCTTGAGGAAGTCCTGAATGGCTTTGAGCATGAGCCGCTACTCTGCAACAAACGTG
>JBFISC010000006.1:0-32960 GCA_041608775.1 Pseudomonadales bacterium | reverse complement strand
GGCATTAACCTTTACCCTTCGGACCGGAAGGTTAATGGTTAATGCCCGGCACCTATTCACGTGACCTGCGGGGTGCGACCGGACAGCACCGTGGCGAACACGTCGGAGTCCACGTTGCCGCCGGTGAGGATCACGCCGACGCGTCTGCCCCGCTGCAGCTCGGCCTCACGGTGCAAAGCCGCCAGCGCGGCAGCACCGGCACCTTCCGCGACGTTGTGGGTGGCGCGGTAGAGCTCGCGCATGGCTTCGGCGATCTCGTCGTCGCTCACCTCGACGATCCGGGCAGCGCCGCGGCGGATGAACGAAACGGCACCGGCGTTGGGCATGCGGCAGGCCATGCCATCGGCGAAGGTCCGCGCGGTCTGTGTCTCCACCACGCGACCCTCGGCGACGGAGCGCGCATAGGCCGGTGCCGCCTCGGAGACCACGCCGACGATCTCCGTCTTCAGGCCAAGCAGATCGCGGGTGCGGATCAGGCCACAAATCCCGGATCCCATGCCGATGGATACGTACACCACGTCGAGATCGGCGACCGCGCGGAACAGCTCCAGCGCATAGGTGGCCACCCCGACTACCAGAGCCGGATGGAACGACGGCACGAACATCAGGTCCCGAGCCTGCGCGAGCCGGCTCGCCTCCGCGCGGGCCTCGTCGAAATCGCGGCCGTGCACCACCAGCTCGGCGCCCCAGCCCTGCATGCAACCGTTCTTCTCGCGGCTGTTGCCTTCCGGCACAACCACCGTCACCGGCACCCCGTGCCGCCGGGCGGCGAACGGGATGCTCTGGCCGTGGTTGCCCCGGGTGGCGGTAATCAGTCCCGCCGGCAGGGCGCCATCACGCGCCAGCTGCGCCATGAACACCAGCCCGCCGCGCACCTTGAAGGCACCCGCCGGGGTGTGATTCTCGTGCTTGATCCAGACCTCGCAGCCGCTGCCATCGGACAACAGCGGCCAGGCGTACTGCGGGGTGGGCGGCATCGCGTCGTAGACCACGGCGGCCGCGGCTTCGAGCTCGGCCAGACTGAACAGATTCGATTCCTGCAAACGCTCGGTCACCGCGGTCCGGGTATGCGCCGACTATAGAATCGCCATCCGTAAACGTCTAATGTGGCGCGCTCAAGAGTACCGGGGGAAGCAGCATGGAACTGAAGGACAAGATCATCGTGGTTACCGGCGCCGCGAGCGGCATCGGCAAGGCCATGGTGGAGCGCTTCCACCGCGAGGGCGCCGCCACGGTCGTCGCCGCGGATCTGGACGAGGCCGGCGCCGCCGCGGTCGCCGAATCCGTCGGCGGCTGGAGCATGGGCGTGGATGTGAGCCGCGAAGCCGACATCATCCAGCTCATCGACGAGACCGAGTCGCGTTTCGGTCCCATCGACCTGTTCTGCTCCAACGCCGGCATCGGGGTCGGCCACGGCCTCGACGAGCCGGACGAGGTATGGCAGAAGATCTGGGAAGTGAACACCATGTCCCACGTCTATGCAGCCCGTAACCTGGTCCCCCGCATGAAAGCTCGCGGCGGCGGCTACCTGCTGAACACAGCCTCTGCCGCCGGGCTGCTCTCGCAGATCGGCTCCGTGACCTACGCCGTCACCAAGCATGCAGCCGTGGCGCTGGCGGAATGGATCGCCATCACCCACGGCCGCGACGGCATCAAGGTCTCGGTGCTGTGTCCTCAGGCCGTGCGCACCGCCATGACCGCGGCAGGTCCGGGCGTCGCCGGGGTCGACGGCATGATCGAGCCGGAAGAAGCGGTTGAGACGGTGGTCCAGGCGCTGCGAGACGAGACCTTTCTGGTGCTGCCGCATCCGACCGTCGCCGAATACATCCGCCGCAAGACGGGCGATTACGACCGCTGGATCAAAGGCATGCAGCGCCTGCAGGAACGTTACCTGGAGGCCGATCCGTCCTGACCCGTCGATGCTGCGCTCGCCGCGTCCGCGACCACGCAGGAGGACCGCCGCAGCGGGTTGCACCGGCCCACGCCACCGCCGGGCATCACCACCCGGTAACCGGTGCCGAACTTCCCGGCCGGCAGATAGTAGTCGGTGCTGATCAGCTGGGCGCCGCTGGCAAATGCCGCCTCGCGCCGCGCCACGCTGCCGCTGCGGGCCTCCCGGGTATCGGCATCTGCCCGGGTCCGGACGATGTAGCCGCCGCGCACCAGCCGCTGAATCCTGTCGAACTCCGCGATCGGATCGTTGACGATGAGGATCGCGGCGCCCGGCTCGCCTTCCGGGAGGTTGGCGAACATGGCACGCTCCCGCCAGCGGCTCGCGTACTCACGCCGCTTGTCGCCGGCCTCGTCGAGAACGGCGACGACGCGGCTCCGGGCGGCCTCCAGTGTGGGCCAGCGCAGCTCGCCGGATTCGAACACCTCGGCCGGCGTGAGCAGGCGCGGGCCCAGGACGGCGCGCAGCTCCGCGTCCATGGCCATCCAGGCATCCTCGCCGAACGGCCGCGGGCGCAGGTATCCCGGCCGGTCGATGACGGTGTCCTTGGCGTTGAAGGACAGAAACAGCGGCAGATGCCCGGCACGCGCATCCGACCAGCCAACGAGCTGGCTCAGGCAGATCACCAGGTTGGCGCAATGACTGCCGTCGTCCAGGTTCTGCACGTGCAGCACCGGGAACGCCGACGCGCCGGCCGGCGCGCGGTCGCGTCCGAACAGCATCCCGCCGGGGTCGTAGAACACATCGAGCTCGAGCTTGCGCAAGCCCAGGTCGAGCTGCTCGACGAGGGGCAGGTGGGCGTAATCCAGAGCAGCGGCCAGATCGGGATTGACTTCACGCAGCTCATCCATACGCGCAGAGGGCATGGCCAGCTTGTAGCTGTTGTGGCTGCCGAGCAGCTGGATGTCGTTCAGATCGAGCGCTTCGGCGACCGCAGCCGCCGCGCCGCTGGCGAGGGCGACGACGGCGAGCAGCTGCAGCAAGGCCGGGTGCTGCCGAATCCGCCCTGCCGCCCCGGGCAGGACGCCCTCAGGAACCGGCAACGATGTCGGCCACAGCGCGCCCGGCCATCACCCGGACCAGATGCGCACGGTATTCGGCAGACGCGAACAGATCGCTGTTGAACCCGACGTCCGGCACCTCGACGTCGTCCAGCGCCGCCGGATCGAAGCTCGCGGCGAGCGCTTCCTCCATCGCCGTGCTCCGGAACGCGCAGGGGCCGGCGCCGGTGATCCCCACCCGGATCCGATCACCGAAATCGGCCACCAGAACGCCAACCACCGCGTAGCGTGACGCCGGATTGGGGAACTTGCGGTAGGCGGCCCGGGACGGCACCGGGAAGTCGATGCGGGTGATGATCTCGCCGGGGGTAAGCGCCGTTTCGAAGAGATCGAGAAAGTAGTCGTCGGCGGCAATGCTGCGGTCCTGGGTGTGCAGCGTGGCGCCGAGGGCAATCACCGCCGCCGGGTAGTCGGCGGCCGGGTCGCTGTTGGCCACCGAGCCTCCGATGGTGCCCCGGTTCCTGACCTGAGCATCCCCGATACACTCGGCCAGGTGCGCCAACACCGGCAGGGTCTCGCGTATGCCCGCGTGGGCGGCAACCTCGGCGTGACGGCTGAACGCACCGACCCGGACCTCGCCCGCCGTCACCTCGATGCCGCCGAGCTCGGAAACGCCTGCCAGGTCGATCAGGTCCGAAGGTGCCGCGAGCCGCTGCTTCATCGTCGGCAGCAGGGTCTGCCCGCCGGCCAGGTACATGCCGTCGTCCATCTGCTGAAACAGCTCGCGCGCTTCGGCGAGGCTAGTCGGCCGGTGGTAGTTGAACGGATACATGGCTTCCTCCTCACTGGCCCTTGAGCGCGCGCCAGACCTTTTCCGGCGTCGCCGGCATGGACACCTCGTTGACCCCGAGCGCATCGGTGACTGCGTTCATCACCGCCGCGGGGCTACCGATGGCCCCCGCCTCACCGCAGCCTTTGACCCCGAGCGGATTGTGGGTGCAGGGGGTGACGGTGGTGTCCACCCGGAAGTCCGGCAGATCGTCGGCCCGCGGCATCCAGTAGTCCATGTAGGAACCGGTCTGCAGCTGCCCGAACTCGTCGTAGATGCCGTGCTCCATCAGCGCCTGCCCCACGCCCTGCGCCACCCCGCCGTGCACCTGGCCGTGGACGATGAGCGGGTTGACCACGGTGCCGAAGTCGTCCACCGCAACGAAGTCGACCAGGGATACGACCCCGGTCTGCTCGTCCACCTCCACCTCGGCGATGTGGGTGCCGGCCGGGTAGGTGAAGTTGGTCGGATCGTAGAACGCCTTCTCGGACAGTCCCGGCTCGAGGTCCTCCGGATAATTGCTCGGCACGTAGGCGGCAAACGCCACCTCGCCGAACGACAGCGTGCGGTTGCTGTCGCGCACCTTGAACTGGCCAGCGTCGAAATCGATCTCGCCGGGGTCGGCCTCGAGCATGTGGGCGGCGATGCGCCTGCCCTTGTCGACGATCTTCTCGGCCGCCTTCACCAGGGCGCTGCCACCTACGGCCAGCGACCGGGACCCGTACGTGCCCAACCCGAACTCGACGCGGCCGGTGTCACCGTGCACGACCTCCACATCGTCGATGCCGATGCCGAAGCGCTCCGCCACCACCTGGGCGAAGGTAGTCTCGTGGCCCTGACCATGGCTGTGCGAGCCGGTGAACACCGTGACGTTGCCGGTCGGGTTCACCCGGATCTCGCCGCTCTCGTACAGGCCAACGCCGGCGCCGAGCTGAATTGCGAGCTTCGACGGAGCCAACCCGCACGCCTCGATGTAACAGGCAAACCCGATGCCGCGACGCTTGCCCTGCTTCGCGGCTGCCGCCTTACGCTCGGCAAAGCCCTGATAGTCGATCATTTCCAGAGCCTTGTTCAGGCTCGCCTCGTAATCGCCGGTGTCGTAGGTGAGCGCCACGGGGGTTTCGTAGGGAAAATCCCGGGGCTGAATCATGTTGATGCGGCGCAGCTCTACCGGGTCGCGGCCGAGCTCTCTCGCCGCCGTCTCGACGATGCGCTCGACCACATAGGTAGCCTCAGGGCGCCCGGCGCCGCGATAGGCGTCCACCGGTGCGGTGTTGGTGTACACGCCGTGCACCTCGACGAAGATGTTCGGCGTCTTGTACTGACCGGCCAGCAGCGTCCCGTAGAGGTAGGTCGGTATCGACGAGCCGAAGGTGGACAGGTAGGCGCCCAGGTTGGCGGTGGTGGCCACCTTCAGCGCCACGAACCGGCCATCCGCATCCAGCCCCAGCTCCGCGCGGGTGACGTGGTCACGCCCGTGCGCGTCCGCGAGGAACGATTCGGCTCGCTCGGCCGTCCATTTGACCGGCCGCCCGACCTTGCGCGCTGCCCAGATGACGGCGGTTTCCTCCGCGTAAACGAAGATCTTCGAGCCGAACCCGCCGCCCACGTCCGGGGCAACCACCCGCAGCTTGTGCTCCGGTGCCACCTGGACGAAGGCCGCCAGCACCAGGCGTTCCAGATGCGGGTTCTGGCTGGTGGTGTAGAGCACATGCTCGCCGCTTGCCTGCTCGTACACGCCGAGCGCCGCCCGAGGCTCCATGGCATTGGGTATCAGACGGTTATTGGTGAGGTCCAGCCGCGTGACGTGGGCCGCCGCTGCCAGGGCCTGCTCCGTGGCTTCCTGCTCCCCCAGCGCCCAGTCGTAGGCCAGGTTACCCACCACGCCGGCATGGATGTCTTCGGATTCCATGGCCCGCGCGGGATCCACCACGGCGTGCAGCTCGGTGAACTCCGTCTGCACCGATTCCGCCGCCTGGCCCGCCGCCTGGAGGGTCTCGGCGATCACCAGGCCGTAGGGCTCACCGACGTAGTTGACCACGTCGTGCGCCAGCGGCGGGTGCGGCGCCGACACCATATCGCTGCCGTCCTTCTGCTTGACCAGCCAGCCACACGGCAGGTCGCCGAGGCCGTCGCCGGCCATGTCCTTACCGGTCAGCACCGCCAGCACGCCGGGCATGGCCAGCGCATCCGTCGCGTCGATGGCGTCGATCCGCGCCCGCGCGTAGGGCGAGCGCAGGAACACCGCGTAGACCTGACCCGGCTGGTTGATGTCGTCGGTGTAGCGGCCGGCGCCGGTGATGAAGCGCAGGTCTTCCTTGCGCCGGACCGGCGCGCCGATACCGGTACTCACTGCCTCAGCCATGCCCGGCCCCCTTTGCCAGCTGCGGCGCGGCGGCCATCACCGCGTCGACGATGTTGTGGTACCCGGTGCAGCGACAGAAATTTCCTTCCAGACCTTCGCGCACAGCGCGCCGGTCAAGGTCCGCGTGGTTCTGCACGAGGTCAATGGCCGCCATGATCATGCCCGGGGTGCAGAAGCCACACTGCAGCGCGTGATGCTCGCGGAACGCCGCCTGCATGGGGTGCAGCGCGTCCGTGGAACCAATGCCCTCGATGGTCGTGACTTCCGCACCCGCGGCCTGAGCGACAAGCACGGTGCAGGATTTAACGGCACGGCCGTCGAGATGTACCGTGCACGCACCGCACTGGCTGGTGTCGCACCCCACATGGGTGCCGGTGAGCTGCAGGTGCTCGCGGATCACGTCCACCAGCAGCGAGTTCGCAGGCACGTCCAGCTCGCGGAGCGTGCCGTTCACCGTCAGCTTGAGTTTCATGTAGTCTCCTTCGGTCGCATCAGAGCGCGAACAGCAGCGCCAGCAGCAGCGCGGCGAATGCCACTACCCAGATCATCCACCTGCCGCCGGATTCGTAGGCGCGCGGCTGCTCGGCGGTGACCGGTGCCGACTCTGCGTCGACGCCGTCGGCGGCGAATTCGCGGTGAAACCGGTCAAAGAAATCATCGGCCATCTTGCGCGCAGCCCCGTCGATGAGCCGCGAGCCCACCTGGGCCAGCTTGCCACCGACATTGCCGTTGACCCGATAAGCGAGCAGGGTACCGTCACCGTCTTCGCTCAGGATCACGTCTGCCGCACCGCGGGCGAAGCCGGCGGCGCCGCCCTTGACGTTGCCGGCAAGGGTATAGCGCTCGGGTGGGACCACGTCCTCGAGGCGCAGCTCGGCATCGAAGGTCGCGCGCACCGGGCCCACTTTCGCCTTGACCCGGGCGTCGAAGCGGTCCTCGGCGACCTTCTCCAGCGCTTCGCAGCCATCGATGCAGCGGGCCAGCACCTCCGGATCGTTCAGGGCTGCCCACACGGCGTCGCGGTCCGCAGCGATGCGATACTCGCCGGTCTGCTCCACGAATTCTCCCTCCTCCCGCGGAGAAGATTGGCACGATTGCCTGAGCGCGGCAACGAGGCGGACGAACGGGCTGGAATCGGGATCCCGGAGCCGCCGTCAGACCGGCTCACCCAGGGCCCGGGCGCGCTCCAGCCGGCTGTCCTCGTCTCCGCGCAGGTAGCGCAGCGCGACCAGCAGCACGGCCATGCTCAACAGCAACATGCCCAGGCCCCAGAGCATGGCGAGACGTAGCGCCGCGCCGGCTTCCAGACCCTGTCCGATGTAAACGTCGCTGATCTGGCCCATCAGATAGGGACCGAGCGCGAGCCCGACGAAGGTGTTCATCAGCACGTAATAGGCAGATGCCAGAGCCCGCATCCGCGGCATTACCAGGTCGTTGACGGTGCTGGCCGCGGCGCCGATCCACATCGGCGAGAAAATGCTGAAGCCGAAGCTGCACACGTAGGCGAGCCACGGTTCCGAGGCAAGCAGAAAGCCCAGGCCGAACGGCGTGGCCAGCACCGGGACCGCAAGCCCGATGTATACCCGGGCGTCCTGGGTGTAGCGCCGCAGATGGTCCGCCAGCCAGCCGCCGACGGTGATGCCGAGCCACCCGCCGAGCGCCGCGCCGCCGCCGAGGAACAGCCCGGCCTCGGACAGGCTGACGTCGTGCACGCGGACCATGAACGGCGGGCTCCAGAAGCCCACGCCGTAGGTGACGAAGCTGATCGAAGGAAAGCCGATGGTCGCCAGCACGAAGGCCTTCGAGCGGAACATCATGCCGAAGGTCGCCGGATCCGAAAGCTTCAGGTTCTGCACCCAGGAGACCGCCGCATAGACACCGATGCCCAGAGCGATCCACTGGGTCGGCGTGGCCGTGGCCATGTTGACGGCGTACCCGCCGGCGGCGATCAGCGCGGCGGCCAGCAGATTGCCGAGCACCGCGCGCATGCCGCCCTCGCGATACAGGGCAAACACCGTGAACGGCGGCAGCACCGCGGCCAGCGCCCGCCCGCTCTCGCGAAAAGGGTGCGGGTGCTCCGGGGTCACGATGCCCTCGCTCTGACCGCGCCGCGGTTCGCGCAGGGTCCACACCCACACCGCCATCAGCAGGCCCGGAAAGCCGACCGCGAAGAACGCGACCTGCCAGGCCTTGAGGCCCAGCGGTGCCGCCGCCGGATCCGGGTAGAGCGCGTTCCAGCCGTCGACGATGGCGCCGCCGAGGAACAGGCCGATGCCGGCGCCGATGTAGATGCCCGAGGAGTAGATCGCCAGCACCGTGGCCCGGACCCGCGGCGGGAAGTAGTCTGACAACATGGAAAACGCCGCCGGCGTGGCGCTCGCTTCCCCGACGCCGACGCCGAAGCGGTAGACGGCCAGCGCGAGAAAACTCCGAGCGGTGCCCGACAGCGCCGTCATCAGGCTCCAGAAAGCGAGCCCGAGGGATATCAGGCTCTTGCGCACCTAGACGTCGGCCATGCGTCCCAGCGGAATGCCGAACACGGCGTAGAACACCGCGAACGCCGTACCGTAGAGAAAGCCGATGTCGGCGTCCGAGATGCCGAGGTCGGCCTTGATCTCTTCGGCCAGGATGGAAAGGATCTGCCGGTCGATGAAGTTGAAGACGTAGACGACGATGAGGACGCCGAGCACGTACTTCGAGTAACGCCCCCCGACCTCCTCGTCCCCGGGTTGCTCCCTGGGCTCCATGGCTCCCTCCCCTGAGAATCGTGGCCCTGGTCAGGGCTCGAGCGGCTCTCCGCCCCAACGCTCGAGCATGGTGAACGCCTGCACCGGTTTGCGCTTGAGCTTCGTCAGCTGTTTGACCGGCTTGCCTAACGGGATCAGCGTCGCCACCGCGAACCGCGCCGGGATGCCGAGCAGCGCTCTGAGCTCGTCCTCCCGGGCCGCCACGAAGGTGGTCGGCGTGCCCCCGTAGCCCTCGTTCCGGGCCGCCAGCAGGATGTTCCAGACGAACGGGTAGATGGAGGCACCGGAGATCACGCCGACGCGATCGAGATCGGCATCGAACGAGGCAACCACCGAGAGGTCCACCAGCACCAGTAACAGCACCGGTGCCCGGACAATCCGGGTGATGAAACTCTCCGGCGCCTCGGTAGCGTCGATTTCCGCCTGCGACAGGCGGGTCGGGTGGATGGTGTTCCAGGGCGCTTCCCCGGCCCGGCCCTGAGCGTAGTAGCGCCGGAAGGTGGGCATCATCATCGGCACCAGCGCCTCACGGGTGGCCGGGTCCCGGATCACGATCACCCGCCAGCCCTGCCGGTTACCACCGCTCGGTGCGAAGCGGGCGTTGTCGAGGATTTTCTCAAGCACCGCATCCGGCACCGGGTCATCGGTGAAGTCCCGGGCCGCGAACGTGGTCCGCATGACGTCGTAGAGCTCCATTCTCCCCCCGCAGCCCTGACCGCCTCGAGCGGCGAGACTATCACACCGTCGGAGCTCGCAAAGTCGACACTCCGGGGACGAGAACACCATGCGGCCGATCACCAACCGGCAAGGCACCCCAATACACCTCTTGCCAGTAACTTGACTTTACGGAACAATGCAGCCCCACGTGACCGGTCAAACGCGGCCCCCGGCGCGTGCTGTTCAAACACCGGCCGCTCTGTTCGGCGAGTCCCTAGAAGCAACGGAAAGGTTCGACCATGGAAGACCAACCACCCGAAGTGCTGATGCGAGGGCTGCTACGGGCCTACTACTGGATGGACGAGAGCCTCCAGAACGGCCTCATCGAAGCGGGGTTCCAACCGCGTACGCGCACCCAGACCATGATCCTGATCAACATCTCCAACGGCATCACTCGTGCCGCGGAGCTGGCCCGGGTGCTGGGCGTGAGCCGGCAGGCGATCCAGCAGCAGATCAACGAGCTGGAGCGCGACGAGCTGGTAACGCAGATCCCCGACCCGGAAGACCGGCGCGCCAACCGCATCGTCTTCAGCGAGCGGGGCTCGCGGCTGATCAACACGGCCTTGGCGACCCTGCGCCAGGCCGAGCAGGCCCTGGCCATGCGTCTGGGCTACGACGCGGTTCGCAATCTGCGCAACGCCCTGACCGCGGACTGGGGCGAGGTCATCGGCGGCCAGCACCCGCGCGGCCGCAAGCGCTCTGTCGCCGAGCGTCCGGCACCCGCATCCCCGAAGCCGGAAACGCCGGCGTCGGGCGACAGCGAGCCGACGACCGCGGGCGACAGCGGCAACGGCGACCGCTCCGCGAAAGGCTGAGCTCGCCCAAGCGCCGACCGCGGGCGCCACCTTCGAGCCGTGAGCGCGGCCGCCCATGGCCGCGCGCCATCCCCTCCCACAAGGAGTCTGCATGACCCACGCACCCCGTAACGCCATCGTGGTGCTCCTCGACAGCCTCAACCGCCACATGCTCGGCGCTTACGGGGGCGCCGAATTCGAGACCCCGAACCTGGATCGCTTCGCCGGCCGCTCGGTTAGGTTCGAAAGCCACTTCGCCGGCTCGCTGCCGTGCATGCCGGCCCGCCACGACATCCTGATCGGCGCCATGGATTTCCTCTGGCGGCCCTGGGGCTCCATCGAGCTCTGGGAAGAACCTGTCACGGCGCCACTGCGGCAGGCCGGCGTGACCACCATGCTGGTCAGCGACCACCCGCACCTGTTCGAAACCGGCGGCGAGAACTACCACACGGAGTTTCGCGGCTGGGACTACGTGCGCGGCCATGAGAACGACCCCTGGAAAACCCGCCCGGACCCAAGCTGGATCGGCACGCCGGCGCTGCCTGCAGCAGACGGCCACCGCTACTACGACGTCAGCCGCACCCACTTCCGCGAGGAGCTGGACTTTCCAGGGCCCCGCACCATGAACACGGCCGCACGCTGGCTCGAGGATAACGCCGGTGCCCACGATCGGTTCCTGCTGTTCATCGATGAGTTCGACCCCCACGAACCCTTCGATACCCCGCTGCCCTGGGCCAACCGCTACGATCCGGACTGGGACGGCGAGCTGCTGATCTGGCCACCGTACTCGGTGAAGACCGTGGAGCGCGGCGTGCTGAGTGAGCGTCAGGCGCGCCACGTGCGCGCCAACTACGGCGCCAAGCTGAGCATGATCGACCACTGGTTCGGCCGGCTGCTCGATCAGGTGGACCAGCTCGGACTCTGGGACGACACCGCGATCATCGTCTGCACGGACCACGGCCACTACCTCGGCGAGCGCGACATCTTCGGCAAGCCGGGCGTGCCGCTCTACGAGCCCCTGGGCCACACGCCGCTGATGATTCACCTGCCGGGGGCGGCGCCCGGCGTCTGCAGCGCGCTGACCACCAACGTGGACATCAACGCAACGCTCTACGACCTGTTCGGCGTATCGCCGAGGTGCGTTACCCACGGCGAGTCGATGCTGCCGCTGCTGCGTGGGGAAACGCGCAGCATTCGCGAGTGGGCTCTGGCAGGCGTGTATGGCCGCTGGGTGCACGTGCTCGACGGTCGGCGCAAGTACGCGAGGTCGCCGGTCAACGAAGACAACCTGCCGTTGGCGATGTGGTCGAATCGCTGGTCCACCATGCCCGTTCACGGCATGCCGGAGCTGAAGCTGCCGAAGCCCGACCGCCGCGCCCGCATCGACTTCATGCCGGGTTCCGACGTGCCCGTGCTGCGCCAGCCGTTCGAGTCCGGTGATCCGCTGCCGTACTGGTGCTACGGCCAGCGGGCCGACTGGCACTGTCTGTACGACCTCGAGAACGACCCGGAGGAACAGGAAAACCGGCTCGGCGGCGCCGAGGAACGGCACATGCTCGATCTGCTGCACGAGGCGCTCAGCGCCATCGAGGCCCCCAGCGAGCAGTTCCTGCGCCTAGGCATCGACTGACCCGATCCCATGCCCGGAATGTGACAGTCCGCACGCTCTGGCCGTGCGCAGTCCCCAGACGGGTTGCATTGTGGTGCCTAGGCTCAAAGGGTCGGAACCTTTACGCCAGGACCTTTTGTCAATGGGTGCACTGCTTCGCCCAATCGCTAATCTGCTTGCCATTGTGGTCGCTCTGGCGCTGCTGACTATCCTCCTGCTTGCCTCCAGCGGTGGCGACGACCGGCGCCAGCGGCAGCTTGACCACGGGTTGCGGGAACTGCGCGAAATCGGCACCGCCATGCAGTCCGAAGTGGTCACGGCCGACGGTCTGGAGCTGGACGTCAGCGATCGCTTTCGGGCGCTGGAGCTCGCCTTCGGCTCGGCCACCGAGCGCCTGACCTCCCTGGCCGTCGACGTCGAGCAGGAACACGGAACGCCTGTGCGCCGCGCCCGGGACATGGCGTTCGCGGCCTTCAACGCGATTGATGCAACCAACCGCCGCCGCCTGGAATCCCCGGTGCTGGCCAGCGATCTGAAAGGTGTCGTTGCGGAGGCCGAGGTCCTGCAGGCCGACATGGTGGCCTTCTCGCGAGAGCAGAAGGGCTACCTGGAACAGCGCGACGCCGTGCAGGAGCAGGGCCGCGACGTGGTGCGACGGCTTCGCCAGCGGGGTCTCGAGGCCGCCGCCGACGCCGCCTTCGCTGGACTGCAGCAGGCGCTGGATCGGATTCGCCGCACCGTGGCCGGAGACACCACGCCGGTGGAGACCACCCTGGCACGGCTGCGCGAGATTGCCGTTCCCGTGGACACGCTGAGCGCCGACATGGCCGCGCTCGCCGAAGGCGTATCGGAGCTGCTTTCCAGACGCCTTGCCGCCAGTGGTCATCTCAACCGGGTGACTGCGAGCTCGGTGCCGGAGCTGGCGGAGGGCATTCGCGAGCAGGTGAGCGGCGATTACCTGTACACGCTGCGGACAGTGAGCGAAGCGCGGGTGCTGCTGAACGTCTACACCCTGATGATGCTGCTCATTCTCGTGTACTTCGGCATCCGCCTGCAGCTGAACCACAGGGTGCTGAACCGCTCCCACACGCTGCTCGAAGAACGCGTCAAGGAGCGTACCCAGGAGCTCGAAACCGCCTACGAGGAGCTCAAGGAATCCCAGGTGCAGCTGGTGCAGGCGGAGAAGATGTCCTCCCTCGGCCAGCTGGTCGCCGGCGTGGTTCACGAGATCAACACGCCTCTGCTCTACGTCATGAACAACACCGAGATGACCCACGAGACCATCGAGGAAGTGGGCCGTGATCTGGCTCCGCTGCGCGAGCTCGTCACCTGCCTGAAGCAGCCCGAGCTCGAGAAGGATCAGGTGCGCGCGCTGCTGGACGAATTGCGCACCCGCCTGGACGTGGAGGCGCTGGACGAGAACCTGACCGAGATAGCCTCCCTCACCAGCGACAGCAAGGAAGGGCTCGAGGACATCGATGCGCTGGTCAGGAGCCTGAAGGACTTCTCCCGCCTCGATCGCGCGACCTACGATCGCTTCGATGTGCGCGAAGGCCTGGAGAAAACCCTGCTGATCACCAAGAACCTGCTGAAGTACGGGATCGAGGTGGAACGCGATTTCCGCGAGGTGCCGGAGATTCTGTGCGCGCCGTCACGGGTGAACCAGGTGTTCATCAACCTGATCACCAACGCGGCTCAAGCCATGGAAGGCGCAGGCACGCTGAAAATCTCGACATACGCCGACGACAATGGCTGGGTCTACGTGGAGATCCGCGATACCGGCTGCGGAATTCCTCAGGAGAACCTGGACAAGGTGCTCGACCCGTTCTTCACCACGAAGCCGGTAGGCCAGGGCACCGGACTGGGGCTGTCCATCGTTCGCAAGATCATGGATGAGCACCACGGCCAGCTGCAGATCGATTCCCGGGAGGGCGTGGGAACCCAGATCACGCTGGGCTTCCCGGTGAACGGTGCGGCGACCGAGACCGACACGGACCAGCAGAGCGACGCGGTGGAGGCGGCGTAAATGGAGGCAGCTCAGAAGGCAAACGTGCTGTTCGTCGACGATGAGCCCCGGGTGCTCTCGTCTATGCGCGCACTGTTCCGGCGCGACTACAACGTCCACCTGGCCAACTCCGGAAACGAGGCGCTGGAGTTGCTGGAGCAGCAGGACATGGACGTGATCGTCTCCGATCAGCGCATGCCCGGCATGACCGGCGTGGACGTGCTCAAAGCCTGCAAACAGCGGGCGCCGCGCGCCATGCGTATTCTGCTCACCGGTTACGCGGACAAAGACGCCATCGCCGCCAGCATCAACGAAGGCGAGGTGTTCCGTTATCTCACCAAGCCCTGCGCCCGTGACACCCTGAAGGAAACCCTGGCCCTGGCGGTAAGCGCCGCCGGCATCGGGGTGCCGACGGCTGCGACGCCGCAGGCCGTAGTTGAGCAGCCTGTCGTCGAACAGCCCGCGGACGCGGCCCCGACCAAACCCGCACGCCCCAGACTCGTGCCCGTCGCCCGGAAAGCCCTGGCATCCGCTCCCGATGTTCGAGGTGCCGCCGAATCGGTTCGCCCGAGCCGGCTGGCCAGCGCGCTGTCCCGCGGCCGCGGTCAGGCCCTCCAGGCCACCGAGCTGATGGTTCTGTCCGGCGACCCGGAGTTCACGGCGGCGCTGGAGAGCGCGCTCGGCATGAACTTCCGCATGCACGTCGTGGCCACCGTCGAGCAGGCCATGGCGGAGCTCGAGGACAACCCGATCGGGGTGCTCATCACGGACACCGCCGTCAGCGGCGACGACGTCCAGACGCTGACGACTCAGCTCAAGCACAGCGTGCCGGAGCTGGTCACCATCGTCGCCAGCGACCACTCGGACGCTCACCGCCTGATCGACCTGATCAACGGCGGCCAGGTGTTCCGCTTCCTGCTCAAGCCCATCAAGCCGAAGCAGACGGCCATCTGGATCGAGTCGGCCGTGAACAAACACCTGGAGCTGGTCAGCAACCCGGAGCTGGTGGCACGACATGCCGTGGCCGCGCCCACGAGTTCTCTGTTCGAGATCGGCGATCGGCTCATCCGCTCGATCACTTCGCGCCTGCTGCGGCTGCGGGGTCAGACTCAAGAGGGAGAGAGCGCGTGAGCAGTGCGATCACTCTCGAAGACCTGTCCTCGAATCAGGGTCGAATCGGCGACAGCTTCGGGCTGGCGGCCTGGGCAGCCGTGGTTGGCGTGCTGCTCGCCTGGTGGCTCATCAAGTCCGACGTTCCGCTGGACCAGCAGGAGCTCGACACGACCTACGTGCTCAGCACCCCGCTCACCCAGGTGAATCAGTCCGCCCAGAGCCTCACCGAACGCGGCGACACCGCATTCGCCGCCGGTGACATCGTGACACCTCCTGGCGACAACGCCCTGTACTACTTCAGCGAGGCGCTGAGCGAGAACCCCGGAGATCGGGTGGCCCAGCAGGGCATGGCTCAAGTGCTCGAGTACCTGCTCAACGAAGCGGAATCGGCCATCTTCCACAGCGACTTCGACCAGGCTCGGGAGAACGCCGCCAAAGTCCTGAGCATCGACCCGGACAACGAGCACGCCCTGGACGTGAATCTTCGGGCAGCACGGCTGAAGCGGGTGGAAACGCTGCTCAACCGCGCCGTGCTGCTTTACGCCCAGGGAACACTGACCGGGCCGGGCGAAGACAACGCGGCCGCACTGTATCGGCAGGTACTGGCGCTGGACCCGGACAACGACGCCGCGCGCCAGGGCCTCGAATCGGTGGCCCAGCGGGTCGTGGCCAACGCCGAATCGGCGATGTTCGCCGGCAATGTCGAGCAGGGTCGCGCCTACCTGCGCCAGGCCAAGGCCATCGACCCGGAAGCGCCCGGCATCGATACGCTGGAGCAGACGGAGAAGAACCTCCGCGAGTTGAAGCAGAGCCAGCAGGTGAAGGAGCAGCTGCTCGCGGCTGCTGAGGCGTTGCAGTCCGATCGCCTGATGCCGCCTAACGAACCCAACGCGTTCACCCTCTACCAGCAGGTGCTGAAGGTTGAGCCGGATTCCACCGCCGCGAAGCGCGGCCTGGATCTGGTCCGGGAGGGGCTGCTGGAACGCGCCCGCACCCTGCTCAGCGCCGACGACATGGCGGAGACGTTCGCTCATCTCGACGCGGCCGAGCGCGCCGGAGCCAGCCCGGCGGCCGTATCCGAGCTGAGGGAGCGAGCCGAGTACCGCCAGCGTCTGCTGGATGCTCAGGCCGGCCGCTTCGATCGCCTCTACGGCCTGTCAGATCTGACCGCCGTGCGTCAGCAGGCACCAAGCTATCCCCGCACCGCGCCACGAGGTGCATCCGGCGCCGTGGACATGCACATGACCGTAACCGAGACCGGCGACGTGCGGGATATTGAAGTTCTCGGCAACCCGCGCGACTACTTCGAGCGGGCCGCCGTTCAGGCCGTGCGCAACTGGCGCTTCGAACCCTTCGTGGAAGGCGGACGGCCCATCCCCGTCAGGGTTGCCGTCCGGGTGGCCTTCGAAGGTTAAAGGTTAATGCCCGGCACTATCCTTTGAACTCCGACACCAGCGATGCGATGGATTGCTTCGCATCGCCGAACAGCATCCGGGTGTTCTCGCCGAAGAACAGCGGATTGTCGACGCCGGAAAATCCCGACGACATGGAACGCTTGAGCACGAACACTGTGCGCGCCTGGTCAACGTTGATGATCGGCATGCCGTAGATCGGACTGTTCTCGTCTTCCCGGGCTGCCGGGTTCACCACGTCGTTGGCGCCGATCACCACCGCCACGTCGATGTTGCTGATGCGTGGGTTGATGTCGTCCATTTCCACCAGCTGGTCGTAGGGTACGTTGGCTTCCGCCAGCAGCACGTTCATGTGTCCGGGCATGCGACCGGCCACGGGATGGATGGCGAACGTGACTTCGGCACCGTTCTTCTCGAGCAGCTCGCCGAGCTCGCGCACCACGTGCTGGGCCTGGGCCACCGCCATGCCGTAGCCCGGCACGAAGGTGACCGAAGAGGCGGACTCCAGGATCAGATAGGCGTCCTCCGCGTTGATGGGCTTCACCTCTCCCTCCACCTTGCTGGCAGTCTTGACCGCCCCGAAGCCGGAGAACAGCACGTTGGCCAGGGACCGGTTCATGGCCTTACACATGATGTTGGTGAGAATGATGCCCGCCGCGCCCACCAGAGAACCGGCAACGATGAGGATGTTGTTGTGAATGGCGAAGCCGGCGGCGCAGGCGGCCAGGCCGGAATAGCTGTTCAGCAGCGAGATCACCACCGGCATGTCCGCACCGCCGATGGGCAGCACCGCCATCACGCCAAAGATCAGCGACAGCACGATCACCGCAATCAGGAACGGCGAGGTGAGCGACGGATCCATGGCGAACAGCACGCCGCACACCAGCAGCGCCGCCAGAATCGCACCGTTGACGAACCGCTGCGCGCCAAACACCACCGCCGCGCTCCCCATCACTTCGGAAAGCTTGCCCCAGGCCAGAATGCTACCGGAGAACGTCACCCCGCCGATCAGAATCGACAGGATGATGGTGATGACGATGAACGTGCTGGGCTCGCCGCCATAGAGCGCAGCCCAGCCAAGCAGCAGGCTCGACAGGCCGCCGGAGCCGTTAAACAGCGCCACCATCTCGGGCATGCTGGTCATCGCGATTTTCTGCGCGGCCACAGCGCCGATGATGGAGCCAAGCACCACGCCCACTGCGATCCACTCGAAAGACACGATATCGCGAGAGAACAGGGTAACCACCACGGCGATGAACATGCCGATGGCAGAGAGACGGTTGCCGCGTACCGCGGTATCCGGCGAGGACAGAAGCTTCAAGCCGAAGACGAACAGCGCCGCGGCGACGATGTACGTCGCGTTGATCAGAATGTCGCTCATGAACGGCCTCCCGTCTGACCCGGCGCCGGCGCCTTCTTCTTGAACATGCTCAGCATCCGGTTGGTGACCAGATAGCCACCGACCACGTTGATCGTCGCAAAGGTCACCGCCGCCACGCCGAGAACGGTGGCGAGCCCGCCGACGTCGGCACCCGCCGCCGTGAGCGCGCCGACCATGGTGATGCCGGAGATGGCGTTGGCGCCTGACATCAGCGGTGTGTGCAGCGTGGCCGGCACCTTCGAGATCAGCTCGAAGCCGAGGAAGATGGACAGCATCAACACCAGGCCTAGCAATACGGCTTCCATGAGTACCCCCGCTTAAAGATTCTTGATGGTTTCGTTGACGATGGCGCCGTCCCGGGTGATGACGCAGCTCTTGATGATCTCGTCCTCGGGATCGAGATCGAGCTTCTTCTCCTCGGTGTCCCAGAACTCGTCGATCAGGTTGAACAGGTTCGCGGAGTACATGTCGCATGCGTTGCGCGCGACTTCCGACGGCAGGTTGCCCTGACCGACGATCTTCACGCCGTTCACGTCCACCACCTCATCGAGCTTGGATCCCTCGACGTTGCCCCCCGACTCGACTGCCATGTCGACAATGACGCTGCCGGGCTGCATGGCGCGAACCATGTCTTCGGAGACGATCTTCGGCGCCGGCCGGCCGAACACCTGAGCGGTGGTTATGACCACGTCGGAGCGCGCGATCACCTGCTTCTGGCCTTCCTTCTGCTTCTCGATCTGCTCCGGTGTCAGCTCCTTCGCATAACCCTGATCGGTCTGCCCGGTGTCACCCAGATCGATTTCGACGAACTTGGCTCCCAGCGACTGCACCTGCTCTGCGACCACGGGACGGGTGTCGAATGCTTCGACCCGCGCACCCAGGCGCTTGGCCGTGGCTATGGCCTGCAGGCCCGCAACGCCGGCGCCGATGACGAACACCCGGGCCGGCGCGATGGTGCCTGCCGGCGTCATCATCATCGGCAGAATTTTCGGCGAGTGGAACGCCGCGAGAACCACGGTGACGTAGCCTGCCAGGTTCGCCTGAGAAGAAAGCGCGTCCATCTTCTGCGCCCGGGTGCTGCGCGGGATCATCTCCATGGAGATCGCGGTGACGCCCTGGTCCGCCATGGACTGAACCAGACTCCTATCGTTGAAGGGATCGAGGAAGCTCACGTGCAGCGCGCCTCGCCTCAGCAGCCCCACCTCTTCGACCGCCGGCTTGCGAACCCGCATCACCACGTCCGCTTTGCCGAGCAGACCATCACGGCTGTCGGCAATGCTCGCACCTGCCTCCTGATACGCCGCGTCGGGAAACCCGGCGACCGCTCCTGCGCCCGCCTCGAGCGTCACCTCGAAGCCGGCACTCACGAGCTTCTTGACCGTGCCCGGCACCAGCGCCACGCGCCGCTCGCCCGGCCAGGACTCCTTGGGCACACCGATGAGCATGCATTCCCCCTCTATAACGAGCGCGCCGATCACCCTGCTGCATGGTGCGCCGCGCAAAACAGGTCAAACTAGCCAAATGGGCAACCAAACACAACCGCCGCCTCCCCGGCGTTCTTGAATCTCCGGACCACACTCCAGAGAATCGGTGGGCGCGCGCGCTGCTGGCTTAATCGTACCGCGGGCGGCCGCGAAATGTACTTAAAAGGGGAGAGGATGAGCGGGGGAGCGTTGAGCCATCGCGCCGCGGGGGTCGCCGTTGTCGTAGCCTTTACTGTCGGCATCGTCGGCAGCCTGGCGATCCGGCCGCCCGGCGGCACGGCCCCGGTCGGCACCACGGATCCAGAAGCAGGGTTCGGCGCCGCGACGCGATTGCGCTGGCGGGTACCCGTCGCTTTTGCCACCAACCTGCCGGCGCTGGGCGACAACGCCGTGTACGTCAGCGCCACCCTGCGGGCGGTCAGCGGCGATGCGGTGCGGCTCGACCTCTACGAGCCTGCCGAGATCGTCCCGCCGTTTTCCATCACCGACGCGGTCCGCGACAACAAGGTCGAGGCCGGCTACACCTGGCTCGGCTACGACCAGGGCAAGATCCCGGCGTCGGCCCTGCTGGGCGCCGTGCCGTTCGGCATGGAGCCGTGGGAGTTCTCCGCCTGGTGGTTCGAAGCCGGCGGCCGGGAGCTCGGCGAGGCGCTGTATCACGCGCACAACGTGCATCCGCTGTTCTGTGGTATCACCGGCCCGGAGACCGCTGGCTGGTTCCGCAAGCCGGTAGCGTCGCTGGCTGACATTCGCGGACTGAAGATCCGCTTCGCCGGGATCGGCGGCAAGGTCATCGAGCGCGCCGGCGCTTCCGTGACCATGCTGCCCGGCGGGGAGATCTTCCAGGCCCTGGAGAAGGGGGCCATCGACGCCACCGAGTACGCCCTGCCGGTGGTGGATCAGCAACTCGGGTTCAGTCGGATCGCCACCTACAACTACTACCCGGGATGGCACCAGCCGGCCACCGCTGCGCACCTGGCGATCAACCTGTCCCGCTGGCGAAGCCTGGCGCCCGCCACCCAGGCCCTGCTGGAGACGGTCTGCACCGCCGGGGTCACCCGCAACCTGGCCAGGTCCGAGGGTCTGCAGGGCCCCGTCATGCGGGACTTCGGTGAACGCGGCGTGCGGGTTGAGACGCTGCCTACCGGCGTGCTTCGCGAGCTGCAGCGCATTACCGGCGAGGTGCTGGCCGAAGAGGCCGCCGCCGACCCCGACTTCGCCCGGATCCTCCAATCCCAGCAGGAGTTCCGCGACAGCTACGCGCTGTGGAAGTCCCGCGCCTACCTGCCGCGGGACTTCTGATGCTGCCGCACACGGCCTTCTCCCGTCGGGTAGACCCGCTGCTCGGGCGCATCGGCCGCTGGGTCTCGTGGCTGTGGCTGGTCCTGCTCGGCATCATCGTGCTCAACGTGGTGCTGCGCTACGCGTTCGGCGAGGGCCGGGTGGAGTTCGAGGAGATCCAGTGGCACCTCTACTCCATCGGCTTTCTCATCGGCATGTGCTACGCCTACGAAGCCGATGTGCACATCCGGGTCGACGTGCTGCACGAGCGCTTCTCGCCGCGCCTCCGGGCCTGGATCGAGCTGTACGGAATTCTCCTTCTACTGCTCCCGTTCATCACGCTGATCCTGGTATTCAGCTTGCCCTTCGTCCGGCAGAGCTATCTCGTGGGTGAGGTCTCTCAGGCCCCCGGCGGCCTGCCCTACCGCTGGTTGATGAAGGCGGTGCTGCCGCTGGGATTCACGCTGCTGCTGCTCGCCACGTTGTCGCGGCTCAGCCGGGTGTGGGCGCTGCTGTTCCGCCGGCAGAACTCGCCGCCGTGACGGGCAACGAGATACTGGCGCTGGCGATGTTCGCCAGCTTCATCGTCCTGGTGTTCACCGGCTTCCCCGTCGCCTGGATCCTCGGCGGTCTCGCTGTGCTGTTCACCGCCTTCGCCATCGTCCTGGATGTGGATTTCAACGTGCCCATCGGCATGAACTGGGACTACACCTCCATTGCCGTCGAGCGGATCTGGAACGTCATGGAGAACTGGGTGATGGTTGCCCTGCCCATGTTCATCTTCATGGGCCTGCTGCTCGACCGATCGGGAATCGCGAAGGAACTCATGACCAGCTTCGCCCGGCTGTTCGGCGGTCTGCGCGGGGGCCTGGCGGTGACCGTGACCCTGATCGGCATCCTGCTCGCCGCCACCACCGGCATCATCGGCGCATCCGTTGTGCTGCTCGCGCTGCTCGGTCTGCCGGTGATGCTTCGCGACGGCTACGACAGGTCGCTGGCGGCGGGAACCGTGTGCGCCGTCGGCACCCTGGGAATTCTGATCCCGCCAAGCATCATGCTGGTGCTGATGGCGGACCGCATGGCGATGAGCGTCGGCGATCTGTTCCTCGGCGCGGTGTTCCCGGGCATGCTGCTCGGAGGGCTGTACGTCGCTTACCTGCTGCTTTACGGCTGGCTGCGACCGGACGCCGCCCCGGCCGGCAGCCACGACCCCATCGACTGGCCCGCCGTGGCGGCGCTGTTCCGCGCCATTCTGCCCCCGGCATTCCTGATTCTCGCCGTGCTCGGCAGCATCTTCATGGGGGTTGCCACGCCGACCGAGGCGGCCGGGGTCGGCGCCGCCGGCGCCCTCCTGCTCGCGCTGCTGAAACGCCAGCTCACCGGCGAGGTGATGCGCGAGGTGCTCCACGAGACGACCCGGACCACCGCGTTCATCTTCGCCGTGTTGCTCGGCGCCACGGCCTTCGCCCTGGTGCTGCGCGGACTCGGGGGCGATACCCTGATCGAAGAGGCGCTGCTGAATCTGCCCCTCGACCCCAACGGCATCGTCATCACCATCCTCATCGCCACCTTTCTGCTCGGTTTCTTCCTCGACTGGATCGAGCTCACCCTGATCATCCTGCCCCTCGTGTCCCCTGTGGTGGTAGGCCTGGGCTTCGATCCGGTGTGGTTTACCGTGCTGTTCGCCGTGTGTCTGCAGACGAGCTTCCTGACCCCGCCGGTGGGCTTTGCGATCTTCTATCTGAAGGGGGTGGCGCCACCGGGAATCGACGTCGCCACCATCTATCGCGGGGTCGTGCCCTTCATCGTGCTGCAGGTGCTAGGCCTGGTGATTCTTTTCAACTGGCAGGCGCTGGTGACGTGGCTGCCAGCCCAGGCCTACGGCGCGCCCTGATCCGCGCTCAGCCCGGCGGCGTCGAGGGGGCCACCGAGCCCGATCGTCCAGCAGCCGCGAACCGGTATCGCAGCATCAGCAGCACGCCGAGCACCGCCCAGACCAGGATCATTGCCCACTCGTAGGGCCAGAGCAGCGCCGACGGGCTGCCGGGGAGATAAGCGGTCAGCAGGGCCAGCGCCAGGACAACCGCGCCGACACCGACGAGGCGCGGATGGCTGACCCTGAACGGACGCGGCATGTCGGGCTCGTTGCGACGCAAGGCCAGAAAGGCGATGGGTACGAACAGATAGGCGATCACGGTAGCGAAGCTGCCGGCATTGATCATCCAGACCAGCACCGTCCGACCGAACAGCGGCGCCAGGCAGCTCAACGCGCCTATCGTGACCACGCCCACCCACGGGGTGTGGTAGCGCGGATGGAGACGGGCAAACGCGGCCGGAACGAAACCCGACTCCGCCAGCGCGAACAGCACCCGGCTGGCACCGATCACGAACGCGTTCCAGCTGGTCAGGATGCCGGCCACCCCGCCGAGCACCAGCACCGCGCCGGCCGCCGGTGAGCCCCACAGGGCTGAGGCGGCGTCCCCGGTGGCCATGTCGGCGGCGGCCAGGCCCTCCGCATCCATTGCCAGCGCTACCGAGAACGACACCAGCGCGTACCAGGCCACCGCCAGAAACACCGACACCACCAGGAGCGTGCCGATCCGGGCCGGCGGCAGGTCGATCTCCTCCGCCGACTGCGGAATCACATCGAACCCCACGAGAAGCGCCGGCACCATGATGAGCACGCTGAGTATCCCGGTGGCCGGCGCGGCAACCCACGGCCGTGCGTTGTCCACGGAGCCGAAGCTCACCGCACCGGTCAGGAGCAGCAGGCCGGAAACGAAGATCAGCAGCAGCGCCAGCGCCTGGAGCCGGGCGGCAGTCTTGATGCCGAGCACGTTGACCACCGTTACCACGACGGCGCTGCCGGCGCCGACCAGCACGAAGCCGAGGTCGACGTCTGCACCCAGCACCTGCCAGAGCGTGCCGATGCGGATCTGCGGCACCAGGTACTCCACGGCGGTGGGCAACGCGACCGCCTCGAACAGACAGACGTTCAGGTACGCCATGAGCAGCGCCCAGGTGCACACGAAAGACCAGCCGCTGCCCAGGCCACGGTGGGTGTACACATGCTCGCCCCCCGCCTTCGGCATCGCGGCAGCCAGCTCGCTGTAGGTGAGACCGATCAGGGCGATGGCAAGCCCGCCGGCGGCAAACGCGATCAACGTGCCGAGCGACCCCGCCGTCTGGACCCAGAAGCCGGTCATCAGCACCCAGCTCCAGCCGATCATGGCCCCGAACGCGAGGACGATGACGTCCCGGTTCTTCAGTACCCTGACGAAACCGCGGCCGCTCATGCCGACCCTCCGGCGCCCGGCCGTTGCGACCCCGCTCGAAGCATGATCTGCTGTTCCCAGTTCCCGCTGCTCGGCCAGTGTACATGTCCGCAAAGTCTCCGTGACCTCGCCCCTGTTCGTCCTCGACACGGGCGGCGCGGGGCAGCCGCCAGTGCTGTGGCTGCATGGCGCGCTGGTCGCCGGCTGGATGTGGACCGAGCAGATCCATGCCCTGCAGGGCTACCGGCATCTGGTCCCGGATCTGCCCGGCGTGGGCCAGAGCGCGGACGCCGGCTGCGAAGATCTCGACGCGGTGGCAACGAGCCTGATCGAGCTCTGTCGCGATCGCTGCGGCGATCAGCCCGTTCACCTGGTGGGCCTGTCCCTCGGCGCCGTGATCGGTCTGCGAATGCTCAGCCACGCGCCCGATCGCTTCGCCCGAGTGGTTCTGAGTGGACCCCTGGCGCAGCCGCTGCGCGGACCCCTTGCGAGCGTGCAGAGTCTCATCCTGATGCTGTATCGCCATCGCTGGAGTGCCGCCCTCGTGGCGCGGCTGCTTGGGCTTCCCGAAGACGTGCGCCAGGCCTTTCTCGCCACGGCCGAGGCCACGCCCGCGGAGACCTACACCAGGCTGCTGCCCGAACTCTACCGCTCGCCGCTGCCGGCGACCGGCCTCGACCGGATCGGGAATCCGGTGCTGCTGGTCACGGGCGATCGTGACACCCGGATCTCCCGGGACAGCATCCGGGTCCTGCTGACCCGGCTGGCCAACGCCCGGGGCTGCTGGGCAGACGGTCTCGGTCATCAGTGGAACGCCGAGGACGGCGCCCGGTTTTCGGCGATGGTGGCGGCCTGGCTCGGCGATCGGCCGCTGCCGGCCGGGCTGACGGAGATCACCGGCCAGGCCAGCGGCCGCGCCGGTCAGAGCGGCTGACGGACCGGCGCTGGCGAGGTCACCAGCAGCTCGGCGAACGCCTCCAGGTCGGCCATGCTGTGCAGATCGTGAGCCAGCCGCGGCACCGAGTGCAGTGGCATCGACCCACCGACCAGGGCGCCCAGGGCTTCAGCGTCGGCGCGGTGCAGGTCCCGGGCATCCCGCCAGACCGCCAGCAGCCGGTCAGGAAGCGGATCCTCGGAAAACGCCCGGTCCCCGGCCTCGGCAAGGGCCGCCAGCGCCTGATCGCCGAGGCGCGGCTCTTCGCTCGTGCCGTCCGACATCCCAGGGGGCGCCGGATGCACGCGGTTCGCCAGCACGCCAACGACGTCCAGACCGTCGCCACGCAGCCGCGACGCGAACTGGTCGACCTGCTTCAGGCTCGCCGGCTCCGGCGCGCACACCAGCAGAAACGACGTGCTCGGCTCGCGCATCAGTGCCTGCACCCGATGCGAGCGTTCCTTGAAGCCGTCGAACATGCTCGAGAATGCGAGCAGGAAGTCCGACAGGTCGGCCAGCATCTGAACGCCGGTGAAGCGCTCCATGAACTTCAACGCCATGGCCGACGACTGCCGGAACAGGTCGAACTGAGCACGCGCGGCGAGACCGTAGGGCCGCAGCAGCAGGTTGGTCACGGAGCCATCGAGCAGGTTGACGATACGCTCGGGGGCGTCCAGGAAGTCCAGGGCATGCTGCGAGGGCGGCGTGTCCACGATCAGCAGGTCCCAGGCGTCCTCCTGAGCCGTCTCCAGCACCTGCTCCATTGCCATCAGCTCCCGGGAGCCTCCCAGCGAGGTGGACAGCTGCTGGTAGTAATGATTGGCGAATATCGCCTCACGCACCCGCTCGCTGGGCGCGTAGGTACGCACCAGATCATCGAACGCATGCTTGCTGTCCAGCATCATCGCCCACAGCTCGCCCGGCGCGTCCAGGGGCACCCGCTGCGCCTCGTGACTCAACGCATCGAGGCCCATGGCCTGAGCGAGCCGGCGCGCCGGGTCGATGGTCATGACCTGCACCCGGCGGCCCTCACGAGCCGCCAGCACGCCCAGCGCGGCGGCGCTGGTGGTCTTGCCCACGCCGCCGCTGCCGCAGCAGACCAGGACCCGCCGCGACCCGACGACGTCGCGCAGCATCAGGTCGGCCGCAGCGGGGGCCGGCCCCGGCGCAACCCTGGAGCCACCGCCGGCAGCAGCGACCTCGGGTGCCGCAGCAACGGCTTCCGCGCCGGCACGCGGGGAACCGAACAGCGGGCCCAGCCGGTCGGCGAGCGCCGCAACGAGGGCGTCGCCGTCGTAGTGGCGCTGGACGATGCGCGGCACTTCGATGCACGGAACGCGCGCCTTACGCAGCGGCGTCAGTGCCTCGAACTGAGATCGGGCCTGCTCGCGCTGCAGATCGGCCGTGGCCAGCACATGGTCCACGGCCGTCTCCAGCGATCGCTGCGCCTGCATCGCCCTCGCCGACGCCAGCTCCCCCGCCGTGAACCGCTTCGCTACCCGTCGATTCAACAGCACGGGCCCAACCCCCATGCGCAGCTCGTCATGGCACAGGCTGAGCAGCTCCTGGGCTTCGCGCACCGGCATCTCCTCCGCGAGCGTGGTCACCAGCACCTGGGTACGATCCGGATCGAGCAGCAGGTCTTCGATCCTGCGGGCGTTATGATTCAGTGGCCCCACCCGCACCGCGCGCTGGGTCAGCGCCGGCACCGCCAGCAGATCGCGCAGATGGCCTGTGGAAGGCGCATCGAACACGACCCGCTCGAAGTCGGTCTCCACCGCCAGGTTGTAGAGCTTGCCCAGGCACATCAGCTCCTCGAAGCCCGGCGCCGCGGCGGCGAAGTCACGGAATGCTCGGCCGTTGAAGAACGCCTCGTACATGGCTCCGAATGGCAGCGTGCGGCGCGCGTACTCGGCGGCAGCCTGGAAAGCGTCCACCCGGCTGACCGAGAAGCCGTGGACCGTCGGCTGCGGCTCGTAGCGCAACGGCACGCTCAGGAACGGGTGCGTGTCGTCGCGGGTATCCAGCGTGACCAGCACGGTGCGGCGCCCGGCCGCCGCAGAGCACCTGGCAACCGCGGCCGCCAGCACGGACTTGCCGACGCCCCCTTTCCCGGAGACGATCACCAGACGATGACTGTGCTTGAGCGGCTTCATCGGCATCGAACCCTACCCCAGATACCCGACACAAAGAACCGGTCGCGGCGCGCCGGGGTGCCCGGCGGCGACGGTTGGGGCAGAATGTTCTGGAACTCCCGGGACGACGCCGACATGGGCAGCTACCAGGTCATCGCGAGAAACTACTCTGAGGCATCCGAGAACAAGATCCACAGCGACGACGTCGCCCGCCGCTACGGCTTCCGGGGAGGCCTGGTCCCCGGCGTAGCCGTGTACGGTTACCTGACGCACCCGATCGTCGAGCGCTTGGGCGAGGCCTGGCTGACTCGTTCGACGAGCCACGTCCGCTTTCACAAGCCGGCGTATGAGGGCGAGCGGCTTCAGATCGAGCTCGACGAGACCGCGACGGGTCTGCGCTCGCTCTGCCGCAACCCCGAAGGCACCCTGCTGGCGGAACTCAGCACCGAGCCCGGCCAGCTCCCCGACCCGATGGATCAGACGGTGTTCGACGGGCCGGCCAAGCCGGATGGGCGCCCGGAAATGACCTGGGACACAGTGGTGGAGCGGCAACCGTTCACCCCCTGGCACTGGCAGATTACCGAGGACGGCAACCGCACCTACGCCGAGCGGGTGGACGACCAGCTGACCCTGTACCGGACGGCCGCTCACCCGCACTGGCTGCTCAGCGTCGCCAACGTCGCACTCACACGCGAGTACGTGATGCCGGCCTGGATTCACGTCGGCTCGGAAATCCGCTACCGGGCGCTTCTCAAGGTCGGCGACGCCGTTGAAGTTCGCGCCGTGCCGCTGGAAAAGTGGGAACGGAAAGGCCATCAGTTCATCAAACTCTATCTGGCGTATCTGCGAGGCGACGTGATCACCACGGAAATCCTGCACACCGCCATCTTCCGGGTCGCCGGATGATGCGCATCGCGGTCCTTGCTTCCCACGGCGGCACCATCCTGCAAGCGGTGATCGATGCCTGCCGGTCGCGGACACTGGATGCGACCGTGGTCCTGGTGATTTCCAACAACAGTCGCTCGGGCGCCATGGCGCGCGCCCGAGCCGCCGGTATTGCCACCGCCCACCTGAGCTCGGCCACTCACGCCGATCCGGACCGGCTGGACGAGGCCATGCTGGCAGCGCTCGACGAGGCGGACGCGGACTGGGTGCTGCTGGCAGGCTACATGAAGAAGCTCGGGCCGAGAGTGCTGCACGGTTATCGGGCGCGGATTCTCAACACCCATCCCGCGTTGCTGCCGAAATTCGGCGGGGAAGGCTACTTCGGCCACCGGGTGCACGAAGCAGTGCTTGCCGCCGGTGACCGGGAGACCGGCGCGACGGTGCATCTCGTGGACGAGGACTACGACTCGGGCCCGATCCTTGCCCAGGTTCGGGTCCCGGTCCACGCGGACGACGATGCCGAGGCTCTCGAGGAGCGGGTCAAGGTCGCGGAGCGCAAACTGGTCATAGCCACCCTGGCCGAGCTCGCGGAGCCGAAGGCCGCCGCAGGCTGATCGTCCATGACCCTTACCGAGCTTTCCGATCTGTGCACCGCGGGCGTTCCCGTAGCGGTGGAGATCCACGCCCTCGCGCCCATGATGTACGTCGCCTACCGGGTGGAGTCGGAACACCGCACGCCCATCCGAGACGCCGGGGATACGCTCAGATTCCCTAGCCGCGCCGCGGCACTGGACGCGCTGCGCCAGACCGGCCTGGCCGAGGCCACCTTCATCCACAACAGCGCCTACGGAGAGATGGTCGGCCTCGACGCCAGCGCGGACTCGACGGAGTTTCGCGAGACCATCCCGCTGCAGCACAACTGAACGGAACCGACGCCGTGCCCCGACCCGGAAGACACCTGCTCCTGCTCGCCATCGCCGTGATCGCGCCCGGCGTGCTCGCCGCTCCGGCATCGGACCTGTGGCCGTTCTGGAACGCGAGCGACGACACCAGTGCCCGACAGGTGGAACACGGCGCCTGGCAGGCGCTGCTGGACCGCTACCTGGTGCTGACGGACGATGACCGGACCCTGTTCCGCTATGCGTCCGTCGAAGCGGAAGACAGCGCGGCTCTGCAGGACTACGTGTCGTCACTCGCATCGATCGATCCGCGCGGCCTCGCCCGACCCGAGCAGATGGCCTACTGGATCAACCTCTACAACGCGCTCACGGTGCAGGTCGTGCTGGACCATCCGAGGGAATCGAGCATTCTCGACATGGGCAACGGCTGGTTTCTGCGCCCGGGGCCGTGGAACGACAGACTGGTAACCATCGCCGGCAAGTCCGTTACGCTGAACGACATCGAGCACCGCATACTTCGCCCGATATGGAAGGACCACCGCATCCACTACGCGGTGAACTGCGCCAGCATCGGCTGCCCCAACCTGGCCCCCCAGGCCTACAGCCGCGCGAACCTCGAGCAACTGCTCGACGCCGGTGAGAAGAGCTATCTCAATCATCCCCGTGGCTTACGTTTCGATGATCGCGGACGGCTGGTGCTGTCGAGCATCTTCGACTGGTACATCGTGGATTTCGGCGGCAGTCGCGCCAGCCTGCTGGAGTACCTGGCGAGCCGGAGAGGCGACATCGCCGAGCGGCTGCGGGAGCACTCAGGAACCGTGCGATACGAATACGACTGGTCATTGAACGCCGCGGACAGCAGGTGAGAAGAGGAGCACCCAGCCCGAGGGGAGAGACAAGGCTGGGTGCCCCCCGGATCCGCAAGGATCCGAACGCCGGTTAGGTCTTAAGGGGAGAGAGTCGACTACCGAACGTCCCCGCACTCTCTGCAGGCCCCGTGCCAACCTGCAGCCGGTTCCGGGCCTTGACGACGAAAACTTGAGAATTCAAGCGGTTAGCCCAGCCAGCCAGCGCCGCGAGTGAGACCGGACCAGCGCACCTCGCGCACACCGCGCCCCAGTTTGGGGCGGCGTTTTGCCGCAGTGCACCAAGCTAGAGTCGGAACACCCTCGCCCAGTCCTCCAGAGCGCTCTCCTGCCCTTCGACGAGCTGCACCGTGAGCTGCCGATAGCCCGCTTCCGCGAGCCTGTCGACCCTTTGCTGAAGCGTTTCCACGTCGCCGCTGAAGGTCATGTCCCGGATTCGATCGGCGGTCACCAGAAACCGCTCGTCCGGCCGGATGAACATGAGATGGCCGCGATGGTTGTGCAGATGGCGACGCCTGGCCGGATAGCTCTGGTAGATCTCCCGGTACTGCTCCAGGCTGTCGCTCAAAGGCTTGCCGATGATGCTCTCCATCGACCCGGGCTCCGTGGTCTCGACCAGATTATGAAAAAACACCGTTACCCAGGGCCCCGCCTGCGCGATTACCCGCTCTGAGTCGAAGGCTTCTCCCGGCTCCAGCACCGCCCCCAGGAAAAACAGCGTGGAGTAGAGCGAGTCGGCGGTTCGGCCCGCTTCTGTCCAAGCCTGGTGCATGTCTTCCAGGGTGCGGGTGGCCGAGCTCTCGTCGCCGGCAAAGTTCATCCATCCTGCCCCCATCTCCGCCGTCAGTCGTCGCGACCTCGGCCCCATGGCGGACAGATGCAGCGCAATCGGGTCCTCGAGGTTGATCAGGCCGAAGTCCGGGTTCAGAAATCCCACCTCGGCACGTCCCCCGTCCGGCGGCCACTCAATCGTCTGTCCCGCGAGCAGCGCCTGCACACGCTCGACGTAACGCTGCATCCGATCGAGGGGGATGGCCCGCTGGCCCATGGTCCTGCGACCCGTAAACCCGGAGCCGACGCCAAAGTCGATCCGTCCGGGCGCCAGGCGGTTCAGCGACGCCAGCGCGTTCGCGGTGACAGGCTCGATGCGATTCGACGGTATCAGCACTCCGGTGCCGAGCCGGATCCGGCTCGTGTGCGCCGCAGCAAGCGCCATGCCCACGAAAACGTCGGGGTTCAACAGCTGCGTGTCGTAGAACCAGGCGTGGCTGAAGCCAAGCGCCTCTGCGCGTTCCACGACCTTCCAAGACTCGGTGCTAGTCGCCAGCGCGATGCCGAAGTCCATGTTCCCCTCCCCGCGCATCCACTGCGCATCGCTTTCAGCCCATCATGCGCGCCAGCGCCTGCGCATGCAGCTCCCCGCTCCCCGCGGCCACAACCAGCCCGCCCATGCTCGGATCGCCCCCATCCACGGTGCTGACCACGCCACCTGCGCCACGGATGATGGGCATCAGCGCCTGGATATCGTACGCATTCAACCCCGCATCCGTCGCCAGATCCACCTGGCCCATGGCAAGCATCGCGTAGATGTAGCAATCACCGCCATAGCGCGACAACCTCACTTCGGACTCCAACCGGTCGAACGCTTCCCGCTCCCCGGCCGCGCGAAAGAGCTTCGGGCTGGTAGTCGCCAGCACCGCCTCGCTCAGGCTGCCGCAGGGGCGACAACGCAGCACCCGCTCCTCCTTCCCGCGGCGGTAGCGGGCCGTGGCGTTGTCACCATAGAAGAACTCGCCGGTGAACGGCTGATGCAGCACCCCGAGCAACGGCCGCTGGCCATCGAACAACGCCAACAGGACGCCCCAGTGCAGCATGCCCGTCATGAACGCCCGGGTTCCGTCGATGGGATCGATCACCCAGGTCAGGCCGTTGCCCACCCGGTGGCCGTACTCCTCTCCGTAGACCCCATGCTCCGGATAGGAGCGCGCCACCGCCGCACGAATGATGCGTTCGGCTTCCCGATCCGCTTCGGTAACGGGATCGAACCGCCCGTCAGTGCCTTTGTCGTGCACGTCCACCGTCGATCGAAAGTACGGCAGCGTCGCCGCGCCGGCCTCGCGCGACACCTCGAGCGCAAACGCCAGCAAGCCGTCCAGGGCTTCCGCCTCCACCGCAACTGCCTCGGAATACTCAAGCATGGAACGCTCCGCCCACCGACCGCTAACCACGGCCAACCGCGCTGGATTCACCGCAGTCCCGCCGGGGCTGATGATCGCTTTGAGAAGGGACGTTAGCTTGTGGGAGGAGGGGCGTCGAGGGTATCAGGCTTCAAGCCCCCCCATCCAGCAACACCCACCGGCTCAACTCATAACGCTGAAGTCAATTCCAACTAATGAGGCTCTCGCGATCCCCAGCTCTAACTACACTTCGAAAAGGGTTGGGCAATCGCATCCCGATTTAGACATCAATATGTCAATCAAACATACAATATGAAATGGTTTGAGTCCCTAATCGTCTATCTGTTTCCCACAATTATTCTAGAGGGGAAGCCTTGGAAGGCCATGTGGGAAGAGAAGGAACTGGACGCATTCGTTCGGGTGTGCCGATTCTTCTTCTTTGGTGCTGGCTGTTTGTACGTGGGCCACTACTTCTTCTACGACCGTGCGCTTGGCTTGGAGCCTCTCGAATCATGGTTTCTCTTCAGAATGACCGCCGCAGGAGCAAGTTTTGGTGCCTTCCTTTTCTACGTTAGTCCACTGGCATACACATCGATCTCCAAGGTCCCAGCCATAGCAGCAGTCTGGCTGTACTGCGTTAGCCAAGCCATGATCGTCACTTGGTGGGACGGAACTCCGTGGTTGTTCGCGTTTGTGTTCGTTATCGCCTCAATGCTTGTCGTGAGGCTCTCTCCACTCAACACCCTCATTCTGTCGTCGGCAATCATGATCACTCAAGCACCCTTCCTCTTTGACGCTGGGGTGCCCGGCTCATCACTAGTGAGTACCGCATTCGTCACGCTAATGGTCCTTGCAGTTCTTCGAACCTCGCACGTTGCGGAAGTGCGGAACTTCGTCCTAAACCAAGAAAACATCGCGGCGCAGAAAAGGATCATAGAATTGAACATCGAGTTCTCAGACCGGCTAAGAGCATTCATACCAAAGGTTATCGCCGACCGCCTGGAAAACCACGTCAAGCAGAATCACCTCACCGTGATTCAAGCCGCAGTGGAGGTCTTAAAACCAAGACAGGCTAGCGTTGCGTGCCTGTTCAGCGACAT
>JBFISC010000005.1:0-33095 GCA_041608775.1 Pseudomonadales bacterium | reverse complement strand
TCGCGCCGCCGTGGCTGAAGCGTCCGTCGACCAGGGTCCCTACGACGTGGCCGTGGTCGGTGGCGGCATGATTGGCGCGGCGGCGGCGCTTGGCCTGGCAAGGCAGGGCCGCCGGGTGCTGCTGCTGGAACCCAGACGGCCCGAGGTGCGGCGCGGCCTTTTCGGCTGGGAGCTGCGCACGGTGGCGCTGTCGCCCGCCTCCCGCCGCCTGCTGGAGGAGCTGGGCGTGTGGGCCGGGCTGCCGCGCGCCCCCTATCGGCGCATGGAGGTGTGGGAAGAGCGCGGGACCCAGGCCATGATCTTCGATGCGGCGGAGGTCGACCGCGACGAGCTCGGCTGGATCGTCGAGAACGGCCCTGCCACCCTCGCGCTGTGGGATGCCCTGGCGCAGCGCCCTGAGGTCACGATCGCCGCGGCGCCGGTCACCGGCGTGGCACCGGGACCCGAAGCCGCGACGGTGGCCTTGGGCGATGCGTCGGTCACCGCCGGGCTGGTGGTGGCCGCCGACGGGGCGGCCTCGCCGGTCCGCGAGGGGCTCGGGGTATCCCTTCAGACCTTCGACGTCGGGCACATGGCGGTGGCCACGGCGGCGCGGTTTGCCCGCGCCCATGAGGCGACCGCCTATCAACGGTTTCTCATCGACGGGCCGCTGGCGCTGCTGCCGGGCCGCGACCCGCGGGTCTGCTCGGTGATCTGGTCTCAGTCTCCCGAGCGCGCGCGGCAGCGTCTGGCGCTGGATGCCGGCGACTTCGCAGCCGCACTCACCCGCGCGACCCAGGGCCGGCTCGGCGACGTCGAGGCCGTCGACGCGCGGGTCGACTTTCCCCTGAGCCAGCAGCTGGCGGCGTCTTTCGCGCCTCATCCGCGCGTGCTGCTGGTCGGTGACGCGGCACGGGTGCTGCACCCGCTGGCGGGTCAGGGCGCCAACCTGGGGCTGGAAGACGTCCGCGATCTGCTGGCCGTCCTCGACCAGGCCGGCGGCGGAGATCCCGGTGCCCCCGGTCTCTGGCGCGCGTTCGATCGCCAGCGGACGGCTCGGGCGCGGTTTATGGTCGGGGTCATGGGCGCGCTGCGGCGGGTCTATGCCCAGGGCGATCCGGTGTCGCAGCTGCTGCGCAACCTCGGGGTTCGCTGGCTCGACCGCGCTGCGCCGGTGAAGCGGCAGATCATGCAGGAGGCCATGGGTCTGGGGCCGGTGGGGCGGGGCCTGGCCGGCGCTCGATAGCGCCCGGCGGGCTGCCGCCTTTACAATGCCGCGTCCACTGCACGGTAGCCTTTCATGAGCGACGGCCCCTCGGACAGCCCCCGGCGCACGCCGCTGCATGCCGCCCACGTCGCCGCCGGCGGCAGGATGGTGGATTTCGCCGGCTGGGAGATGCCGCTCCACTACGGCTCTCAGATCGCCGAGCATCACGCCGTGCGCACCGCGGCCGGTATGTTCGACGTGTCCCACATGACTGTCATCGACATTACCGGCAGCGGCGCGCGGGCGCTGCTGCGGCGGCTGGTGGCCAACGACGTGGACAAGCTCGAGGCCCCGGGCAAGGCCCTCTACGGCGTGATGCTCAACGACGCCGGGGGGGTCATCGATGACCTCATCGTCTACCGTCGCCGGGCCGGCTATCGCGCGGTGGTGAACGCGTCGACCCGGGCCAAGGTGCTTGCCTGGCTGGACCGGCACGGCGCGGCAGACGCGGTCGCCGGGGAACGCGACCTCGCCATGGTCGCGGTCCAGGGGCCGGATGCCATCGCCGGTTTCGAAGCGGCCGCCGGCTGGCGTGACGTCGCCGACATCGCTCCCTTCAGCGCCCGGGAGGATGGCGACTGGATGGTGGCGCGCACCGGTTACACCGGGGAGGATGGGGTCGAGGTGATCCTGCCCGGCGTCGACGCGGCATCGCTGTGGGATGCGCTGGCGGCGGGCGGCGTGCAGCCCGCGGGGCTTGGTGCCAGGGACACCCTGCGCCTGGAAGCGGGCCTCAACCTGTACGGCCAGGACATGGACGAGACCACCTCGCCGCTGGCGTCCAACCTGGCGTGGACGGTGGCCTGGCAGCCGCAGGACCGCGATTTCATCGGCCGGCAGGCGTTGGAGCGGCAGCGGCGCGATGGCGTTGACGAGAAGCTCACAGGGCTGGTGTTGGAAGAAAAGGGCGTGCTAAGGCACGGTCAAGCGGTGGTGACGGCGGCCGGTGAGGGCACCGTGACCAGTGGTATATTTTCGCCGACGTTGGGTTACAGTATCGCGCTGGCGCGGGTGCCCAGGGCGGCCCGCGGAGAAGGCCACGTGGACCTGCGCGGCAAGCTGAAACCGGTCCGGATCGTCAAGCCGCCGTTCGTGCGGAAAGGCAGGAAGGTATTCGACCAGCCTGCCGATCGGTGAGCGTTGCCAGACCCACATTCCGGAGTTGACCCATGAGTGAGATTCCCTCCGAGCTCAGATACGCCCGCACCCACGAATGGGCGCGACTCGAGGAGGATGGCACGGTTTCGGTGGGCATCACGGATCACGCCCAGGAAGCCCTTGGCGACGTGGTGTTCGTGGAGCAACCCGAAGTCGGCGCCCAGGTGGCGGCTCAGGAAGAAGCCGGGGTGGTGGAGTCGGTGAAGGCGGCGTCCGACATCTACGCGCCGGTGTCCGGCACGGTGGTCGCGATCAACGACACCCTGGAAGACGCACCGGAGAACGTCAACGAGGACCCCTACGGTGACGGCTGGTTCTTCAAGATCGAGCCGGACGATCCCGCCGACCTCGACGAGCTGCTCGATGCGGAAGGCTACGGCGAGCTGCTGGACACCGAAGAGCACTAGCGCCGGGAGCCGCGATGCCGCGATTCGGCAGGCTTGGGCGGCCTGACCCGCGGCCCGGTCGCGGTCCCGCGATCATCCAGACCAACGCAAACGGAGCGTACTCATGCCCTTCATCCCGCATACCGCGGACGAAGAAAGAGCGATGCTGAGAGAAATCGGCGTCGACGCCATCGAGGACCTGTTCGATGAGATCCCGGCCGACATGCGCGCCGGCGTCCTCAACCGCGTGCCCCGTGGGGTCAGCGAGATGGCGATGCTGCGCGAGCTGTCCGAGCGGGCTGCCCGGGACGACACCGGACTGTGTTTCCTTGGCGCCGGCTGCTACGACCATCACGTGCCGGCGGCGGTCTGGGATCTCACGACCCGCGGCGAGTTCATGACCGCCTACACCCCATATCAGGCCGAGGCCAGCCAGGGAACCCTCCAGCTGATCTACGAGTTCCAGACCATGATGGCCAACCTGACGGGTCTGGACGTGTCCAACGCCTCGGTATACGACGGTGCTTCCGGACTTGCCGAGGCGGTACTGATGGCGGTCCGGGCCAACCGCAAAGCGAAGAGCCGGACCGTGCTGATGGCGGAGACCGTTCACCCGTATTACCGCGCGGCGACGCGAAGCATCGTCGGAGCTCAGGGCGTCGAGTTGGTCACCGTGCCGGTGGGCGACGATGGCCGGATGGATCGCTCGGCCCTCGCCGATCACGCCGATGCGGTGGCCGTAGTGCTGCAGCAGCCGAACTTCTTCGGCATGCTCGAGGACGTCGACGCCGTCACCGACTGGGCTCACGAGCGCGGCGCGCTGCTCATCGCCGTTGCCAACCCGCTGTCGCTGGCCGTGCTCAAGCCACCGGGCGCGTGGGGTTCGGACGGCGCCGATGTAGCCTGCGGGGATGGCCAGCCGTTCGGTATTCCCATGTCCTCCGGCGGGCCGTCGTTCGGCTACATCTGCTGCCGCAGCGCGCTGGTGCGGCAGATGCCCGGGCGAATCATCGGCCGCACCGTGGATCTCGAGGGCCGGGCCGGCTATGCCCTGACCCTGCAGGCCCGGGAGCAGCACATTCGCCGCGGCAAGGCGACCTCGAACATCTGCACCAATCAGGGCCTGCTGGTTACCGCCGCCACCATCCATCTGAGCCTGCTGGGCAGCCAGGGCATCGCCGCTGCGGCCCGGGCCAGTGCCGCCAACACGCGCCGGCTGGTGGCAAAGCTGACCGCCATCGACGGGGTCCGCGAGCGCTTCGAGTCGAACGGGTTCTTTCACGAGGCGGTGCTGAACCTGCCGCGGCATGCCGCCGCGGTGGCCGATGGCCTGCTTTCCCATGGCATCCTCGGCGGCCTGCCGCTGGGCGAGTACTACCCCGGCTTCGACGACGCGCTGCTGGTATGTGCGACCGAGAAGCGCACCGACGCCGACATCGACCGCTATGCCGCCGCGCTGGAGGAGGTTCTGCAGCGATGAGCGACACCGCAACGCCACGGCGTGAGCCTCTGACCATCTTCGAGCTCGGCCGCGCGGGCCGCCGCGCCGGCGCCCAGCAGGTCGCCGCGGCCACGGCGGACGACGCCCTGGCAGGACTGCCCGCGGCCGTGCTGCGCGAGCAGCCGCCGGAGCTGCCGGAGGTATCCGAGCTGCAGGTGGTGCGCCATTACACCAATCTCTCGCGGCGCAACTTCGCCATCGACACCCAGTTCTACCCGCTCGGCTCCTGCACCATGAAGTACAACCCGCGGGGCGCCCATGCGGCAGCCATGCTGCCGGGTTTCCTCGCCCGTCACCCGCTGGCGCCCGCGGGCTCCAGCCAGGGTTTCATGGGCTGCCTCTACGAGCTGCAGGAGATCCTCAAGGACGCCACCGGCATGCCGGGGGTCTCGCTCACCCCGATGGCCGGGGCCCAGGGTGAGCTGGCCGGGGTGGCGATGATCCGCGCCTACCACGAGTCCCGGGGCGATACCGCCCGCACCGAGATTCTGGTGCCGAGCGCCGCTCACGGCACCAATCCGGCCACCGCCGTGATGTGCGGCTACCGGGTGGCCGAGGTTCCCGTGGACCGCAGCGGCGACGTGGACCTGGAAGCCCTGAAGGCCGCCGTGGGCCCGCAGACCGCCGGGCTGATGATGACCAATCCTTCCACCTGCGGCGTGTTCGAGCGCCGGGTCGAGGAGATCGCCCGGGTGGTCCACGATGCCGGCGGCCTGCTCTACTACGACGGCGCCAATCTCAACGCCATTCTCGGTCAGGTGAAGCCGGGCGACATGGGCTTCGACGTGCTCCACATGAATCTCCACAAGACCTTCGCCACCCCCCACGGCGGCGGCGGCCCGGGTGCGGGACCGGTAGGCGTTGGTAAGCGGTTACTTCCGTTTCTGCCCACGCCGATCGTAGAGAAGGACGGCGACGCGTACCGCTGGGTCACGGAGCGGGAGCTGCCCCAGTCCATCGGCAGGCTGTCGGCGTTCGCGGGGAACGCGGGGATTCTGCTGCGGGCGCTCGCCTACGCGTTGATGCTCGGTCGGGAGGGCATGACGAGGGTCGGCCAGTACGCCACGCTGAATGCCAACTATCTTGCGCGACGGCTCGAGAAAGCCGGTTTCCAGCTCGCCTACCCGGGACGTCGGGCGACCCACGAGTTCATCGTCACCTTTGCGGACCAGGCCAGGCGACTGGACGTCACCGCCATGGATTTCGCCAAGCGCCTGCTGGACTACGGCATTCACTCCCCAACGACCTATTTTCCGCTGCTGATCCCCGAGTGCTTTCTGGTGGAGCCCACCGAGACCGAGACCAAGGCCGAGCTGGATGCCTTCGTCGACGCGCTGGTGGCGATCCAGCGGGAAGCGGAGGAGCAGCCGGACATGGTGCGGGCCGCACCCTACACGCTGCCGGTCCGTCGGCTCGACGATGTGAAGGCCGCCCGGGAGCTGGACCTGGTGTGGCGGCCAGCGGCCGGCTAGGTGCGGCCGGCTAGGTGCGGCCGGCTAGGTGCGGCCGGCTAGCTGCGGCCGGCCGAGGCCTCGAGCGCCGCGTCCAGCTCGTCGAGAGTCTCGATCGGCAGGGAGCAGCGGCTGCCCTCGCAGCGGTAGGCCACTGCCTTTGTTCTGAAGTCAGCGCTCACTAACCTGGGGAGGTAAGGCGGCGGGCTCTTGGCCTCGTAGGGAATGGCGTAGACGCGACGCCACGGATGGTAGCCGGCGCGCGCCCGGTCGGCCCAGGGGCCGAGGGCGTCCCGGGGCCCGCGGATGACGATCAGTTCCTGCGGCCGGGCCGCCGTCTCCAGCGCGGATAGCAGGGTACAGTGGCCGGCGGGAAGCCGTTCGATCATCCCCAGCGCCCAATCGATCGTTCGGTTGGCCGCTTCCAGGTACCGGGGCTCCGCCAGCAGATGGCCCAGATCCAGCAGCGCCAGGGCCGCAACGCCGTTCCCCGGAGGCACCGCATCGTCCATGGTGGGTTTCGGGCGGTAGATCAGGGACTCGTGGTCGTCGGCGGTAAAGAAGAATCCGCCCGCTTCCTCGTCCTGAAAGCGCGCCAGCAGGCTATCCGCAAGAACGATGGCAAAGTCCAGGTCCTGGTCCCGCCAGGCGACCGACAGCAGCACCAGCAGCGCATCCAGGAGAAAGGCGTGGTCGTCCAGGTAGCCGGGGAAACGCGGCCGGCCGGCTTTCCAGGTGGCGTGCAGCCGCCCGTCGACCACGGCCCGCTCGCGCAGAAAATCGACGCAATTCTGGGCTGCGGCCAGCCAGTCCGGTCGATCGAGGCGGGCCGCCGCCGTGGCGAGGCCGCTGACGGCGAGCCCATTCCAGGCGCTGAGTACCTTGTCGTCCAGGCCCGGCCTGACCCGCCCTGCCCGGGCCGCCAGGAGCTTGCGGCGGGCGGAGTCCAGCAGCGCGTCGGCGCGCGCGAGGGGCAGCGACAGCCGCGCCGCCACCGACGGCCAGGCGTCGTAGCGGTGCAGGATCCAGCGACCCTCGAAGTTGGCCGGCTTGTCCAGACCGTACAGGGTCTCGACCACCAGGTACTCGTCTTCCTCCAGCAGCTTGCGCACCTTGTCCCGCTGCCACAGGTAGTAACGGCCCTCCTCGCCTTCGGAGTCTGCATCCAGCGCCGAGTAGAAGCCGCCGTCCGGATGGCGCATCTCGCGCAGCAGCCAGTCGGCGATGCCGGTCGCGGCGAGCTCGAACAGCGGGTCCGGGGCCACCGCCAGCGCCTCGGCGTACAGGCGCAGGAGCTGGCCGTTGTCGTACAGCATCTTTTCGAAGTGCGGGATCATCCAGCGGCTGTCCGTCGCGTAGCGGCAGAACCCGCCGCCGAGGTGGTCGTGAATCCCGCCCCGCGCCATCTTGGTGAGCGTGGTCATCACCATGTCCAGCGCCTCGCGGTCGGCTTCGCCGTCGCGGCGGCTCATCGCCCAGCCCCGCAGCAGCCGGTCCAGGGTGCTCGGCATCGGGAACTTCGGCGCGCTGCCGAAGCCGCCGTCGGTGCTGTCGTACTGGTCGCCGAGCGAGGTCCGCGCGGCCTGCAGCAGCGCCAGGCTCCCGGTGCCGGTCGTCGCCGGCCCGGTGTTGAGGCTCTGCAGCACGTCGGCAACCTTGTCGCCCTGCGCGGTGAGCTCGGCGCGCCGGGTGGCGAACACGTCGGCGATCCGGCGCAGCAGATCGGCGAATCCGGGCAGCTGGTGGCGCGGCGTCTTCGGGAAGTAGGTGCCGCCGAAGAACGGCACCAGGGTGTCCGGGTCGAGGAACATGGTCAGCGGCCAGCCGCCGGGCTGCTGGGTCAACAGCTGATGGGCGAGCTGGTAGACCTTGTCCAGGTCCGGGCGTTCCTCCCGGTCCACCTTGATGCAGACGAAGTGCGCGTTCATCACCGCGGCTACCGCCGGATCTTCGAAGGACTCGTGCGCCATCACGTGGCACCAGTGGCAGGCCGAGTAGCCGATGGACAGCAGGATCGGTCGCTGCCGTCGCCGGGCGTCCTCGATGGCGGCGTCGTCCCAGGGCTGCCAGTCGACCGGGTTGTCGGCGTGTTGCAGCAGGTAGGGGCTGGTCTCGCTGCCCAGTCGGTTGCTCATCGAAACCTCTTTGTCCGGACGCCCATCGTCGCACGGTTTCCGCGGCCAGGAAAAACAGTCCCGAACGCCCGGGCGTCGGTACCGTGGCGGAAACGCCGGAGAGCAGTGGCACTCGTTGGTATTTTTGCTGCAGTTGGGGTTCAATCGAGCCATTAACATCCTTGGACGAAAGCACAGTGGTTGATGCAGACGGTTACCGACCGAACGTCGGGATCGTCCTCTCCAACGACCTGGGCCAGGTGCTCTGGGCGCGGCGCGTGGGCGGGCGCGACGCCTGGCAGTTTCCCCAGGGCGGCATCAACGAGGACGAATCCCTGGAAGAAGCGCTGTTCCGCGAGCTGCACGAGGAAGTGGGGCTGACGGCGGACAGCGTGCAGATCCTCGCCCGCACCCGCGGCTGGCTGCACTACCGGCTGCCCCGGCGGATGCGGCGCTACAACTCGAGCCCCGGCTTCAAGGGGCAGAAGCAGAAATGGTTCCTGCTGCGCATGCTGGCGGACGATCGGCGCGTTCAGGTTGACGTGACCAGCAAGCCGGAGTTCGATCACTGGCGCTGGGTGAGCTACTGGTACCCGGTATGCCAAGTGGTGGACTTCAAGCGCGAGGTTTATCGGCGGGCCCTGAAGGAGCTGGCGCCCCATCTGCCCTACCGTCCGGGTTGCGGGCGATCTCCCGGAGCGCCTGAATGCTGACGACGCTCCGGCGCATCGTTCAGGATGTCGCCGCCGCAGGTTCCTTTCAGGATGCGCTGCAGATCATCGTGCGCGACGTGCGCCAGGCGCTCGGCACGGAGGTGTGCTCGGTTTACCTGCTGAGCCCGGAGGGTGACCGCTATCTGTTCGTGGCCACCGAAGGGCTCAACCAGAGCGCCGTTGGCAAGCTCTCGCTCAAGGTCGGCCAGGGGCTCACCACTCTGGTCGCCGAACGTGCCGAGCCCATCAACCTGGAGGACGCCACCGAGCATCCGCGTTTTCAGTTCGTGAAGGAGATCGGCGAAGAACCGTTCAACGCGTTTCTCGGCGTGCCCGTCATCCACCATCGTCAGGTGCTCGGCGTGCTGGTGGTGCAGCAGCGCGAGAAGCGGCGCTTCGACGAGAGCGAAGAGGCGTTCCTGGTCACCCTGTCGGCCCAGCTCGCCACGGTGATGGCCCATGCCGAAGCCACCGGCGACATCAAGAAAATCTTCGACGTGGAGAGCGGCCGGGTGTCGGTGGCGGCCGACCTCATGTTCCGCGGCATTGCGGGCTCGCCGGGGGTTGCCATCGCCACCGCGGTGGTGGTGCAGCCGCCGGCGAGCCTGGAGGGGGTGCCGGAGAAGCAGGCAGAAGACGTCACCACCGAGCTGATCGTGCTGGATCGCGCCATCAATGCGGTTCGTGACGACATCCGCCGGATCAGCGCGGAGTTCTCCCAGAGCCTGCCCCGGGAGGAGCTGGCGCTGTTCGACGCTTACCTGCACATGCTCGACGACAACGCCCTGGCCGGCGACATGCGCGAGCGCGTGCAGCGGGGGATATGGGCGCAGGGCGCGCTGAAGCAGGTGATCCGCGAGCACGTGCGGCGCTTCGAGGAGATGGAAGACCCCTACCTGCGGGAGCGCGGCGCCGACGTCAAGGACCTCGGTCTGCGGGTGCTCGCCTACCTGCAGGACATCCGCTCCCGCAAGACCCAGTTTCCGAAGAACACCGTGCTGGTGGGCCACGAGGTGACGCCCAGCATGCTGGCGAACATCCCGCCCGAGTACCTCAAAGGCATCGTCTCGGTGCGCGGCTCCGGAACCTCCCACGTGGCCATCCTCGCCCGGGCGCTGGACATCCCGGCGGTGATGGGCGCCGTGGACCTGTCGATCGCCGATCTGGACGGCCAGTCGATGATCGTCGACGGCTTCTACGGCGAGGTGTTCCTGAACCCCTCCGCGCAGCTCGTGGACAGCTACCAGGGGCTGATCGCCGAGGAACGCGAGTTCGCCGTCGAGCTGGAGGATCTCAAGGAACTCCCCTCGATCACCCTGGACGGTTGGCGGGTATTGCTGTGGGTCAACATCGGCCTCACCGGCGACATCTCACGGTCGCTGGACCGCGGCGCCGAGGGCATCGGTCTGTTCCGCACCGAGGTGCCGTTCATGACCAAGGACCGGTTCCCCACCGAGGAGGAGCAGCGGGCCCTGTATCGAGAGCACATGGAGGCCTTCGAGCCCCGTCCGGTGACGATGCGCACCCTCGACATCGGCGGCGACAAGGCGCTCAGCTACTTCCCGATCATCGAGGAGAACCCGTTCCTGGGCTGGCGTGGCATCCGCGTCACCCTCGACCATCCGGAGATCTTCATGGTGCAGGCCCGGGCCATGATCAAGGCCAATGCCGGTCTGCGTGGCGATCTGCGGATCATGCTGCCGATGATCTCCAGCATCTCCGAGGTCGAGGAAGCCAAGGCGCTCATTCATCGGGCCTACATCGAGGTCCTCGAGGAAGGGGTGCAGGTCAAGCAGCCCATGGTCGGGGTGATGGTCGAGGTGCCGGCCGCCGTGTACCAGGCCCGGGAGCTGGCGCGCCGCGTGGACTTCCTGAACGTGGGATCCAACGATCTCACCCAGTACATGCTAGCCGTCGACCGGAACAACCCCCGGGTGGCGGATCTCTATCAGGAGATCCACCCCGCGGTGCTGACCGCGCTGCGGGAGGTGGCCCGGGCCGCGCACCGCGAAGCCACGCCGATCGGCATCTGCGGCGAGCTTGCGGGTTCGCCCATCGGCGCCGTGCTGCTCATGGCCATGGGCTATGACGTGCTGTCGATGAACGCCACCAACCTGCCGAAGGTGAAGTGGGTGATGCGCAACATCAAACGCAGCGACGCCCGCCGGATGCTGGTGCGCGTGCTGCGCATGACCACGGCCCGCGAGGTGATGTCCTATATGCGCGCCCAGCTGGTCAGGGCCGGGCTCGGGCGCGTGGTCCCCAGCTACCACGACTGACCGTGGCCGGAGGGTCAGACCACCCGGCTGAGCCCGCCATCCATGTTGATCGCGCAGCCGGTGACGTAGGAGCTCACGTCCGAGGCCAGGAACAGAGCCAGGTTGGCGGCTTCCTCTGCTTCCCCCATCCGCCCCATCGGCAATCGGGCGCCGGCCCGGGCGACGAACTCGTCGAAGCTGACGGTGCCATCCGAGGCGTCGTAGCGTCGGCGGATCTGGTCGCTCTTGATGAAGCCGATGAGCATGGCGTTCACCAGCACGTTGTGCGGCGCGCCCTCGCCGGCCAGCACCTTGGTGAGCGCCATGCCGGCGGCGCGACTCACCGACGTGGGCGCGGTGTTGGCGTCCGGCGTCTTCGCGTAGACGTTCAGCAGGTTGATCACCCGCCCCCAGCGCTGGGCTTTCATGTGCGGCCACACGGCCCGGGTCAGCCGGATGGCGGCGAACAGCTTCAGCTCCAGGTCCGCCTGCCAGGCCGCATCGGTGATCTCCTCGAACGGCTGGGCCGCGGACTGTCCGGCGTTGTTGACCAGCACGTCGACGGCGCCGAGCTCGGCGACGATCCTGTCGTGGCACGCGGCGACGGCGGCGGCATCGGTGACATCGCAGGGATATCCCGCGATCGCGGCCTGCCCGGGCGCGCTGCCGGCGCCGATCTCGCGCACCGCCTCGGTGAGCGGACCTTCGCGGCGGGCCAGGATGGCCACCCGGGCGCCGGCCCGGTAGAACGCTTCGGCCGTGGCCCGGCCGAGACCCAGACTGCCGCCGGTGATCACCGCGGTACGCCCGCGCAGACTCAGCTCCATGGCTGCTCTCCCTGTTTCCTCGATCGATGTTCCCGGTCGATGTCCTGCTTCAGCCCTCGTTCCGCAGCAGATCGAACTCGAAGCGCACCCGCGACTCCGCCACCCCGCCGGGTCCGTAGGCCTGCTCGGCGAAACGGACCGCGAGGCCGTCCGAGCCCGGACGCCGGCGGAACACCACGCCGGTGCTGGCCCGGGTGCCGTAGTCGTCGCCGACGATGAAGCACGACCCGACCCGGCGTTCGAGCTCGAGCGGCCGGCCGCGTCGCGGCAGCTCATCGTCCGGCGGCACCTGACGGTCGCCGAGCAGCTCGATCAGCGCGTCGGGGTCCGGGTTGCCCCGGACGAGCTCGGCCAGCGCGGCCCTCCCGCGCCGGACCTTCGGCCAGTCGGCGCCGAGCTCGGCGTTGGCGAGGCCGTACACGCCGGGCTCCAGATCCTGGCTGTGGCCGCGATTGGAGGTGTAGACCAGCGCGGCGCCGTCCCACATCAGCAGGTTGAAGCCGCGGTAGCTGGCGGCGTGCAGGTGATGGGCGAAGTGGTGGGCAGCGTCGTCGCTGACGAGAAAGGTCTCCGGCAGCCTGCCCCGGGAGAGGGGCGCCTCGGACGGACCCTCCTCGGCGAAGTTCGTCACCGTGGCGAAGCGACCGCGCCGGCTCACCCCGAGCCAGGTGCCGCCGGCGGAGAGATCCCGACCGGCAAGCACCTGCGGCGCGTCCTCCCAGAAGTGTGCGCTCCTGGCCGGGCGCGCGTAGAATTCGTCCCGGTTTGCGGCCACCACCAGTGGATGATCCGAATCCGGATCGTAGGCGAACAGTACCAGGCACATAGGACGTCGCGTCGGCTCCTGCGCCGGCATGGCTACTGCCGGCCGATCGGATGGTCGCGCGAAGGCGCGAATGAACGTGTGCCGGCGAGTCTACCAGAGGAGTTTGAGGCCGTTGCAGCATCCCCATTACCCCGACATCGATCCGGTCATCGTCGCGCTGGGGCCGCTGTCGGTACGCTGGTACGGGCTGGCCTACCTGGCGGCATTCGCGTTGTGCTGGTGGCTGGGCACCCGGCGCGCCAGCGGCGCCAGCGGCTGGAGTCGCCAGGAGGTATCCGACGTCGTGTTCTACGGCGCGGTGGGCGCCGTGCTCGGCGGGCGGATCGGCTACACGCTGTTCTACGGCTTCGAGCAGCTGCTGCGGGATCCGACGTTCCTGCTGCGCATCTGGGAAGGCGGCATGTCCTTCCACGGCGGCCTGATCGGGGGCGTGCTGGGGATCTGGTGGTTCGGCCGTCGCACCGGTCGCTCCTTCCTCCAGGTCGGCGACTTCGTCGCGCCCCTGGTGCCCCTGGGGCTCGGGCTCGGCCGGCTGGGAAATTTCGCCAACACCGAGCTGCCGGGGCGCATGACGGACTCGGTGTTCGGGCTGGTCTATCCGTGCTCGGCGGAAGCCATCCGCCAGATCAACCCGCTGTGCGTGGGGGAGTGGGAGGGCTTTGCACGCCACCCGTCGCCCCTGTATCAGGCCTTCGCCGAGGGGCTGGTGCTGTTCGCGGTGGTCTGGTGGTTTTCCTCCCGGGCGCGACCGGTCGGCGCGGTTTCCGGTGTCTTCCTGGCGGGATACGGCGTGCTGCGATTTGTCACGGAATTCTACCGGACGCCGGATGCGCATCTCGGCTTCGTCGCTCTGGACTGGATGACCATGGGTCAGATCCTGTCGCTCCCCATGATCATCATTGGTATCCTGCTGCTTCTGCGCGGCCGCCGGGCGGGCGCAGCGTGAAGTGAGCGGCGGGATCCGAGCGAACACACCAACCTCTGCCATATGAAGCAATACCTGGAACTGCTGCGCCACGTGCGCGAACACGGCACCCACAAGGACGACCGCACCGGCACCGGCACCTACAGCGTGTTCGGTCATCAGCTGCGCTTCGATCTGCGTGACGGGTTTCCCCTGGTCACCACCAAGAAGATGTTCGTCAAGGGCATCATCCACGAGCTGCTGTGGTTCCTGCAGGGCAGCACCAACGTTCGCTACCTGCAGGATCACGACGTCCACATCTGGGACGAGTGGGCGGACGAGCATGGCGAGCTCGGTCCCGTGTACGGCTCTCAGTGGCGATCCTGGCCCGCGCCGGACGGCAGCACCATCGATCAGATCGCTCGGGTCACCCACGACATCCGGACCAACCCGGATTCCCGTCGGCTCATCGTCAGCGCCTGGAATGTGGCCGAGGTGGATCGCATGGCCCTGCCACCGTGCCACACCCTGTTCCAGTTTTACGTGGCCGGCGGGCGGCTGTCCTGTCAGCTCTATCAGCGCAGCGCCGACGTGTTCCTCGGCGTGCCGTTCAACATTGCCTCCTATGCCCTGCTTACCCTGATGATGGCCCAGGTGTGCGAGCTGGAACCCGGCGACTTCGTCCACACCTTCGGAGACGCCCACCTGTACGCCAATCATCTGGAGCAGGCCGACCGCCAGCTGGCGCGAATGCCGATGCCGCTGCCTACCATGTCGCTGAACCCGGCCGTGAAGGACATCTTCGGCTTCCGCTATGAGGATTTCACCCTCACCGGCTACCGCAGCCACGCCGGGATCAAGGCGCCCATCGCGGTCTGAGCGTGTCGAACCCGGCCGTTGCCCGTTGCCCGACACGATGAAGGTCGCCCTGATCTGGGCCATGACCAGAAACCGGGTCATCGGCCGGGACAACGGCCTGCCCTGGCGGCTGCCCCTGGACATGAAGCACTTCATGACCACCACCCGGGGCCATCCGGTGGTCATGGGGCGGCGCACCTTCGAATCCATGGACCGGCAGCCGCTGCCGAAGCGGACCAACATCGTCGTCACGCGGACCCCGGGTTACGCCGCACCCGGCGCGCTGATTGCCGCTGACCTCAGCGAGGCGCTGGCGCTCGCCCGCGACCGCTGCGAGGAAGACGGCGTGGAGGAGGCCTTCATCATCGGTGGCGCCGGGCTGTACGCAGCAGCGCTGGCGGTGGCGGACCGGCTCTACGTCACCGAGATCGATGCCGAGATCGAAGGCGACACCTGGTTCCCGGAGCTCGACTGGTCGCGCTGGCGGCGGGTCAGTCGCGAATCGTTCCCGGCCGACCAGCGCCACGCCTACGCCTTTTCCATCTCCGTCTTCGAACGGGTGGCCGAGCGGGGGCGTTAGTGCGGGCGCTCGCGCGAGTGCAGGCGCGCGTAGTCGACCCAGCTGCCGTCACACGGCAACGACCGCCAGGAAGCGCCGGGCACGCGGCGGTCCCGGGGCACCGGCGCGACGCCGAGCAGGCTCGGACCCGCGGTGTCCAGGCGCAGCAGCCACGGCAGTCGCTCGGCGCGGCTGCGGGCGTGCTCCATCTCGGCGCTGGCGCGATCGGGGTCGCAGCTGCCCCGGGTGATATCCCGGATCACTCCGGCGGCCTGGGTCGGCTCCAGCACCGCGATGCGCATGACTCGTTCGCTGCCTCGCCAGTCGAGCATTTCCACCAGATAGGCGCGACCACAGTCGCGACAGGACATCAGCGCGTCGGTGATGCCCAGGTGTTCGTCCAGAACCAAGTCGGCGTGCAGCGGCCAGGGGCCACGGCGCAGGTGCTCGCAGGGCCCGGTGGTGGTCACGGTCGCGCCGTCGGCATCACCGTCACCGTCAGCGCCGCGCTCGCCATTCCCATGTGCCGCCCCGGGGTCGCGTGTGGGACACTAGTCTACCGCGACGAGGTAACCAGATGATCGACGGAACGGGCCGCCGCTGGCGGGCGCTGGCAGGAGCAGCTGTGGCCGCGCTGCTGCTCGGCTGCACCAGCGCGGAGATCGGGCCTGCCGGTGCCGACGACCCGGTGCGGCGGATCGGCAACCTGGCGGTGCGCGGCGTGCCCGGGATCCCGGAAGCGCTTACCGCCCAGATGCAGCAGTACCGCAACACCCGGGACGCGGAGTTCGCCGGCTGGGTCGGCGACGGGGTGCTGATACGCACCCGATTCGGGGAAACCGAACAGGTGCATCAGGTGGCGGTGCCGATGGGTGCCCGACGGCAGCTGACGTTCTTCGACGAGCCGGTTGCCCAGGCCGTGGTCCCGGCGGTCCCGCAGCCGCAGGGTTTCGTCTACCTGCGTGACGTGGGCGGCTCAGAGTTCTTCCAGCTGTTCTTCCACGATCTCGGCTCCGGCGAGTTCCGGATGCTCACCGACGGCCGTTCCCGCTACGTCGAGGCGGTGTGGTCCGACGCCGGCGACCGGCTGGCCTACACGACCACCGAGCGCAACGGCCGCGACTGGGACATCCATGTGCAGAGCCTGGACGGTGAGACCCGGGTGGCCCTGGAGGCCGACGGGGTGGGCTGGGTGGTGGAGGACTTCGCGCCGGACGGGGACCGGCTGCTGGTCTCCCGCTACGTATCCATCAACGAATCCTATCTCTACGAGCTCTCCCTCCGGGACGGCTCCCTCGAGCCGCTGCTCGATCCGGCGCTCCGCGTCGCCATCAGGCAGGCCGGGTACGCGGGCGATGGCCGCAGCGTGTTCTTCAGCTCCGACCTCGGGGCGGAGTTCCTGCGCCTGCACCGGCTCGATCTCGCCAGCGGCGAGATCAGCGTGCTCACCGGCGACATCGCCTGGGACGTGGAAGCGTTTGCGCTGGCCTCGGACGGCAACCACCTGGCGTTCACGGTGAACGAGGACGGGTACTCGCACCTGTACGTGTGGCGGCTGCCCGACGGTGCCCGGGTGGCGCTGCCGCCGATCCCCCGGGGCATCATCTCCGAGCTGATGTTCCACGCCGACGGAGACCGGCTGGGCTTCTCCTTGTCGTTGCCGACGGCGCCCACGGATGCCTACTCCGTGGATCTGGACCGGCGCGCGCTGACCCGCTGGACCCGCAGCGAGGTCGGCGGGCTGGACCCCGAGGCCTTCATCGAGCCGGAGCTGGTGGCCTACCCGACCTTCGACAGCGTCGACCCGGCGGATCCGTCCGGCCCGCGCCGGCACATTCCGGCCTTCGTATACCGTCCGCGAGGACCGGGGCCGCATCCGGTGTACCTGACCATCCACGGCGGGCCGGAGGCGCAGTACCGGCCCTACTTCTCCCCGGCGCTGCAGTACTACGCGCGCGAGCTCGGTATGGCCGTCGTGGTGCCCAACGTCCGCGGCTCAGCCGGCTACGGCAAGAGCTATCTCAAGCTCGACAACGGCATGCTGCGGGAAGACTCGGTCCGTGACATCGGCGCCCTCCTCGACTGGATCGCCACGCAGCCCGATCTGGATGCCGAGCGGGTCGCGGTGAGCGGCGGCTCCTATGGCGGCTACATGGTGCTGGCGTCGCTGGTGAACTACTCGGATCGTCTCGCCGCGGGTATCGAGCGGGTGGGTATCAGCAACTTCGTGACCTTCCTCACCAACACGGAGGACTACCGCCGTGATCTGCGCCGGGCGGAGTATGGCGACGAGCGCGATCCCGATATGCGGGCGTTCCTGGAACGCATCTCGCCGCTGAACAACGTCGAGCGAATCAGCCGGCCGCTGCTGATCAGTCAGGGCGCCAACGATCCGCGGGTGCCGGCGGGAGAGAGCGCGCAGATCTACGCTGCCCTCGCCGGGCGCGGGGTGCCGGTGTGGTACGTGCTGGCGCTGGACGAAGGTCACGGCTTCCGCAAGAAGGTCAACAGCGACTATCAGGCGGCCGCCACGGTGCTGTTTCTGCAACGGTTCGTGCTCAACGGCGCGCCCTGAGTGGGCCCTCAGCAAAGGCGGCCGCCGCCGACGGATCGATCCGAGGTGAAGGTGGCGATCTGCGTCAACCCGATGTCCGGCCGCGACGTCCGCCGGCTGGCAGCCCGTGCCAGCAACATGACCCACGAGGCCAAGCGCGACATCGTCGCGAGGGTTGCCGCCGGCGCGGCGGCCTGCGGCGCCACGGACGTGTACGTCACCCGGGAGCCGTTCCGGATCGCGACCGCGGCGCTGGAGCACATGGCGCTGGACGCCCGCGTGCACGTGCTGGCGCCGCGGATCCGCAACTCGGCGGAGGATACCGAGCTGGCGCTGCGGGCATTCCTCGATGCCGGTTGCGACACGGTGGTGTCACTGGGCGGAGACGGCACCAACCGGGCGCTGGTGCGGGCGTTGGGCAGCGAAGCCGGGCGGGTTCGCCTGATCCCGCTGTCCACGGGCACCAACAACGTGTTTCCGGTTTTGACCGAGCCGACGGTCGCCGGCATGGCTGCCGCGCTGTCGGCCGCCGGCGCGCTGCGTCCGGCACCCGCGACAGCCGGGGTGGAGGCGCGTTGCAAGGTCATCCACGTCAGCGGCATCGGCCGCTACGGCCTGGCGGTGTCCGACCTCGGCCTCATCGACGCCGTGCTGCTACGTCGCGATCACGTCGGCAACCTGCTGCCGTTCGATGCCGACCGCATCGATCGGCTGCTGCTGACCCGAGCGGAGCCCGATGCCATCGGCATGTCGCCCATCGGCGGCCTGCTGCACCCGGTGGACGCGGCGGCGGAACGGGGCCTGCTGGTGCAGATGGGTCCCGGGCGACGGTTTCAGGCGCCGCTCTCGCCGGGCTGGTTTCGCGAGGTAAGCGTCGCGTCTGCGACGCCGGTGGCGCTCGGTGAAGTGGTCGGGTTCGAGGGCGAAGGCGTGCTCGCGCTGGACGGCGATCGCGATCACAAGATTCCCGCCGGCGCTACCCTGTCCCTGACCATCCGCCGCGACGGTCCGTGGGTCGTGGACGTGGCCGCCGCCATGCGCTGGGCGGTGGCTGCCGGTATCATGCCGGAGTCATCGGCAAGGCGCGCAGCTCCATGATCGTGAAGCCCCGAATCCGTGGATTCATCTGCACCACGGCCCACCCTGCCGGCTGCGCGGCCCACGTCCGTGAGCAGATCGACTACGTCCGCGGGCGCGGGTCGCTGGATGCCGGCGCGAAGCGCGTGCTGGTGCTGGGCGCATCCGGCGGCTACGGTCTGGCGTCGCGTATCGTCGCCGGGTTCGGCGCGGGTGCGGGCACCCTGGGGGTGTCGTTCGAGAAGCCACCCTCGGCAACCCGCACCGCCACCGCCGGCTGGTACAACAACATCGCCTTCGAGGCCGCGGCCGCCGAGGCGGGTCTTTACGCAAAGACCCTGGACGGTGACGCTTTCTCCGATGCCATGAAGGCGCAGGTGGTGGAGACCATCGAGGCGGACCTGGGCACGGTGGATCTGGTGATCTACAGCCTGGCCTCGCCGGTGCGTCAGCATCCGAAGACCGGCGAGCTGCACCGCTCCGTCATCAAGCCTCTGGGCGACCCTGTGCACATCAAGACGCTGAACGTGGATCGCGGTGAGGTCCACGAGGTGGATCTCGAGCCCGCGACGGCGGAAGAGACCCGCAACACCGTGGCGGTGATGGGGGGTGAGGACTGGGAGCTGTGGATCGACGCGCTGGCGGACGCCGGGGTTCTCGCGCCCGGCTTCCGCACCCTGGCGTTCACCTACATCGGCAGCGAGCTGACCTGGCCGATCTACTGGAAGGGCACGCTCGGCAAGGCCAAGGAAGACCTGGATCGCGCCGCCCGCGCAATCCGCGAGCGCCTCGGCGAGCGCGGCGATGCCAGGGTCGCGACCCTGAAGGCCATCGTCAGCCAGGCCAGCGCCGCCATCCCCGTGGTGCCGCTGTACGCCTCGCTGCTGTTCCGGGTGATGAAGGAACAGGGCAATCACGAGGACACCATCAGCCACATCTACCGGCTGTTCGCCGATCAGCTGAGCGGCAGCGACTCGGGCGGTGGTATGAACCTGGACGACGAGGGCCGGATCCGGGTCGACGGCGTGGAGCTGTCCGAGCCGGTGCAGAGCGAGGTGCGCCGGCGCTGGCCGCTGGTGACCACGGAGAACCTGGACCAGCTCGCGGATCTGCCCGGCTTTCGCGCGGATTTCCTCAGGATATTCGGCTTCGGCATCGATGGCGTCGACTACGACGCGGATCAGGATCCCACCCTGGGCCGGGACATCTGATGCCACCCGCGCCCGGCGCCCGCTGACCCGGGCGGTGGGCTGCGGCGTTCGCCCCGGCCGCGGGGGCGGCGCATGCTGGCCCGATGCGGGCCCGACGCTTCTTCCCACGAACACGACCGTTCCGCTATGCCGGTTTCTGGGTGGCTGCGACCACCCTGCCGCTGGCCGGCGGTGGTGGCCGAAATGCCTGGCAGCTGGGCGCGGCGATCGGCTTCTGCTGCCTCTGGCCGCTGCTGGCCGATCGCCTGCGCGGCCGCTGGCCGGCTGCCGCCGGGGTGGACGGCCGGCTCTACGCCCTCGAGTGCGCGCTGGTGGCTCTGGTCCTGGCCTGGGCATCGGTGCCGGTGGCGCTCGCCGTCACCGCGGCTGCCTGCCTGCTGGCGGGTGCGGCGGCGCTGGCGGGGTGGCGCCTGCTGGTCCCGGCCGCGCTGGCGCTCGGCGCGGGCGCAGCCTCCGGCCTGCTGCTCGCGCCGGTCCTCAGCGCACGCTCCGCGCCGGCGGCCGACGCCCTGGCGCTGGGGCTGCTGGTCGGCTTCACTTTGGCGCTCGCGCACCTTGCCTTCGACCAGGCCCGGCGTCTCGAGGGTCAGCGGCTGGCGCTGGCGGCCCGGTCGGCGGCCCTGGAGCGGCTCAACGGGCGCATGCAGCGCTACCTGCCGCCGAGCCTGCGCCACCGCCTGGCCCGCGCGCCGGAGGCGGCCTGCCGCTGGGAGCGTTGCTGGCTGACCGTGGCGTTCGTCGACCTGGTGGGTTTCACGGAGCTTGCCGGGCGTCTCGAGGCGGAACCGCTGGCCGGCCTGCTGGATGATTATCTGGGTGTATTGATCCGTGCCGCCGAGGCGCGCCGGGGCGAGGTATCTAAAGTCCTGGGCGACGGCGTGCTGGTGGCCTTCGGGCTCGGCGGGGAGCTGGATCGGCGGGCCGGCGCCGCCGCCGCGCTGGCGTTCTGCCGCGATGTCCCGCCGCAGCTCGCGCGTCTCGCGGCACGCTGGCAGCGCCGCGGCGAGCCGGTCCGGCTGGCGATCCGCGCCGGGATAGCCAGCGGCTACTGTACCCTCGGCGATCGTGGCGCCGCGGAGCGGCTCGATTTCACCCTGCTCGGCACGCCGGTAAATCTGGCCAGTCGGCTGCAGGCCCGGGCAGCGGCCGATGACGCGCTTCTCGACGCGGCGACCGCGGCGCTGCTGGCGCCGGATCCGCGTCTCGGCGCCCCCCAGCGGCTGACCGTCAAGGGGCTCGGCGAGCAGCCGGCCCACGTCTGCGCGCTGGCCCCGGAGTCAGGTGGACCGCAGAGCGGCTCGAGCGGGCTGACGAGTTGACCGGACGTCTCCGTCTGCTATCGTGCCGGCGCCCTCTAACCGGTGACCGGAATCCTCCATGGACAAGGTGTTTCTCCGGGCTTGCCGCGGTGAGCCCACGCCGTACACGCCGATCTGGCTGAACCGACAGGCCGGCCGTTACATGCCGGAATACCACCAGGTGAAGGGAGAGACGCCGAGCCTCGAGTTCTTCAAGAACCCCGAGCTCGCCGCCCGGGCGACGCTGGATGCCCAGCGCATTCTCGGCGTCGATGCCGCGATCATGTTTGCCGACCTGCTGCCTATCATGGAGCCCATGGGCCTGGAGCTGGACTACCGGCCAGGGGTGGGACCGGTGTTCGCCAACCCGATACGCTCGGCCCGTGACGTGGAGAGTCTGCGGGTGGCGCCGGCGGAGGAGGCAACCCCGTACATTGCGGATACCGTGCGCAACATCCTCGACGGGTTGCCCCCGGAGGTCGCGCTGATCGGATTCGCCGGCGCGCCGTTCACCCTCGCGTCCTATGCCATCGAGGGCATGGGGTCGCGCAACTACATTCAGGTGAAGAAGCTGATGTACGAGGCTCCGGAGGACTGGGAGCGGCTCATGTCCAAGCTGGTGAATCAGGTCTCCAGTTACCTGACGCTGCAGATCGACAGCGGGGCGGAAGCGGTCCAGCTGTTCGACACCTGGGTCGGGTGCCTGTCCGTGGCCGACTTCCGCCGCTACGTGCTGAGTCACCTCAAGCAGCTGATCGACAACGTGCGCGGGCGCGTGCCGATCATCTACTTCGGCACCGGCAACGGGCATCTGCTGGCCGATACCATGAGCGCTGGCCCGGACGTGCTGGCCCTCGACTGGCGGGTGCCGCTGGGCGCCACCTGGGACGCGGTCGGCGTGACCGCGGTGCAGGGCAATCTCGATCCGATCGTGCTGTGCGCGGATCAGGCCACCGTAGCGCGGGAATCCCGTGAGGTGCTCGCGCAGGCGGCAGGGCGTCCGGGCCACATCTTCAACCTCGGTCACGGCATCGTCCCGGAGACCCCGGTGGACAACGTGAAGTTCCTGGTGGACTTCGTGCATGAGCAGTCAGCCCGGGGCTGACCCGGGCGCCGCGAGGGGCCCGACGGTGGATGGCGCGACGGGGCTGATGCTGCGTCTCGGCTTCTGGGTTCCGCTGCTGGTGTGCACCTGGCTGGCGCTGACGCCGAGCCCGCCGGAGTCGGTATTCCGGGTCAGCGACGTGCTGCTGCACGGACTGGCTTTCACCTACCTGACGTTCGCGCTGGGTCTTGCCCACGGGACGCTGCGGCTACGGGCCGTCGTCGTCTGGATGCTGGGCTACGGGCTGTTCCTCGAGCTGGCGCAGAGCGTGGCGCCCGAGCGCAGCGCGGAGCTCAAGGACCTGCTCGTGGACATGGCCGGGGTCGCGGTTGGCACGGTGCTGCTGATGGGTCTCGGGAGTTGGAGTCGGCGGCTGGCGCGCCGTTGGGTGGAGGTCGCGCTGGCGCTGGCCGGTCGTGGTCAGCGCGCGAACAGCTGACCGTCGATGTCCGCGAAGGATTTGAATTCCAGCGCGTTGCCGCTGGGGTCGAGGAGGAACAGGGTCGCCTGCTCTCCGGGCTGGCCGCGGAAGCGCACGTGGGGCTCGATCACGAAGGTAACGTGGGCACGACGCAGCCGTTCGGCCAGGGCCTCCCAGTCCGGCATCTCCAGAACGACGCCGAAATGCGGTACCGGCACCTGGTCACCGTCCACCGGGTTGTGGTGAACGTCACCGCCGGCGTCCGGCGCGCGGTGGCAGACGAGCTGATGGCCGTAGAGATCGAAGTCCACCCAGGTTTCGGCGCTGCGGCCCTCCGGACAGCCCAGCAGGTCGCCGTAGAAAGCCCTCGACTCCGCGATGTCGCGTACCTTGATCGCGAGATGAAACGGCTGGCGGCTCACGGGCAGCGGACCCGGACGGCGGCGGCTTCGAACATGGTTCGGGTTGCTCCTCATCGGCGGACTTCGGTTAAGGATCGCGCTGACACCGAGGGTCGGTCTGGCTCGCGTTGGCAGGGTCCAGGTCGCCCGGCGCAGCGCGTCGACCGGCGGCCCCCCTGCGGCTTCCCCTGCGGGTCGGCTTGATCCTATACTCGGGCTGTCACAACCGCGCCCCGATTGCCTTCCGAGATTCTGCTCGTGTGCGAGTCGGTATCAAGCCTGACGAGAGAACCTGCGGGTTCGACGTGGAAATCATTGTACGCCGTTTGAGTGGCCGCGGTGCTGCGTACGGAACTGTTTGAGCGATTGCGATGAAGAAATTGTACGTGGGCAACCTGCCCTGGAGCGTGACCGACAGCGAGCTCGAGGCGGCATTTGCCGATATGGGCCAGGTGCTCTCGGCCCGGGTGATCACGGATCGGGATACCGGTCGATCCAGGGGCTTCGGTTTCGTCGAGATGGACGACGCCGGCGCCTCCAAGGCCATTGCGGAAATGAACGGCAAGGACATGGGCGGGCGCGCCCTGCGGGTGAACGAAGCCAACGAGCGGCGTCGCTGACGACGCCTGTGGTGCCCGAGGCGTCGTCGCGCTGAGGGCGGCTGGCTGCGGGCTTTCCGGGCCCGGGACGAACCGCGATCGGCGGCAGCTCAGCGGCTGGGTGCGCTGGCCAACGGCTTCGCCATCATGCAGACGCGTTTGCTGCCGCCTTCGGTGTCCTGCTCGCCGACCGGGTTGAAGCCCAGGCGCTGATGGAAGGCTATGGACGCCGGGTTCGGCGGGCGCACGTTGACCTCGCAGGTGAGCATGGGGCAGTCGCCGGGCAGGTGTCTGGCCAGATCCTCGTACAGGGCCGCGCCGACCCCGGCGCGGCGGTGGCTGGCGCTGACCACGATCCGGTCGATGTAGACGAAGCGCGGGTAGTTGCGCTTGAAGAAGCCGAAGTTGATGCTCTCGTAGTCGGCGGTCTCCGGCAACGCCAGAAGAAAGCCGGCCATCTCTCCTGCCGCGTCGCGGGCCACGCCGAGGTAGGCGCTCTGCCCGTGCAGTCGCGCCAGCTTGTCTTCGCGAATGCTGTTCACGGCGGGAATGGCCGCTTCGTTCAGCAGCAGGATTTCCCGGTAGTCTGCAATCGCCGCCACGGCGATGGTGATCTGGTTCATGACGGGCCTGGGTTTGTCAGCACGGTGAACCCGGCCGCGCTGAGCACCGATTCGGCGCGTGCCAGCACGTCCAGCTTCACCAGCAGGTAGTCGGTGTCGAAGCTCGAGATCACGAACACTGGGATGCCGGCTTCCGCCAGCGGCGCGGTGAGGCTCGAGACGATGCCGGTGAGGGTGAAGTCCAGCGGCCCCGCCACGGCCAGGCCGGCCCAGCCGGACTCCTGCTGCTCGCTGTCCAGCGCGAAGCTGCTGGAGCAGCACACGGAAAGCTCGTCGGCGGACCTGAGCAGCGCGTAGAACGGCTGCCTGAGCAGCTCCGGCGGCAACGGCGCGCCGGGTGGCAGGCGGTGCACGGTGTAGGAACCCGGCAGGCGGTAGAGCATGGGTGTCATGGGGTCTCGATCTGCTTGTGCGGCCTGCCCGATCGGCGCGGCGGCCGGCCGGCGGCGATCCTACACCAACGACCTCCCGCCGCCTATTGACTTCCGCCGCCGCCGCGGCGCTGACCGAACCGGCGCGCCAGAGCGGCGCCGCTGAAGTCCGGATCGGCGGTGATTTCCCGGCCCGCAAACGCTGGCGGCTCGCAGTCGGCGGCGAGGTCGGCGGCGGCGAACTCACGCTCGAACAGCAGCAGCCGGTCAGTGTCCCGCTGGTAGACGTCGAGACTGCCGTGATGCAGGCGATACCGCTGCTTCTCCACTTCCCACCCGCCGAGTGCTTGGAGTTGCTCGAACTCGCCGCGCGACAGATACAGGTTGGTGATGGACTCCGAACCCGGCGGCCGGTCTCCGTACTTCTTGCAGAGCTTGTACACGCGGCCGCCGTCTGCGGCGGTGACGCGACGCAAACGCAGCCGGGTGTCCTCCAGGTAGAGGTCCAGGATGCGCAGCGGCGCGGCGGTCAGGAGCGGCGCCACCAGGCCGGCGCTTGCCAGCCAGCGGCGTTCGATCTCCGCCCGGGCGTACTTCGGTCGCTCCGGCACGGCATCAGATTCCCATCCGGCCGAGGGCGTTGATCAGCTCGCGAAAGAACACTTCGGTGTTGGGGTGGCGGGCGGCGAAGTCGGCGGCCAGGGATTCGACCCGCTCGCGCAGGCCGTCCAGGGCGCCGTCGTCGTCGTTCTCGGCGGCCAGCAGCGCGTGGATGTCCGTGTCCACTTCCCGGAGCAGCTCGCGCAGGTCCTCGTCCAGCTCGGGCGTGCTTTCCAGCTCATCGTGGAGCTGCGCCAGGGTGGTCTTGATGTCGTGATTGCTCATGCCCGGGTTCCGTGATGCTCGGAGGATCGACGCGACATGTTACACGCCTTTGCCGCCGCCCGAGCTCGCGAGGTGCTTGTCGAGCGCGTTGGCAAATGCCTGCAGGTCGGTCCGCCCGATGGTGCTCTGGGTGCTGCGGATGGTACCGCTGTCGCGCAGCTGTTCCATCAGGTTCCGTCGGGCCAGGTGATCGTGGATGTTCTCAGCCGTGTACAGCGTGCCCCTGGGGTTCAGACCGGTGCCGCCGCGGGCCACGACCTCGGCGGCCAGCGGCACGTCAGCGGTGATCACCAGGTCGCCGGCATCCAGGGCGTCGGCGATGGCCCGGTCGGCGACGTCGAATCCGGCCGGAACCTGCAGGCTGGAAATGAACTTCGATGGCGGCACCCGCACGTGATGGTTGGCCACCAGCAGCGTGGTGATGCCGAGGCGCTCCGCGGCGCGGAAGACGATGGCTTTGATCGGGTTGGGGCAGGCGTCGGCGTCTACCCAGATCTTCACGCCGCGGACCGGTCCTGCCCGTTGCTGCAGACGCCGCGCGCAGCGGTCAGGGCCGGATCTCGACGGGCGTGCCCAGGTCGACCAGAGACCAGATCTCTTCGATTTCGGCGTTGGTGACGGCAATGCAGCCATCGGTCCAGTCGTCGCCGAGATGACGCTCGCCCAGCCAGCCCTGACCGTTCTTGAGGCCGTGGATCATGATCTGGCCGCCCGGGTCGAGACCCGCCTCCAGGGCGCGCATGCGATCCGCTTCGTTGGGGTAGGAGATGCGCAGCGCCAGGTGAAACGCGCTGTTGTCGTTGCGGAAGTCGATGGTGTACACGCCTTCCGGCGTGCGCTCGTCGCCCTCGAAGCGCTTCGGCCCCTTCGGTGAGGCGCCCAGCGCCACGGTGTAGCTTCTGATCGGGCGATCTCCGTTCACCAGCACCAGCGAGCGTTCGCTCTTGTCGATGATCACCCGGTCCACGCGGCCGTCGGCGGCCACCGCCGTCATCGGCAGCAATCCCACCCCTGCCAGCAGCGCTGCGATAAAGCTGGTTCGCACAGACTTCGCTCCCTCTGCGACTCGGTAGATAGTGCGCAAGCGGCGGCGGGAATTCAACGCCGGGCCGCCAGGTTCGCGAACCGGCGCGCAACATTCAGCGACGCGCTCTGCGCCTCCAGACCCAGAGGTAGATCACGGCGTTCGCGAGGATCACGACGGTAGCGAGAGCGAGTTGGGTGGGGCGGGTCAGGGTCTCCGGGTACAGCGTGGCGAGCAGATAGTGGCTCACGAAGCTCCCCTCGTAGCCGGCGTCGCCGGCGGCCCGGAGCAGGGCGTTCTCCCAGACCGTCAGCGGACAGATGGTGCCGGAGATCTCGACGAATGCGCCCCATGCCGCAATGGGCAGATGGACGAGGGGCGCCCATCGCCACCACAGCCAGCCGAACCCGCCGAGCACGACGGCAACCACGAATCCGAGGTGGACGATCAGCACCAGATCGGCGGCAACCGCGTAGCCCACGCGGCATCAATCCCCGGGTTCCGGCTGCGGGGTCTGCTCCGGACGGTCGAGGAAGAAGGTGACTACCTCCTCGTAGCTCTCCGGTCCGACGTTGACGGCGCGATGAACCCGGGGATCGGGGAGATCCCAGTCCGCCTGGCCGGGGCGCACGCAGACCTGCAGGGATTCCGGGGAGCCCCGGAACTCGATCCGCAGCAGGCTGCCGCTGATGACCACGGTGAAACGTCGGCAGAGGTCGGTGTGCCAGCGCATGGCCTCGCCCGGAGCCAGAATCAGGCGGCGGATCAGCAGGTCGTCGCGCTTGCTGATGAGCTGCTCGATCACGCGCGCGCCGCCCCGACCCGGTCGCAGCGTCCAGCCGATGCAGGGTCCACAGGTTCGATGGCAGACACGGCGATGCCTCCGTCGCTGGCCGCACGCCGTCAGGACGCTGCTGCCTCCGGTAGCGGCAGCGTGTTCTGGCGTGCCAGGGCCTCGATGATATAGCGATCGCGGCCCGCCTGCTTCGCGTCGTACATCAGGCTGTCGGCCCTCGAGGTCATCCGCTCGAGGCTGGTGTCGCTGGTCTCGCAGGTCACGCCGCCGATGCTGATGGTGACCTGGATCTCCTTGCCGTCGTGCTCGAAGACGTGCCCACGCATGGCGCCGATGATCCGCTCCGCGACCATCCGCGCCCCTTCGCGGGCGGTGTGCGGCAACAGGCAGATGAACTCCTCGCCGCCGAAGCGGGCCAGGGAGTCGGAGTCCCGCAGCATGTCGCGGATCAGCCTGCTCGCTTCCACCAGCACATGATCACCGGCCAGGTGGCCGTGATCGTCGTTGATGGTCTTGAAGTGGTCGAAGTCGATGAGCAGCACGCTGGTGGGGAAGCAGTGGCGGCGCGCCAGCGCCAGCTGGGCCTCGGCTACCTCGATGAAACGCCGGCGGTTGTAGGTCTGGGTCAGCGGATCGGTCTGCGACAGCAGGCGCAGCTGGTCGTTGGCCGCGCGCAGCCGGTGGGTCAGGGAGATGTGGGAGTAGCTGCCGATCGGGACCAGAATGGCCGGCGCCAGCACGGCGATGAACATGCCGAGCCCCAGCCCTGGCTTGCCGGTCACCGCATAGTTGACGGCCGCGGTGATGGCTACCGATCCGGCGATACAGGCCAGCGTCACCAGCACGATCTGGCGCGGAATGGAGGGCGGCCGACGACTCATCCGTGAAGAAAGCTTCCGTTATTCGAGATAACTATAGCTCGACCTGCGGCGCTGAACCGTGGCTCAGTTCAGATACTTGTCCGTGACCGCCCCTTCGCTGGCGGAGCTCACCAGGCGCGCGTACTTGGCCAGCACGCCGCGCCGGGCGTAGGGCGCCGGGGCCTGCCAGCGCTGGCGCCTGGCGGCGAGCTCGGCCTCGGGCACGTGGAGGGTGATCTCCCGGCGCTCCGCATCCACGGTGATCTCGTCGCCGTCCTCGACGAGGGCGATGGGCCCGCCTTCGAAGGCTTCCGGGGTGATGTGGCCGATGACGAAGCCATGGGAGCCGCCGGAGAAGCGTCCGTCGGTAATCAGCGCCACGTCGTTGGACAGGCCGCGACCGTTGATGGCGCTGGTGGGTGAGAGCATCTCACGCATTCCGGGGCCGCCCTTCGGCCCTTCGTAACGCACCACGACCACGTCGCCCTTCGCCACGACCCCGTCCAGGATGGCCTGCATCGCGGCTTCTTCGCCGTGGAAGCAGCGAGCCGTTCCGGTGAAGCGCAGACCCTCGTGACCGGTGATCTTGGCGACGGCACCGGCAGGTGCGAGGTTGCCGTAGAGGATCACCAGATGCGAGTCCTTCTTGACCGGGTCCGAGAGTGGCCGAATCACCTTCTGCTCTTTGGGATAGGGCGCCACGTCCGCCAGATTCTCCCCCAGGGTGCGCCCGGTCACGGTCAGGCAGTCGCCGTGCAGCATGCCCTCGTCGAGCAGGATCTTCATCAGCGGCTGGATGCCGCCGATGGCGATCAGCTCGCTCATGGCGTACTGGCCCGCCGGGCGCATGTCGGCGAGCACCGGCGTGCGGGCGCCGATCCGGGTGAAGTCGTCGATGGACAGCGGGATGCCGGCGGCGTCGGCAATCGCCAGCAGGTGCAGCACCGCGTTGGTGGATCCCTCCAGCGCAATGACGGTGGTGATGGCGTTCTCGAACGCCTCCAGGCAGAGGATGTCGCTGGGCTTGATGCCGCGGTTGACCAGGTCGAAGACCGCGGCGCCGGCGTCGTAGCTGTCCCGGCGCTTGCTTTCGGATACCGCCTCCTGAGCGGAGCTGTTCGGCAGCGACAGCCCCAGCGCCTCGATGGCGCTGGCCATGGTGTTCGCCGTGTACATGCCGCCGCACGATCCCGGCCCCGGGATCGCCGTGGACTCGACCTCCTTCAGCTCGATGTCGGAGATCGCGCCCGCCGAGTGTTTCCCCACGGCCTCGAACACGGAAACCACGTCGCGCCGCTCCTTCCCCGGCTGAATGGTACCGCCGTAGACGAACACGCTGGGTCGGTCCAGGCGCGCCATGGCCATGGCGCAGCCGGGCATGTTCTTGTCGCAGCCGCCGATGGCCACGAAGCCGTCGAACCCCTGGGCGCCGACCACGGTTTCGATGGAATCGGCAATGACCTCCCGCGATACCAGCGAGTAGCGCATTCCCGGCGTGCCCATCGAGATGCCGTCGGACACGGTGATAGTGTTGAAGATCACGCTCTTGCCGCCGGCCTCGTCGCCGCCGAGGGCGGCGGCTTCCGCGAGCTGGTCGATGTGCATGTTGCATGGCGTGACCCGGCTCCACAGCGAAGCGATGCCGATCTGGGGCTTCTTGAAATCCTCCTCGGTGAAGCCCGTAGGGTAGAGCATGGCGCGGGCGGCGGCCTGCTTGACGCCATCGACCACGAGAGAGGAATAGGGCCGCCTGAAGGGGCGTTTGTTACTCATCGCTGGGTACCAGGTGCTTGATCAGAACTTTGGAATTGCGTTGGAAGTTGTACAGCGCCTGCCGCGGGGCCGGCAGGTCCTCGATACCGGCCTCCTCGAAGCCGTGCTCCAGGAACCAGTCCCGGGTCTGGGTGGTGAGAACGAACAGCTTGCGGATGCCGGAACTGCGGGCCGCCGCCTCGGCGCCGGCCAGCAGCCGCTCGCCGATGCCCGGCTTCATGCCGGAGCCGCGGTAGGCGCCGTGCACGGCCACGCAGGCGAGCTCCGCCGCATCCTCGACGGGGTACAGCGCGCAGCAGCCGATCACGATGCCGTCGAGCTCGGCGACGTGGAAGTTGCCGATCTCCAGCTCCAGCCGGTCGCGGTCCCGGCGCACCAGCACCCCGGCCTCTTCCAGCGGTCGGATTACCTCGACGATACCGGCCACGTCCTCGCTGCGCGCCGGGCGCACCATGTCGAGGCGCGTTTCCAGCAGCTCGGTGCCGTGGCCGCGGGCGGTGAACAGCTCCTCGAGGAGCGCGCCGTCCTCGGCGTAGCTCACCAGGTGGCAACGCGGCACGCCGCCGCGGCAGGCCCGCACCATGGCACGCAGCTGGTTGGCCACGTACGGCTCCGGGTCGGTGCGCTCGAGCAGCGCCTCGAGCTCCGCGGGGATCAGCTCGTGGCGGTTGCGTCCTGCCTCGTCCTTCACGTAGCCCTCGGCGTCGAACATGATCAGCTTGTCCGCCCCGAGGGCCATGGCCGTGTCCGCGGCCAGCTCGTCTGCGGCCAGATTGAAGACCTGGCCGGAGGGCGAGTAGCCCATGGGCGAGAGCATCACCAGGGTGCGCGCATCCAGCAGCGCCCGGATCCGGTCGGCGTGGATCTTCCGCACCTGGCCGGTGAACAGGTGGTCGACGCCGTCGAGCACGCCGATCGGCCGGGCGACCACGAAGTTTCCGGTTGCCGTGGCGATGTCCACGTTGCGCAGCGGGCTGGTGGGCAGGCCGGTGGAGAAGTGCGCCTCGAGGCTGGCCCGCACCTGGCCGTAGACGCCGAGAAAGGTCTCCAGGGTATCGCGGTCGGTGATCCGCCGGTGCCCGTGAAAGCGGCTGTTCGGCAGGCTCTCGTCGATCTGCGGACGGGCCCCGTGGATCAGCACCAGACGGACTCCCAGGACGTGGAGCAACGCCAGATCGTGGACGATGTTGGCCAGGTTGGCGTGGGCGATGGCCTCGCCGCCGAGCAGCACCACGAAGGTGCGGTTCCGGTGCGCGCTGATGTAGGGCGTGGAAGCCCGGAACCATCTGGCGTAACCGCTGGTGTCCACTGAAGTCCTCGCTGGGCCGGCGTTCGGCAAACGGCGAATTCTACAACAGCGCCCGGCGCCGACGCTGCGGGCGTGGATCCGGGACTCCGTCTGAGACCCCCGTCATGAATGGTCAGGCTGCCGGTTGCATTTGCCGAAGCCATGCCGTTTACTGGCAAAAGTTGGCTAAATCAGGGACTTAGGTGGCCACTCCCGTTACTAGCTCGCCCCCGGACGGGGCCGCCCAGGATGGGCCCGGCGATGTCGCCGACGAGGGCCGGGAAGTCCGGGTGGAAGCCGCACCTGCGGACCCGCAACCCGAACCCGAACCCGGCGGGGCTGCGGCCGAGGCGCTGGCGCAGGATCCGGCTGCCGCTGCCGCTAGGCCTCCGCCGCGGGCGCACGACGGGCCGGCCAGGGGCCGTAAGCTCTCGGAGCGACTGACCGGTACCGAGCGTCTGCTCGACCTTCCGGTGGTGCTCGATCAGCTGGTGCAGGAAGGCTTCATCAGCCAGCGCCAGGCCGAAGACGTGCTCATCGCGCCGCGCACCAAGAAGGAGCTGATCCAGCATCCGCTGGAGATCGTTGCCGCCCGGGAGTTCGAGAACCGCAACAACCCCGGCTCGCTGCTGGACCTGGAGACCCTCACCGAGTGGCTGTGCGCGATGAGCGGACAGCCGTACCTGCGCATCGACCCGCTGAAGATCAACGTCAACGCCGTCACCGAGGTGATGTCCTACGCGTTCGCCCAGCGCCACAACATCCTCGCCGTCGAGGTCAGCGACGACGAGGTGGTGATCGCCAGCGGCCAGCCGTTCATGTACCAGTGGGAGACCATGCTCACCCAGACCCTGCGGGGCCGGCGGATCCGCCGGGTGGTGGCCAACCCCGCGGATCTGAACCGCTACATGCTCGAGTTCTACACCATGGCTCGGGCGGTCTCGAAGGCCGGCGAGGCCGGGCTCGAGGTCAGCAACATCGCCAACTTCGAGCAGATGCTCGAGCTCGGGGCGCTGAAGAGCCCCGAGGCCAACGACGCCCACGTGGTGAACATCGTCGACTGGCTGCTGCAGTACGCGTTCGACCAGCGCGCCAGCGACATTCACATCGAGCCGCGGCGGGACAAGGGCTACATCCGCTTCCGCATCGACGGCGTGCTGCACCACGTCTACGAGCTGCCGAGCGCCGTGAATGCGGCGGTAACGAGCCGGTTGAAGATCCTCGGCCGCATGGACGTGGCGGAGAAGCGCCGGCCCCAGGACGGACGGGTGAAGACCAAGAGCCCCGACGGCGACGAGGTGGAGCTGCGGTTGTCGACTCTGCCCACGGCGTTCGGCGAGAAGATGGTGCTGCGGGTGTTCGATCCGGACGTGCTGCTGCGCAGCTTCGGCGAGCTCGGCCTCACCGGCAAGGACTACGATCGCTGGCAGAGCATGGTGCACAACCCCAACGGCATCGTCCTGGTGACCGGCCCCACGGGCTCGGGCAAGACCACCACGCTGTACTCGACGCTCAAGCAGCTGGCGACCTCCGAGGTCAACGTCTGCACCATCGAAGACCCCATCGAAATGGTTGAACCGACGTTCAATCAGATGCAGGTGCAGCACAACATCGACGTGTCCTTCGCGTCGGGGGTGCGCGCCCTGCTGCGGCAGGATCCGGACATCATCATGGTCGGGGAGGTCCGCGATCTGCAGACCGCCGAGATGGCCATCCAGGCGGCCCTCACCGGTCACCTGGTGATCTCGACCCTGCACACCAACGATGCGCCTACGGCCATCACCCGGATGCTCGATCTGGGCGTGCCCTCCTACATGATCAAGGCCACGGTGCTAGGGGTCATGGCCCAGCGCCTGGTGCGCACCCTGTGCCCCCACTGCAAGGTGGAAGACGAGGTGGACCTGGAAGCCTGGGAACTGCTCACCCAGCCGTTCCGGGCCAAGCCACCTACCCGCGTCTACTGGCCCCGCGGCTGCCTGGAGTGTCGTGATACCGGCTACCTCGGTCG
>JBFISC010000004.1:0-34284 GCA_041608775.1 Pseudomonadales bacterium | reverse complement strand
CTGGGATTCGGGCTACTCGAAGCAGCAGAGCACGCGCCCCCAGACCCTCGGCTACGGCCTGGTGGACTCGCCCATCGGCCAGGCCGCCTGGATTCTCGAGAAATTCTGGGCGTGGACCGACTGCAACGGTCACCCGGAGAACGCCCTCACCCGGGACGAGATGCTCGACGACATCATGCTCTACTGGCTGACGGCCAGCGGCGCCTCGTCGGCCCGCCTGTACTGGGAGAGCTTCGGCTCGTTCTCCGCGGGAGAGGTGGAAACGCCCACCGGCTGCAGCATCTTCCCCAAGGAGATATTCGTCTGCTCGCAGCGCTGGGCGCAGAACCGCTACAAGAACATCATCTATTGGAACGAGTTGGAAAAAGGCGGGCACTTCGCTGCCTTCGAGCAGCCCGAGCTGTTCGTCCGCGAGCTGCGGGAGTGCTTCCGGCTGATCCGCTGATGGCCGGCAACCCCCTGCTCTGGCAACCTGATCCCGAGATCGCGGCCGCCAGCGCCATGGCACGCTTCGCCGAGCGGGCCAGCGAGGCCAGCGGCCGCAATCTGAACGCCTACGCCGATCTGCACCGCTGGTCGATCCAGAACCCCGAAGCCTTCTGGAAAGCCGTGTGGTCGTTCACGGACATTCAAGCTTCCCGTCCCGCGGACAGCGCAGTCACGGACCTGGACCGTTTCCCCGGGGCATGCTGGTTTCCCGGCGCCCGCCTGAACTTCGCCGAGAACCTGCTGCGCTTCGACGATGACCGAACCGCGCTGATCTCGCTGCTCGAGAACGGCGCGCGGCAGGCGCTCAGCTACCGCGAGCTGCGACGGCGCGTCGCCGGGCTCGCCGCGCGTCTGCGGAATCAGGGAGTCGGACCGGGCGATCGCGTCGCCGGCTGGCTGCCCAACGTCCCGGAAGCCGTGATCGCCATGCTGGCAACCACCAGCCTGGGCGCGGTCTGGTCGTCGTGCTCGCCGGACTTCGGCGCGAGCGGCGCGCTGGATCGATTCGGACAGATCGAGCCGAAGGTGCTGTTCGCCTGCGACGGCTACTTCTACAACGGCAAGCGCATCGACACGACCGCGAAGATGCGCCAGGTTGCCGATCAGGTGCCGGGCATCGGCGCGGTGATCTGGACCTCGATCGTCGACGCCGTGCCGCCGGGTGCCGAACGCATCGACGCCAGCTTCGCCGGCGATGCCCCGGCGCTCTCCTTCGCGCAGCGGGCGTTCGACGATCCGCTCTACGTGCTGTACTCCTCCGGAACCACAGGCAAACCGAAGTGCATCGTCCACGGTGTGGGCGGGACGCTGATCCAGCACCTCAAGGAGCATCGGCTGCACACCGACCTCGACCGCGACGACGTGCTGTTCTTCTTCACCACCTGTGGCTGGATGATGTGGAACTGGCTGGTGAGCGGGCTCGCCAGCGGCGCGACCCTGGTGCTCTACGACGGCTCACCCTTCCACCCGGGCCCGGGGGCCCTGCTCGACGTCGCCCAGCGTGAACGGATCAGCGTCTTCGGCGTCAGCGCGAAATACCTGGCTGGACTGGAAAAGGCCGGGGAACGGCCGGCAAGGACCCACGACCTGGGGGCGCTGCGAAGCATCCTCTCCACCGGCTCGCCGCTGGCCCGGGAGGGCTTCCGCTACGTGTACCGGGAGGTCAAACCGAACCTGCACCTGGCGTCGATCTCGGGCGGCACCGACATCATCTCCTGCTTCGTGCTCGGCGCGCCCACCCTGCCTGTCTACGAAGGTGAGATCCAGTGTGCGGGCCTCGGGATGGCGGTGGAGGTGTGGGACGACGCGGGGCGACCGCTGCGTCGCGCCAAAGGTGAGCTGGTTTGCACCCGGCCGTTCCCCTCCTGCCCGGTCGGGTTCTGGAACGACCCCGATGGCAGCCGCCTGCACGCGGCCTACTTCGACCGGTACCCGGGCGTGTGGGCCCACGGTGACTTCGCGGAGATCACCGAGCACGGCGGGTTCATCATTCACGGGCGCAGCGACGCGGTGCTGAACCCCGGCGGGGTTCGCATCGGCACCGCCGAGATCTATGGCGTGGTGGAGCAGCTCGATGGAATTGCGGAATCCATCTGCGTCGGGCAAAGCTGGGATGGGGACGTTCGCGTGGTGCTGTTCGTGGTGATGCGCGACGGTTCCGTTCTCGACGATGCCATGCGGGATCGAATCCGCGAGGTCATCCGCCGTCAGGCCAGCCCGCGCCACGTTCCCGCCCGCATCCTCGAGGTACCCGACATCCCGCGGACCCGCTCCGGCAAGATCGTCGAGCTGGCCGTCCGCAACGTGATCCACGGCCACCCGGTGGCCAACACCGCCGCCCTGGCGAATCCCGAAGCGCTCGACCACTTCCGGGACCGTCCGGAACTCGCCGATTGAACCCGGCGCAGCCGGCAGGACGGCTCAACGGCGGGCCCGCCGGAGCCAGGAGACGCCGGGCAGCGGCCGGAATCTCCGGACTGCTGCTGGCGACAACCCTCGCTGGCTGCGGTGGCGGTGCGGACGGCGAGCCGGGCCCGGAGCACTCTGTCTTTTTCGGCGTCCTGGCCGGTGGCCAGGATCCTCTCGGAGCGGAGCCGAGCGCGGCGGGCCCGCTCGACTTCCAGGTGACCACCGGCGCCGCCGACAGCCCCTGGGCGGGGGTGCTGGCGGCGGCAGAGCGGGCCAACGCGCCTGGCACCTTCACCAGTTTCGCCGGCGCCGAATTCGCGCCGGGACCGCACCACCCGGCCCGCACCCTGATCTTCCGGGGACCGCAGCTGCCGGAGTCCCTCCCGGCAGCACCCGTAGCGGGCGATCCCGAGCCGCTGTGGCGCTGGATGGACGAGCTCCGCGACCAGGGCCTCGAATCCCTGGCGGTCCCTGAGCCGATGCCGGCTCCGGACCCGGCCGGCGCGGCGCCGATCACGGACGCAGCGACATCGTCCGAAGCCTCCGCGCCGATGGGAGCTTCCCCGACCGCTGACGCCGCCGGCCCGGCGCTGGATGCTGCCGCCGCCGAGCGCGGCCTGCGCAACGAACCGCTGTGGCAGATCGCCGGCGCGCTCGACGCGGCCCGAGCCGCGTGGCTGCAGGGCGTCGTGCTGGAGTCCACCCAGGGCATCAACCCGTTCCAGGTCGGCATCGTGGCTGCCCGCGGCTCGGGGCTCACCGGGGTCTGGGCCGAGGAGAACACCCGCGCGGCAGTCTACGATGCGCTCAGGCGCAGGGAGACGTTTGCCACCAGCGGACCGCGCATCACCCTGCGTCTGACGGCGGGCGCCGTGCCCATGGGGGGCGACCTGCTGCCGGAGGGCGGCAACCCGCGGTTCGTCGCCCGCGCCAGCAGCGATCCCCGGGGCGCACCGCTGGCACGGCTGCAGATCATCAAAGGCTGGGAGGCGCAGGGTGAGGCCAGCGAGCGCCGCTACGACATCGCCTGCGGCGACGGGCAGACGCCGGATCCGGTCGCCGGGCGCTGCCCGGACCCGGCAGGCGGGCGCGCCGATGACTGCGCCGCCATGGCTGCAGGCGCCGCCGAGCTCTCCGCCACCTGGCAGGATCCCGACTTCCAGGCCGGCGCAGAAGCCTACTACGCGCTGGTTGCCATCGAGCGCCCGAGCTGCACCCGCTCCGCCGCAGCCGCCCGGGAGCCGGGGGATGGGCCCGATGCCGGCCAACGCGCCTTGCCCCCGGGACGGGCCTGGTCGTCACCGATCTGGTACCACGGCAGCATTCGCTAGCAGCTGCCGTCACCGCACCAGAAGCGGCTTTCACGGCAGCGGGCCGACGGCTGTGATACGTTTCCTGCTGGACGCAACGGTTGGCTGCTGCGAGGTAACGACGTGTCGGAGCTGGACCGGCAGTTCGTCGAGCTCGGCGACAGCGTCGCCCAGCTCATCGGACTCCTGGAGGAATCGCAGGATCCCTTCTGGATCCCATATCTGCGCCGCGGGCTCGAACAGGTCCGGGAGAACCGGTTGTCCGGCGCGACCTTCATCCTGGGCTGCTACGGCGGTCACGAGACCTTCTCCGATGTCGTGATCGGCCGACGGTTCGAGGAGACCGACCCGCTGAAGTTCCGCAACCTGAACGCCCGGCTGACCCATCTGCGCACCCTGACGTTCGATGCGGCGAACGCCATCACCTCTCGTCGCGCCTGGTAGGCGCCGCAGTGGAATTGTCACATTTGTTGTGTTATCCGTGGGGTCCAGGGAGAGCGCATCAGGGAAAATCAGGAAAAAGCAGTCGTGTTCAAACGCAAGACCGGTCCCAAGAAACCCATCGTCAGCTCGCTGAATCACCTGTTTCACGGCATTGCCATCGAGCCGTGCGACGATGCCTGCAACGCCGCCTGGGATCTGGCGGGGGAACGTTTCCTGAGCGAGGAAGCACCGCGCCTTCCGCTCGAAGGCTGTACCCGGGCACCCCAGTGCCGCTGCGTGTACCGACACTTTTCGGACCGCCGCACCGACGTGCGCCGCGAATCCGATCTGGGTCTTCCCATCCGGGACATCCCCCACGATCAGCGCGACGGCCGGGGTAGGCGGGTAACGGACGCCTAGATTCCCGCCCGCGACTTTCCGCCCCGCATCGGCGGGTTTCTGCGAAACCGCAGCGCGAAAGCGAACTTGCGGTGCCAGGGCTGCGCCTCGCTGGTCCAGATCTGCAGACGGGGTCTGAAGGCTGCGGGCTCGTCGAGGGCACCGACCTTCACCCCGCACAGCTCCGGCGTCGCTTCGCTGTAGGAGTACAGATGGGTACCGCAGGCGGCGCAGAACGCCCGCGTCACCAGGTGCCCTGCCTCGGACAGCGTCGCGAACTCGGCAGGATGCCCGCGGGTCACGCGAAACTGGTCTCTCGCGACACCCATCACGTAGGCCGGCCCGCCGCCGGACGTGTACTGGCACGTACGGCAGTGACAGGCCGCCTGAAACGCGATGGGCGGGTAGAAACCAAACCGAACCTCGCCGCAGGCGCAACCACCGCTCACCTTGGTTCTGTCGTCTGCAACCGCCGCCATGGAGCCCCCCGTCGCCGCCCGTCGCCGCATTCTGCCATTCAATGACGTCGCGGCGAAGGCAGCATCAGCAGCAGCGCACCGGAGGCCAGGTTGCAGACGGCGACCAGCAGCAGCGCCAGCTGATAGCTGCCGGTCAGGTCACGGTAGTACGACACCAGCAGCGGCGCGATCGCGCCGAGCAGCAGCGCGAAGGGCAACCCGGCGCTGCGAACCGCGCCAAGGTAACGCCGTCCGAAGAAGGCGCCCCAGATTACTTCCTGGAGCGGAATCATGCCGCCCCAGCCGATGCCCAGGAGCACGTAGGCCGCGTAGATCAGCCAGATCAGGTCGACTTCCACCGCCAGGACGATGGCCAGCAGCGCAAAACCAGTGAGGCCCGCGCCCATGGCAGCCAGCGGCCGCGGCGGGAGGCGGTCGATGAATACCCCCCAGATCGGCTTCGAGAGCATGGCCGGAACCGAGGCGATGGTGATGGCCAGCGCCGCCGCGGCTCGAGACAGGCCACGGTCGGTCAGGTAGGGCACGGTGTGCAGCAGCATCACCACGATGTTGATGGTGAACAGACCGAACGCCAGCACCAGCAGGTAGAAACTGGCGGTGCGCAGCGCCTGAGCGCGGGTCAGCGAGTTGGCGAAGTCCTGCTCGGCCTTGAACGCCAGACCCTGGGCTACCTGCTCGGCGCTGCGGCCGTCCGGGTACCAGCCGTGATCCTCCGGCGCCCGCCGCATGATCAGGGCTGCCGGCAGCAGGAACACCAGGGTCGCGCCGCCGAGCAGCATCCAGGCCGAGCGCCAGCCGAGGCCGTCGATGAGCATCGTCGCTGCCGGCATCAGCAGCACGCCGGCGAAGGAGACCCCCATGGCCGCCCAGGCCACTGCCTGGCCGCGTTTTTCCACGAACCACTTGGCCATGGTGACGTTCACCACCAGGTTCCCCACCAGCGCGCATCCCAGGGTCAGGACCACGCCGTTGAGAACGATCCAGTGGGTCAGGGTCTGCACCAGGCTGTGGGCCACCAGCACCGCTGCCAGCAGCACGGTGCCGGCAATCATCAGCGGTCGCGCGCCGAACCGATCGACGTACCCGCCGATGAAGAAGCCGGCAAAGCCCATCACGAACTGCCCGACGGAGCGGGACAACGTGTACTCCGAACGGCTCCAGCCGAGCTCCTCGATCATGGGCAGCATGAACGGGCCGAGCACGTAGCTGAACATGCCCATGGCAAAGAACTGCGCGACGAAGGCGGCGCCGATCAGCCAGTAGCCGTAGTAGAAGGACGACCGGCGAGCAGCTCCCGCCTCGGGCATCATCGGCCGGTGAGCGCCTCGATTACCGCATCCACCACCGCATCAGCCTTGGCACGCATCTCCTCGTCCGTGGCATCCTGGATCGGATGCGGGACGAACACCCGGCGGGCTCCCGTCATACCCAGCGCCTGAGCCTGGGTCTCTGCGGCGTCCACGAACTCGCTGGACGCGATGGACACCGAAGGCTTGCCCTGGATCTCGAAATATACCGTGTCATGCAAACTGCACGTGGTACAGGAACCTCAGTCGGCGAGCGCCTCCACGACGAAGTCGGCCTCGTCCACGATCTGCCGGCGCAGCGCCTCCGGCGCGGGCTTGGCGAAGGTCGGTTTGGCATAGCGCTTCACCGTGATCGCCGGCGCCCGATCCCTGAGCAGCGCCTCGAGCCGGTCGAGCAGCACGTTGCCCCGCGGCTTCGATATGTCCAGCAGCGCCAGGGTTCCCGCGAGCGCATCGGGACGCGGCGTGACCTGCCGCTCCACGGGCACCCGCTCGTCGGTGGGGTCCAGAATCGTCGTCATGTTACCTCCTCGATCTTCTTGGATACCGGCTGGGACCCAATCTCGCCGATGGCCCAGCCGTGAAAGGCGCCGGAGAACTTGCCGGCGTCCGAGCCGGCCACCACGATGTGGATGTCATCGCTGCTGCGGAACTTCGGCAGCTGCCGGTCGAGCTCGGCTTCGCTCATGGCGGCGGCAGCCGCCTGGCGGAAGCCCGTCCCGGAGCGCTCGCTTGCCACCAGCTCACGGATAGGCCGAGCGCTCACCGCCTGAATCCGGTCACGCACCTGAGCCTTGCTCCAGCCATCCTTGAGCAGGGTATCGAGATGCTCCGGGCAGACCACCACCAGCGTGTTGGTCACGTAGTGCATGTTGGGGCTGAACGCGGACTCGAGGCACATGCCGAAAGTGCCCGCCAGCTGGCTCGCGCTGCGCGACTCCTGATCCACCATCTGCACCGGGCCGCTGGTCATGGCGAATACCGTCACCACCGACTCCTCCCGGGCAAACCCGCGCTCCACGTGCAGCGGCTCCCACGGACCGCGCTCCTCCCACTCCGCGAAACACAGGGTGAACTTCATCGGGTTGCCCAGGGTGGAACGCTCGGTGCCGCCCGGCCGGGCGCCCCCGATGTTCCGTACGGCGAGCCGCAGCGCCCGACCGATGGTGGCATTCGCCCGGTTTCCCTGACCGAGCGCCCCGAGCTTCATGTTCATGCCGATGCGCTGGCGAATCGGACCGTTCACCACCATCACCGGCGCCGCCCCCATCGTCGTCGCCATCACGCCATGGATGTTGAACTCGTCGGTGCACACGGCCTCCAGACCCGCCAGCACCACCGGCAGGTACTCCGGCCGGCAGCCGGCCATCACCGCGTTGATCGCCACTTTCTCGACGGTCGCCTCACCCATGTTGGGGGGCACGACGGCCACCAGCTCCTGGGGATCGCGGCGGGTGCCTTCCAGCATGCGCAGGACCCGCTCCGGCGTCGGCGGCACCACCGGCAGCCCGTCGGTCATACCCTGGTCGAAGAGAAACTCCATCGGATCGTCGGCGCTCGCGATCTCGATCCGCCGGGCGCGTAACGGGCTGCCGGACGCCCGGGCGCGAAGCCGTTCGGCGATCAGCGGATCCACCGACAGGCTGCCACATCCAGGGCGCCACGCCGGCATCGCCGACCAGTCCAGATCCGGCGCGGGAATCTCCAGGCCGTCCGCGAGTGCGGCGCTGGCCGCCTGCCACTCGTCCCGGACGAATCCGACCAGAGTCCGGTCGTCGGCGGGGTCCCCGGCGCGGACGAACAACGTCGGCACGATTTCCACGTCCCAATCGAAAGAGACGTTGAGCTCATCGTCGTCGAGCAGCGCGAACGGCAGCGCGTATTCGGCCTCCAGGCGCCGGTTGCCTGCACGTTCCTGGCCGACGACCAGGAACGGCACCCGCTCGGCGAATGTCCGGGCCAGCGCCGCGAGCACCGGCATGACTTCCCGACAGGTCGGGCAATCCTGCTTGACGAAGCACACCATAGCCGGTCGTTCGCCCGCGAACTCCCGCTCGCTGCCGCGGCCATCGACCAATCGAAACCCCTCGCTCACGTCTCCCCCTGTGCTGCCAGTGCCTTGAGCATGCGCTTCAGCGCGAAGTGACGGTAGCTGGTCAGCACCAGCGATTCCACCTCCGGCCACATGACCCCGTCTTCCGCGTCCAGGGCAATCCAACCGTTGTGGCCGAGGTAGGCGGGAATGGTGAAACGCTCATCCATGGTCAGCTGCGACTGCTGCTCGGCACCCACCCAGAAATGCAGCTGCAGGCGCCGCTGGTAGCGGCTGGCAGTGCAGAACGTCTTCTTCCCGGCGCGCCAGGCGGGATTGCCGAACTGCTGCGACTCCGTCACTTCCGGCAGGCGCAGACAGCGCTCACGCAAACCGCCCAGGATCTCCTGCACCCGGGGCGGCGAGAGCGGATCGAACTCCTCGGGGTCCACGCTCTCCGTCGGAGGCTCGATGTCAAGCGGCGATCCGACGCGGGCCACCAACTCCGGCGGCGCCACCCGCGCGTAGGCCTCCCGGACCAGCGCGGCGACCCGGTTCCAGTCCAGGCCACGATCGAGCTGCACGCCGAGCCAGCCCTTCGGCCCCACGTATGGCGGCACGAAGAACACCTCCGGTTCCGACTCCACGTACAGCTGCTGCGCGCCGGACGGCATGTTGAGCCACAGCGCGATACGCCCGTCGCCGTGATGGTTCAGCACGTAGGTGGCAAACGTGTGCTTGCCGACGCGGAAGTCCGGAGAGCCGTGGGACAGCACTTCGGCCGCCTCCGGCAGTCCCAGGCAGATCTCGCGCGCGGCATCACTGATCGTCTTTCCGGCCATCCGATCCAGCCCATCGAGATCGGCTACGATACTGCGTCCGGCCGGCCGCGTCTGCCCCGGCCACGCCCTGCGCCGCTAGTGCCCTTGCCGGTCATCGAGCATTTCCCGCACGGCGGTCTCGCCGAGCGGTTTGCGGCGCTTGACCCGGAGGCTCTCGTGCCACTCCTGGGCGAAGTCCCGCTGCAGGGAGAGGTTGACGGCGGCGGCGGCCAGCATCGCCAGCAACGCGCCGAGACTGGCCAGCGCCATGTCGCGGTGGCCATCCCACTCGTCCCCCTGGGTGCCCAGGTAGTGGATGCCCAGATCGCCACCGAACGCCACCGCCGCGGCCCACTCGATGAGCTCGTAGAGCAGGGACAGCGACATGACCAGCAGCAGCGGCATTGAGTACCCCCAGAATCCGCGGGCGGAAGCAATACGGACGAATATCTCCCGCGCCGGATAGCCGAGCAGCGCGCCGAACAGAAAGTGCGCCACCCGGTCGTAGTGGTTGCGCTCCCAGCCCATGATCTCGCTGACCGACGTGCCGGTGACCGCGAGCGCCCAGGCGTCGTAAGGCACCAGCGAGTAGGTGTAATGGGCGCCAACGCTGTGAAAGCAGAGGAACAGAAAGATGAGCGCGTAGGACAGCCGCGACATGGGAAAGCGGTGGGCGCTGGCAACCAGCGCCGCGGCAAAGATCACGGTCAGGACGTTCTCCAGCAGCCAGGCCTCACGGTCCACGGGGGCCACCGCCAGCCAGATCCACAGGCAGCAGAACGAAGCCGCGAGCGCGATCTCGTAGCCGCCCGGCTGGTACCCCGATCGAACCATGGCGCAACATCCTTAACCGCAGCGCAGCCCCGAGTATACGCAGGGTGCAGCGCTACGGGGTTCGCGCCGCTACCGGCGGTCGCTTATGATGGCCGGCTGGATCGCGTCTTCTCAGGAGCCACCATGAGCCGTCAGGATCGCATTGCCCAGATCGCCGCCCGCTACACCGGCTCGAAGAAATACAGCGGCATCGAGTGGTACCTGGAGCAGCGCGGCGAGTGCCTGGCCGAGGGCCATGCGGGCTATGCGGACGCCGCCAGCAGGATCCCCCTGCCCGACGGGGGGATCTACCGCATCTACTCCATGACCAAGCCCATCGTTTCGGTGCTGGCGCTGATGCTCATGGAGCAGGGCAAGCTGCGGCTGTTCGACCCGGTCTCGACCTACGACCCGGCTTTCGCCAACCTGCAGGTGCTGGAGGCCAGCGGCGCGCTGCGCCCGGCCGAGCGGCCGATCCACGTGGAGGACCTGCTGACCCATCGGGCCGGCTTCACCTACGAGTTCATCACCGGCTGTCACATCGCGCCGCTCTACGATCAGCACCGGATCAGCAGCGACGGCCTGTGCTCGCTGGAGGAGATGATGGAGCGGCTCGCCGAGCTGCCCCTGGCCTTTCAACCCGGCAGCAGGTTCCGCTACAGCGTCGCCACCGACGTGCTCGCCCACGTGATCGAGCGGGCGGCCGATCGGCCCCTGGACGAGCTGCTCCGCGAGTGCCTATTCGAGCCTCTGGGCATGGAGGACACGGCATTCCTGGTGCCGGAGGACAAGCGCCCGCGGCTGCTGCCCATGTTCGGCGTGACCGAGCTCAGCGAGTTCGCGCCGCTCCACCCGCGGCCACAGGTGCTGACACCGGCGGACGTCTCGGACATGTACCCGTGCGACAGCGCGAGCTTCCGCCGCGGCGGCCACGGGCTGTTCTCCACGCTCCACGACTACGCACGCTTCGCCCGGATGCTGCTGAACGGGCGCGACCCGGACGGCGGCGTGCTGATCTCCCGCAAGACCCTCGAGATGATGCGGGCAAACCGCATCCCGCCGCACCAGCTGCCGCTGACCATCGGCATGAACCCCATGCCCGGCTACGGCTGGGGGCTCGGCGTGCGGGTCATGATGGACGTGGGCCAGGCCATGGCGCTCACCGGCAACGGGGAGCTCGGCTGGGCCGGCGCTGCCAGCACTTACTTTTTCGTCGATCCCGCCGAAGAGTTCTTCGGTGTGTTCATGACCCAGTTCCTGGGCGCCGTGCTGCCGCTTAACGAAGAGCTGCGCACCGCCGCCTACCAGATGCTCGACTGAGCGCAACCAGAGCCGAAGGAGAAACCATGTCCAGCGCGATCGAAAACGCCAAGCAGACCCTCGAGGCACGGATCGGACAACCGGCCGAGCCCACCGACTGGTTCGAAATCACCCAGGACCGGATCGACAAGTTCGCCGACGCGACCCTGGATCATCAGTGGATCCACACCGATCCGCAACGCGCCGCCAAGGGCCCGTTCGGTGCCACCATCGCCCATGGCCAGCTGACCATGTCGATCATGAGCTTCCTGCCCGGTGGCGGTGGAACCGGCCTGCCGGCGGTGGACGGGGTGCAGATGGGCATCAACTACGGCTGGAATCGGGTGCGATTTCCCGCTCCGGTCCCCGTGGGTGCCTACGTACGCACCTTCGGAACCCTCAAGTCGGTGGAGGTGAAAGGCAACATGCTCGAGCTCGTGAACGAGTTGACCATGGAAATCAAAGGTCAGGACAAGCCGGCCTGCGTGGCGGAAAGCGTGCTCCGCCTGGTGTTCTAGGCGCGCCGCGCCGAGCCCGCGCGGGTCGCTTGCCGCTCACGGGCCGCGCCAGTAGAGTTCCGGGGACAAGCAGAGGGGGAACGAGATGTCCGAAGCCGCAGAAACCGGAACGCTTGCGGAGTTTCGCGAAGAGGTCTCCGCCTGGCTCGGCAAGAACTGCCCGAAGGGCGCCCGAGGCCCCGGCCAGATCGCCACGGGCAGCAGCAAGGTGAAGCTCGACAAGGACGTCAAGGTGTGGCTCGAGCGCTGCGCGGAACGCGGCTTCACCGCCCCGACCTGGCCCACCGAATACGGCGGCGGCGGCCTGTCGCCACAGCAGGCCCGGGTGCTGTACGAGGAGATGGCCGAGATCCGCGCCCGTTCTCCGCTGATGGGCATGGGGCTGTCGATGATCGGACCGACCCTGCTGGAGTACGGCACCCCGGAACAGAAGCAGCGCCACCTGCCGAAGATCGTGCGCGGCGAGGTGCAGTGGTGCCAGGGCTACTCCGAGCCCAATGCCGGCTCCGATCTGGCATCGCTGAAGACCCGCGCCGAGGACCAGGGCGATCATTTTCTGATCAACGGGCAGAAGATCTGGACCTCGGGCGCTGCCACCGCAGACTGGATGTTCGCCCTGGTCCGCACCGACTTCGATGCGCCCAAACACGAGGGCATCAGCTTCGTGCTGCTGACCATGGATCAGCCCGGGGTATCGGTTCGGCCGATCCGGCTCATCTCCGGCACCTCGCCGTTCTGCGAGACGTTTTTCGACAACGCCATCGCGCAGAAGGAAGATCTGGTGGGGGAGCTGAACCGGGGCTGGAGCGTCGGGAAACGTCTGCTCCAGTTCGAGCGCTCGGGCATCGGCGGCCTCACCGGCGGTGCGCGCCGCGCCGTGCCCGGCGAAGGGCTGGCGAAACTGGCGAAGAAGTACCTGGGAGAAAACGATGGCGCAATCGCCGACCCGGACGTGCGCACCACCATCCTCGACTACAATCTGCAGCGTGCGGCATTTGCCCTGACCGCCCAGCGCGCCAACGAGGAGAACAAGTCGGGCACCCCGGGCGAAGCCACGTCCATCTTCAAGCTGGTGGGCGCCCGCCTGCAGCAGAACGGCGCCGACCTGCGCCGTCGGATCATGGGGACCCGGGGCCTCGGAATCGACGGTGACTTCAAGCCGGGCGAGCTGGAAGCGACCACCGAGTGGCTGGCCACCAAGGCGACGACCATTTACGGCGGCAGCGATGAGATTCAGGCCAACATCATCGCCAAGCGGGTCCTCGGCCTTCCAGACTGAAGTCTGGAAGGGTGGGCAGTCGGATTTTCCGACTGGGGGCTTCCGGGGTGCAACCGTGATTCAGCCCGACGCAGAACAGGAGTGACAGGCCATGACATACCACACCATCGACGTGACGACCCTCACCCCGCACATCGGCGCGGAGGTGTCTGGAGTCGATCTGGCGGGCGCGCTGTCGAACGAGCAGTTCAGTGACATCTACCAGGCCTGGCTCGACTGGAAGGTGCTGGTGTTCCGAGATCAGCACCTCGACCGGGAAACCCACAAAGCCTTCGCCCGGCGCTTCGGCAGCCTCCACGTGCACCCCATGCAGCACAGTTACGGCGGCGATCCCGAGATCCTTACGGTCAAGACCACGGCAGAGTCGAAGTATACGGCCGGCAACGGCTGGCACACCGACGTGACCTGCGATGAGATTCCGCCGCTCGGATCGATGCTGTACATGAAGGAGACACCCAAAGGTGGCGGCGGCGACACCCTGTTCGCCGACATGTATCTCGCTTACGAGCTGCTGTCCGACACGATGAAGGCCATGCTCGATGGGCTCGTGGCGGTCCACGACGGTGCCCTGCCCTATCTCGGCGGCTACGGCGTGAGCCCTCCGGAGGGCCAGAAATACCCGAAGCACGAGCATCCGGTGATCGCCACCCATCCGGAGACCGGCCGCAAGGTGCTCTACGTCAACTCGGGATTCACCTCGCACATCAAAGGCCTGGCGCCGTGGGAGAGCCGGCTGCTGCTGAAGGGCCTGTTCGACTTCATCGCCACCGAGGTGCGCCTGCCCTGCCGGGTGCACTGGGAGCCCAACACCCTGACTTTCTGGGACAACCGCTGCACCCAGCACCACGCCGTCTGGGACTACTCTCCCCAAACCCGCCACGGCGAACGGGTATCCATCGTCGGGGATCAGCGCCCTGCAGCCTGAACGGTTGCCGGTGGCGGGCATCCGGGTGGGCCAGGCGGCCGACGCCGCGCTCCGCTCCGGCGTCACCGTCATCCTTCCGGACAGCGCCTGTGTGGCCAGCATGCACGTGGTCGGCGGCGCGCCGGGAACCCGGGAGTCCGACCTGCTGCGGCCCGAGCAGATGGTCGAGCGCGTGGACGCGCTGGTGCTGGCCGGCGGCTCCGCCTTCGGGCTCGACGCCGCCAGCGGCGTGCAGGCCTGGCTTCGGGAACAGGACCGGGGGTTTCCCGTCGCCGGCCAGCGCGTGCCCATCGTGCCCGCCGCGATCCTGTTCGATCTCAACAACGGCGGCGACAAGGACTGGGGCCGCTACCCGCCCTACCGTGAGCTGGGTCATGCTGCGGCCGCCGCGGCCGGGCAGAGCATGGCGACGGGCCGGCACGGGGCCGGGTCCGGCGCCACCACGGCGACCGCACCGGGCGGCATCGGCCTGGCGCACCAGACGCTGGGCTGCGGCGCCACCGTCATGGCCATCATGGCCGTGAACGCCGCCGGCTCCGCGCTGATCGGCGGCACCGACCATTTCTGGGCGGCACCCTTCGAGCGCAATGGCGAGTTCGGCGCGCGCGGCTGGCCGGATCCGTGGCCCGACGACGCCACCCGCGTCCGCACCAAGGCGGGCCATTCCACCGCCGGCATGAACACCACCATCGGCGCGGTGATCACCGACGCCGCACTGACGAAGCTGGAGGCCAAGCAGGTGGCCGTCATGGCCCATGACGGCTTTCCGCGGGCACTGTATCCGGTTCACTCCCCCGGTGACGGCGACCTGCTGTTCGTGTTGAGCACCGGCGCAAAGGCATTGACCCGGGACCAGCTGTCGCTGCTGGCCCTCGGCACCAGCGCCGCCAACGTGGTGACCCGCGCCATCGCCCAGGGCGTTTATGCGGCGATGAATGAGGCGCAGAGGTGAGCCCGACGGATCTGCTGCGCGAGCGGATCGTGGCAAAACGCGACGAGATGGTATCGCTGACCCAGGAGCTGATCCGGATCCCATCGGTGAACCCGCCGGGCGAGCACTACGAAGATTGCGCCCGCTGTATCGGCCAGCGCCTGGCCCGCCGCGGGTTCGAGGTGCGCTACGAGCGCGCCCGCGGGGCCATCGGCGACTCCGACCGCTACCCGCGCTGCAACGTGGTGGCGCGCCGCGAGGGCCGCCGCGGCGGACCCACCGTGCACTTCAATGGCCACATCGACGTGGTTGCGGTGGGATCCGGCTGGACCGTGGATCCCTTCGCCGCCGATCTCACCGACGGACGCATCTATGGCCGCGGCAGCTGCGACATGAAGGGCGGTCTAGCGGCCGCTATCGTCGCCGTGGAAACCCTGCTCGAGGCGGATCCCGACCTGCCCGGCGCCATCGAGATATCCGGCACGGCCGACGAGGAATCCGGCGGCTACGGCGGGGTCGCTTACCTGGCCGAGCGGGGGTTTTTCTCCCCCGGCCGCGTCGACCACGTGATCATTCCCGAGCCGCTGAACAAGCACCGGGTGTGCCTCGGCCACCGGGGCGTGTGGTGGGCGGAGCTCGAGACCTTCGGCCACCAGGCCCATGGCTCCATGCCGTTTCTCGGCGACAGCGCCATCCGCCACATGGGGGCGATCCTCGCCGAGTTTGAACGCGAGCTGTTTCCGCGGCTCCGCACGAAGCGCACCGACATGCCCGTGGTCCCGGACGGCGCTCGCGAATCGACCCTGAATCTGAACGGCATTCACGGCGGCGAGCCGGAGGGATTCGACGGCCTGCCGGCACCGCTGGTGGCCGACTCCTGCCGCCTGGTGCTCGATCGTCGGTTTCTCATTGAGGAGGACCTGAGCGAGGTGAAGGCCGAGGTAGGCGAACTGCTCGAACGCCTGCGCGCCAGCCGCAAAGGGTTCCGCTACCGGCTGACCGACCTGTTCGAAGTCGTCCCATCCATGACGGACCGCCACGATCCCGTGGCGGTGGCCGTGGCGGACGCCATCGAGACGGTGCTGGCGCAGCCGGCGCAGTTCGTGGTGTCGCCGGGAACCTACGACCAGAAGCACGTGGACCGGATCGGCCGACTGCACAGCTGCATCGCCTACGGACCCGGAATCCTCGATCTGGCGCACCAGCCGGACGAGTACGTCGCTGTCGACGACCTGGTGGACGCCGCCCAGGTGATGGCGCTGTCGGCCCGCAGGCTGCTGAGGGGGCCGACGCCGTGAGCCGGCTCAGCGGTCACACGGCCGTCGTCACCGGCGGCGCCTCTGGGTTCGGCGCCGGCATCGTCCGAAGGTTCGCAGCAGAAGGCGCCCGGGTGACCATCGCCGACCGCAACGCCGATGCCGCGCGCGCCCTCGCGTCGGCCCTGGGTTCCCGGGTCGACTGGGCGGCCACGGACATCGGCGACGACGCCAGCGTTGCCGAGCTTGCAGCCACCCTGAGCAAACGCGGTCTGGACGTGGACGTGCTTGTGAACAACGCCGGTATCGGCCAGGCGCCGGCCGCGCTGGAGACCATGGACCCCGACGCCTTCGACGCCATCCTCAAGGTCAACGTTCGCGGGATCTTCCTCACCGCCCGGCATCTGGTGCCGGGCATGCGGCAGCGGGGCAGCGGCGTGATCCTCAACATCGCCTCCACCGCCGGCGTCAGGCCACGCCCGGGCTTGACCTGGTACAACGCCTCCAAGGGTTGGGTGATCACCGCCACCCGCTCCATGGCAGCCGAGCTGGCCGGCGCCGGGATCCGGGTCAACGCGCTCAATCCCGTCGCCGGCGACACGCCCATGCTGGCGACGTTCATGGGCGGGGACAGTCCGGAGCTGCGCCAGCGCCTGCTCGACACCATTCCCCTCGGCCGCTTCTCCACCCCGGAGGATCTGGGCAACGCTGCCTGCTTCCTGTGTTCGGACGAGGCCTCGCTGATCACCGGGGTCGCCCTGGAGGTGGACGGCGGCCGCTGTCTGTGAGACGGCAACGGCAGGTACACTGACGGCCGTGAAAGCTCGACAAGGCAACGGTGCGGGTGGCGTTGATCTGGGCTGGCTGTTTCCCATCCGAACGCCGTCGCTGCCCGGCGGCCGCTGGCTGCTCGGCGGCGTTCTGCTGTGCTCGCTGCTCGCGTTCTTCTGGGTCTGTGGCGTGTTCGCCCGGGTGCCGCAGAACGAGTCGGAGCAGGGGACCGTCGGCGCGGCGCTGTTCTTCAGCGTCATACTCGCCTACATCATTCCCATCTACGGCTACATCAGCGAACGGACCATCGCGGCGCTCGACGCTTTGCACGATGTCCTCGACGCCAGCGCGCAGCGACTCGATGGTTGGCGCTCCCGGGTGCGGCACAAGCCCGCGCGCTGGCTGAATGTGGTGCTCGCCATCGGCATCCTCAGCGGTGTGGCCCACAACTTGGTGCTGTCCGCGGGCGAGGGTCTGGGCGGCCTCGGACCCGACCCGGCTCCGGGGCTGGCCATCATCGTCGGCACCCAGCTCACCTGGATCGTCGTCACTCTGGCGGTCGCCGGGCTGCTCGACAATGCGCAGCTGCTGTACCGCATGGGTACAGCCTGCCGGGTTCCGCTGTTCGAAACCGGCCGACTGCGGCCCTTCGCCACCGTGGCCGTGATCTCGACCCTCGCGTTGATCGGCGCCCAGGCGGCGTTTCCGATCCTCAACATCGAAGGCCGCAGCGACCCGCTCGCCTACATCCCGGGGCTGCTGGCAACGGGCATCCCGATGATCCTGCTGGCCGCCCTGCCGGTCTGGTCCGTGCACCGACGCATCGCCGCCGCGAAACGCGACGCGCTGGCCGCCGTCAGCCTGGCGCTCGCCGCCCAGCCCGCCCCGGACCCGCAGCAACCCCAGAGCGTAGCTGCCGTGGCGCCGCTGCTGGCGTACCGGCGCGAGCTGCTGCAGGTGTCCGAATGGCCCTTCGACGTCGGTGTGTTTACCCGATTGGGCCTGTACCTAATCATTCCCCCGCTGACCTGGGTCGGCGCGGCCCTCATCGAAAACCTAGTGGATAACCTGCTGTAACCATGAATGCCCCCGCGCCACCGCTCTCGCTGCTGTCACTGCACGTCTACCTGACCCGCCTGGTGGAGGGGAAACTCTGGCTGCAGGTCCTGATCGGCATGGTGCTGGGGCTCGCCACCGGCGTTGCCATCGGCCCGGAAGCGGGCCTGCTGGAGCCGGCCACCGGCGAGCTGGTGGGGAACTGGCTCGCCTTTCCCGGCCGGCTGTTCCTGGTCACCATCCAGATGGTGGTGGTGCCGTTGGTGTTCGCCTCGATCATCCGCGGGCTCGCCGGCGGCCCGGACCTGGGCGACATCAAGCGTCTGGGACTGTGGGCCACCGGGTTCTTCGTCGTCAGCACGGCCATCGCCGCCACCATCGGCATCCAGCTGGCCTTGCTCATCGAGCCGGGCAGCTACCTGTCGATGGGCCAGGCCGCGCTGCCGGCCGAAGGCGGCGACGTCGCTGCCGTTGCGCCACCCAGCCTGCAGGCGCTGCCGGACGTGGTGATCGACCTGCTCCCCGGCAACCCGCTGAGCGCCATGGTGGAAGGCCAGATGCTCCAGGTGGTGCTGTTCGCCTTCGTGATCGGGTTTGCGCTGGTGAGCCTGCCGCGGGCCACGTCGCGCCCGCTGCTGGACGTGCTGGGATCGCTGCAGGAGGTTTCCATGGCCATCGTCCGCTGGGCCATGACCATCGCGCCGATAGCCGTATTCGGCCTGATGGCCCAGCTCACCAGCCGCACCGGCTGGCAGACCTTGATGGGCCTCGGCGTCTACGTCCTGACGGTGGTCGCGGGCCTTGCGCTGGTTCTGGTTCTTTATCTCGTCTGCGCCCGCCTGTTCGCGAGCATGGCGCCCGGCCGGTTCCTCCGGGACACCCGGGAGCTGCTGCTGCTGGCGTTCAGCACCTCGAGCTCGGCTGCCGTGATGCCGCTGTCCATCAAGACCGCCATCGAGCGCCTAGGTGTCGCCCCGAGCACCGCGCAGTTCGTCATTCCGCTCGGGGCAACCATCAACATGAACGGCACGGCCCTCTACCAGGCGGTGGCGGCCGTGTTCCTGGCCCAGGTGTTCGAGGTAGAGATCGGCACCGGCGGGCTGGCCCTCATCGTCGCCATGGCGGTGGGTGCCTCGATCGGCTCGCCGGCGACGCCCGGGGTGGGTATCGTCATCCTCGCGAGCATTCTCGGCAGCGTGGGCGTGCCGCCCGCAGGGGTGGCGCTGATCATCGGCGTCGACCGGCTGCTGGACATGAGCCGGACCGCGGTGAACGCCAGCGGCGATCTGGTCGCCTGTCTGTTCCTCGATCGGTACCTCGGCTCCGCTCGCGACAAAACGGCGCCGGCCCCGGAGGACTGATCGCCCGCAGGCCCGCTACTTGAGGGCGTCCCGCAGCCGACGATAGGCGTGGGCAATTTCCTCTCCGAGCTGGGCCGTGGCGGCTCCGATGTCGCCCGACGACTCCCGCGCCGACTCCCGCAGCCGCTCGAGCTTCGGCTCCAGGTGCTCCCATTTGCGCTCCACCTCGTCCCACTCGTCCCGCAGCTCGGCGCCCAGCAGATGAGCGCGCACCCGCAGCTCATCGCGTTCCTGCCGCAGCCGGCCGATCAGCTGCTCCAGCCGGTCACCCGTGTCGGTCATTGCCCGTCCTCCATGTGGTTCAGAGATCCTCAGTACGCTGATATTCCTTCGAAAGCTTGCGCTCGTGGGCTTCGATCTGCCCGGCGATGCCGCCGAACAGCCGCGCCGCATCGACGTTGTCGCCCTTGTCGGCAAGCTCCGCGAAGGTCCGCTGCACGTAGCCGTTCTGTCGCGCCAGCCACTGGATGAGCCCGAGGCCGGTGAGCGGCGTGTCCGGTGCCTCGATCTCGCTGGGCAGCTCCACCGTGTACTGCGTGTAGGTCTCCAGAACCTTGCCGGGGGCATCGTCGAGCCAGCGCTCCAGGGCGCCGAGCAGGCTCCGTTGTTCCACCTCCACCGACTCGAGCAACATGCGCACCCGCTCGGGATGCGCCTGATCGCGAAGCTCGTCGAGCACGTCGCGAATTCTCGTCAGCTGTGCGATCGCGTGCTCGACGACCTCCCGGCCCTGTTCGAAGGTGACACGCTGATGCTGGGTCATGAGATCTCCGATGCTGCGAGAATGGTCAGAAGAACTCCGGCAGATGACTCTCGAGCTTGTCCGCCGGCAGCGTGGTGAGTTCCTTGTCTATGGTGAGCGCCACCAGGTCCGAGGCCGGCCCGCTCATGCTGGCGCGCAGCTGGCCGAGAAACCGGGGCGGCGCGATCAGCACGAGGCGCTCGAGGTCACCGCTGGTACGGCCCTCGTCCAGGCGGCCCGCGAGGCGCTTGGCGAAAACCGCCATCTCGTGGTCCTTGGCGGCGTTCTTGTTGCCCATGGCGTGCCGACCGCCCTTCCCGTCCGCCGCGCGCCCGTCGCGATCGGTCACCAGGTCCCCTTCATGGAGCCTGTGCTCGGGCGACAGCAGGACGTCGAACTCCTCAAGCTTGCGATTCTTGTTCCTGTTGAACAGCCGAGCTCTCGTGCCATCGGCGACGACGACCCAGGTATTCCCCATAAAAACCCCCATTCTGCCTTAGTAGCAACTCGTAGCGTGGCATACCCGCCGGCATCCAGTGCCATTCTGTCCGTCATCGTCGGCCAAGTAAAACCAACCGTCAGTCGCGCCGCCGACCGGCTACCGCAGCACCCGGCTCGAGGGTTGCCGGCGGATTGACGATCACCCGATCTCCGACCGCGACCCCCTCGACGATCTGCGCCCACAGCCCGGACCGCCGGCCTACTGCGACGTCACGGCGCGCCGCCCGGCCGCCGTCACTCACGAACAGGCGCCACTGGGCGTCCGCTCGGAACAGCGCGGTAACGGGCACCGCCAGCACGTCGTCCGCCTCCCACAACACCACCCGGACCGTGACCCGGTAGCCGTGCCCGAGCGCTTCCCAGCGATCCGCCGGTGAAACCAGATCCAGGACCACGTTCACCCGCTGCTCTTCGATGCCGAGCGCGGACACCTTGGTGAACCCCAGGGGCTCGACGTGACGGACGCGGGCCGCGAGCGCCTCGTCCCCACCCCAGCCTTCGACGAAAGCACGTCGCCCCGGAGCAATGCGGACCGCGTCCTCGGACAGGAAGTCGGCGACCACCTCGAGCTGTGCCGGATCGCCCAGCTCGAGCAGCGGCGTGCCCGGCGCGACCACGGTCTCGCTCTCCTCGAACACCCGCAGCACCCGTCCTTCGATGGGCGAGCGCAGCGTTACGCATTCGCAGGGCACCGCCTCGTCCCGCGCCACGGGGGTGAAGAGCCGCGCGCGAATCCGCAGCACCTCGTGCTCCCGGGCATCCAGCGCCGCGGTTGCCGCAGCGACCAAGGCATCCGCGGTACGCGCCGCGCGCTCTGCTTCGTCAACGAAACGCCGGGGCACCGAGCCTCCTGCGAACAGCTTCCGGGCGCGCTCGAGCTCCGTGCGGGCAAAGGCCTGCTCAGCCTCGGCGCGCTCCAGCTCGGCCGCCGCCAGGTCGAGGCCTGCCTGAGCGGCTTCCAGGTCCTCCCGGCCCTCGGCCAGCGTCCTCGGGTCGAGAAACTCCGGGTCGGACGGCTCGATGGTCGCGACGACCGTGGTATCCAGGGTCACCGGATCGCCGGCCTTGAGCGACGTGCGCAGCAGCCGCCCGCCTACCGGGGCCGAGATCGTGAAAACGTCCTTAACCCGGGTGACGCCGTCGGCTTCCACGTTCACCTGGAACGGACCGGGCACCACCGTGTGCAGGTCCACGAGCTGCGGACGGGGGCGGAAGGCATAGACCAGCAGAGCCACGAGCACGAAGCCGAGCACACTCCACAACAGAACTCGCTTTGCCCAGGCGTTCACGTCACTCCCTCGTCTTCAGCACCGCAATGAGGTCGAGCCTCGTCAAACGGCCCTGTACCAGCAGCACCGAGGGCACCATGGCCGCCAGCGCGATCACCACGGCCAACCCGTAGGTGGACGGCTCGATGACCACCGGCACGCGGAACAGCTCGGTGGCAAAGCTCGCCGCCATCAGCTGCGCCAGTGCCCAGCCGAGCAGACAGCCCACCGGCAGGCCCGGCAGCACCAGCAGCGCCGCCTCGCCGAACAGCATGTACGAAATCTCACCGGGCCGGAAACCCAGGACCCGCAGGGTGGCGAGCTCGCGGCCGCGCTCCGAGAGCGCGATCCGCAGATTGTTGTAGACCATGCCGAAGGCCATGGTGCAGGCGAACGCCAGGTAGAACGACACCATGACCAGCATGGTCTCACCGATGGTCTCATCGAACATGTCGGTCGCCGCCCGCTTGAGGGTGACCGAGCCGATACTCGCCAGCCCCCGGAGTCGCTGGTAAAGCGCCGCCTGCTCACCCTCGTCGATCACCAGCTGCAGAACGTTGACCGTGCGGTGCTCCTCCAGAGCCCGGTTGAGCGCGGCCAGACTGACGTACGCCGGGGTCCCGATGACCGATTCGAAAACAGCGCTGACCGGCACGGAGATTTCCCGGCGGCGCCCTTCGAGCATCCTGACCTGCACCACGTCGCCCGGAGTCACGGCCAGCTTGTCAGCAAGCACGTCGGACAGCAGCAGGCCCTCCGCAGGCACACGAACCGCGCGGCCATCGGCATCGGTCAGCACCGTGAGCGCGCTGTCGGGCGCGATGCCGGTCAGCGCGCCACGATGCTCGCGATGTCCGTGCAGAAAACGCACCAGGGCGCTGCGCGCCGGCTCTACCGCCAGCACGCCAGGCAGCTCTGCAGCCTCACGGGTCACCTTCTCGGGCTGCGGGTCCGCGAACGCCAGCGTCATGTCTTCGCGCTGCTGATCGTGGAAGTATTGCTCGACCATGTAGTCGAGCGCATCCAGCCACTGCATCGACACCACCAGCAGGCCCACGGAGGCTGCCAGCCCCAGGCTGGTCAGCAGCGACCGCAACGGCTTGCGAAAGACCTGCCGGAGAATGATGCGGGTCGGCTGATCGATCCAGTCGAGCAGCCGCGGCCCGCTCCAGGCACCGTGGCGGAAGACCGGCGGCTGCGCCGGGCGCATAGCCTCCGCCGGCGGCAGGCCGCCCGCATAGCGGGCCGCGCTCACCACACCGATCAGCGACGCGCCAACGCTCACGGCCAGCGAGATGGCATAGATGTCGATGGACGGCTGAAAGACCAGCTCGGGAAACCGGAACATCTGCGAATACACGTTGGTCAGCCAGTAACCCAGCCAGAAGCCGGCCCCCCAGCCGATGACGAGCCCGAGCAGACTCAGGGCGATTACCATCTTCGCGTAATGCCAGACCACCACGCCGTTGCCGTAGCCGAAGGCCTTGAGCAAACCGATCTCCGCCCGCTCCATGAACACCAGTCGCGCCAGCACCATGTTGGTCAGGAATGCCGCCACCAGCAGAAATATCGTCGGCAGGATCCGGGCCAGGGTTTCCAGTTGCTCGATCTCGTTGGCCAGAAACCAGTGGGAGATCTGGTCCTTCCTCGCGTAGGCGCCAACCCCGCCAAAGGGCTCGAGAATGTCGTCAACCGCCGGCAGCACCGCCTTCGGCGCCACGCCCGGATACAGGGTGAGCGCCACATCGTTGAAGGCACCTTCCAGGTCAAATGCCGCGGCCAGCGTCCGATGCCGCATCCACAACACGCCGTAGTGCTGTGGGTCCGGCATCAGCGTGCCCGGGCCGATGGCGTAGACGAACTCGGGCGACAGCGCAATGCCGACCACCTCCAGGCTGCGCCGACGCCCATTCAGCAGCGCGCCGAAGCGATCGCCGGGATGCAGATCGTGCGCCTCCGCAAACGGCTCGGCGACCACGACCTCGTCGCTGCGGGCCAAGTCAGGCAGGCGACCGGCGGCAAGCGCCAGCCGGTTCAGGAGCGGCGGCCCGCGGTCAGGCAAAGAAACCAATCGCCCGATCACCGGTTCCTGCAGCTCCGGCATGTCGAGCACGGCGAAGCGCACGACCCGCAGATCGACGACCTGAACGCCTTCTAAGTCCGCGATCCGGCGGCCGACACGCTCCGGCGCTCGCTTCAGCGACCCGAACACCTCCGCGAACCCGAAGCGCTCGTAGTAGGCTTCGCTGGAGTCGTCCAGCGCCTGCATGGCTGAGAGAGACATCACCAGCACGGCAACGCCGGACGCGACGATCAACGCGATCGCCAGCGCCTGGCCGCGCAGCCGCCACAGGTCGCGCAGCAGCTTTCGATCGAGCGGCGCGACTACCAACTCAGTTCCTCCGGCGAGCACCGCTCCGCGTTTTCCACCACCTCCACGATACGCCCGTCCGCGAAGCGCAGCACCCGGTCCGCCATGCCCTCGATGCTCCGGTTGTGCGTGATCAGGGCCGTGGTGGTACCGAGCTCCCGGTTGACCTGGTCGATGGCTCGAAGAACCATCACGCCCGTCGTGCTGTCCAGGGCCCCGGTCGGCTCGTCACAAAGGAGCAGTTCGGGCTGCTTGGCAATGGCTCGCGCGATGGCAACCCGCTGCTGCTCTCCTCCCGAGAGCTCCGCGGGAAACGCGCGCAGCCGCTCACCGAGACCCACCAGCGCCAGGGCGTCGCGGGGTCGCAACGGGTGGTCGGCGATCTCCGTGACCAGCGCAACGTTTTCTTCCGCGGTGAGGCTCGCAATCAGATTGTAGAACTGGAAAACGAACCCCACGTGCTCGCGGCGGAACCGGGTGATATCCGCCTCCCGCTCGCCCAGAGGCTTGCCACGGAACAGCACCTCGCCTTCGGTGGGGCGATCGAGCCCGCCGAGGATGTTCAGCAGCGTCGACTTGCCGCTCCCGGACGGGCCGACCAGGACGTTCAACTCCCCATCGTACAGCTCGACGTCAACGCCGCGCAGGGCGTGGATCTCTACGGTACCCGTGTGATAGACCTTAGTCAGACCGCGACCGCTGAGGGTCGCCGGGCGCCCGGCATCGTGAGTCCCCATGACCGTGCATGCCATCATGCCGCGCATTACCTTCCCATCGGGGGTTTCCCTTAACCGCTAGCCCCCGAGCAGCAGCAGCGTGCCACCGAAAAGGACGCCGGTGGCGACGAACACCAGAAAGCAGTAGCCCATGATCGCGCGCATGTTCAGTCCGGCCACCGCCAGCAGCGGTATGGTCCAGAACGGCTGGATGAGATTGCTCCACTGATCCCCGTAGGCTACCGCCATGACGATGCGCGGGAACGCCACGTCGAGCTGACGCGCCGCCTCGATGAAGATCGGACCCTGCACCGCCCACTGGCCACCGCCGGATGGAATGAAGAAGTTCAGCACCCCGGCCGCCAGGAAAGCCCAGAAGCTCAAGGTCTGCGGGGTCGAGATGGCCACGAACGCGCCGGAGATGATGGTAACCAGAGCGGTGCCGGTCATCAGGGCCATGATGCCGGCGTAGAACGGATACTGGAGCACGATGGGACCGACCGTGCGGCTGGCGTTGCTGATCAAGGCCACGTAGTGCAGCGGAGATCGCGCCAGCACCAGCCCGAGCCCGAGGAACGACCAGTTGACGATGTCCAGAGTGAGGTTGAGACCCCGCCCGGCAAACCAGAGCACCAGAAACCACAGCACCAGGCCGCCCATGACCAGCGACAACGCGCGTCGCGTCTCGAGCCAGCCGCCCCAGGTTTCGGTCCGGCGCTGCGGCGCGACGTCGTCGCTGCCCGCCTCGCCGCGGTACTCGCGGCACCGGTCCGGGCCCATGGCCGAACACATCCCGGCGACCACGATCACGGTGACCGCCGCCAGCGCCAGATTCCAGGGCGCGAAGATGGTCTCGGTGACCGGGATGATTCCGGTCATGGACTCCAGCGCGTGGCCCGGGGTGGCGACGAACAATGCCGACGAGCTGGAGTAACCCATGTGCCAGACGACGAAGCCCGAGTACGCGCTGGCGACCAGCAGCGGATAGTGAATCGCCATGCCCCGCTCCCGGGCAACGGTGGCCACCTGCAGCGCCATCAGCCCACCGACGATCAGCCCCATGGACCAGGCGATCAGGCTGCCGATGCCGGCCACCGCTGCCACCAGGCCGTAGCCCTGCGCCGCGCTGCGCGGCAGCCGAGCCAGCCGCTCCAGGACCGACCGGACCAGATCGGTGTGCGCGAGCGCATGAGCGCAGATCAAGGTGAGCGCGATCTGCGCGATGAAGCTGAGCAATCCGGTCAGCCCCAGGCCCCAGATTTCCACGGCGGCGGACGGCGACTCCCCGGCCAGCGTGATCGCCAGAATGAAGGTGGCCAAAGTCAGCAGGATGGCGAACACGAACGCATCGGGGTAGAAGCGTTCCACGAACCCCACGAACGGCGCCGCCGCGCGCTCCAGTACGCTCAAATCACCCCCTCGCCCGTCGCTGCGGACATGGTAGCAAGGCGCGGGCGGTTTGTTGGAACCGGCGTTCCCAGCCGGCGGCCGTGGCTGCTATTCTCCGGCACTTTCCGGGGAGAGGTTAGCGCATGCAGTCCGTGATGGTGCTGATACTGGGTATCGCCGGCATGGCCTTCGGCTGGTTCGTGTATTCCCGCTTCATCGCCCGGCGGATCTTCCAGCTCGACGAGCAGTTCGTAACGCCCGCCCACGAGCTCAACGACGGTATCGACTACGTTCCCACCAACCGCTACGTGCTCTGGGGCCATCACTTCACCTCGGTGGCCGGCGCCGCGCCCATCGTCGGGCCCGCCATCGCCGTGTACTGGGGATGGTTACCCGCGGTGCTGTGGGTGACATTGGGAACCATGTTCTTCGCCGGCGTTCACGACTTCGGCGCGCTGTGGGCGAGCAACCGGCACAAAGGTCGCTCTATGGGCGCCCTCGCCGAGACCGTGGTCGGCCGACGCAGCCGGGCGCTCTACATGATCGTCGTGTTCCTGGTGCTGCTGATGGTCAACTCGGTGTTCGGCGTCGTCATCGCCGGCGCCTTCGTCGCCACGCCCAGCGCCGTGTTTCCCGCTTGGGCAGCCATCGTGGTCGCGCTGATCATCGGTCAGCTGGTGCACCGCAGGTTCAACCTGATCGCGCTCGGGCTCGGCGGCGTGGCCGTGCTGTACTGGAGCATTCACGCCGGCAGCGGCATGCCCATCACCCTGCCCGCAGAACTGCTCGGCCTGGCGCCGCAGGCCAACTGGATCATCATCCTGTTCGCGTACGCCGCCATCGCCTCGATGCTGCCGGTCTGGATGCTGCTGCAGCCTCGCGACTTCATCAACGGCATGCAGCTGCTGGTGGGCCTGGTGCTGCTCTACGGATCCGTGTTTCTCTTCATGCCCGACATGACGGCGCCCGCGTTCAACAACGCCGTGAGCGAGAGCGCGCCGTCCATCATCCCGCTGCTGTTCGTCACCATCGCCTGCGGCGCGGTCTCGGGCTTTCACGGGATCGTGGCTTCCGGGACCAGCTCCAAGCAGCTCGACAAGGAGACCGACGCACGCTTCGTCGGCTATCTCGGGGCAGTCGGCGAAGGGTCGCTGGCGCTGATCACCATCGTCACCGTGAGCGGCGTGGCGCTGGCTGCGACTCCGCAAGCCTGGCACGCGGTCTACGACGAGTTCGGTTCTGCCGGCGCTGGCGCTTTCATATCCGGTGGCGCCAACCTCATCGAGCAGGGCTGGGGGATCCCCGCAGCGTTCGCGCAGACTATGCTTGCCACCATGGTGGTGCTGTTCGCCGGCACCACCATGGATTCCGGCGTGCGCCTGCAACGCTACATCATTCAGGAATGGGGAATCATCTACCGCATTCCCGTGCTCACCAACGGTGTCATCGCCACCCTGCTGGCGGTGGGCGCCTGCCTGCTGCTGGCCTTCGGCGCCGGCGGCACATCGGGCGCCGGCGGCATGATCATCTGGCCGCTGTTCGGCTCCACCAACCAGATCCTCGCCGGCATGACCCTGCTGGTGATCAGCGTGATGCTGATCAAGCTGGGGCGGCCGAGCTACTACACGCTGCTGCCGATGCTGTTCGTGTTCACCATGTCGTTTCTCGCCGCCTGCGTGACGCTGGTGCAGTTCTACCGGGACGGCAACTACCTGCTGGTCGCGCTGGACGCGATCGTCATCGGCACCAGCCTGCTGGTGATGCTGGAAGCGGCCGGCGCCATCGCCTCCTTCCGCCGCGACCAGCGAAGGGCGACCGAGGCCGGCTGAGCGCAGCGGGTCCGCCCGCGCCGCCGGGCCCCGTCATGGCGAGGTGTAGGCGCGCACCAGCCGCTCGAGGAACTCGAGCGCATCGTAGAATGACTCCACAAGAACCCGTTCGTCGCGGCCGTGGGCCCGGTTGTCGGCGATGTCGGAGAACATGCCGGAGACCCCGTAGACCGGAATTCCAGCCTTGCGGAAGAAAAGACCGTCCGTTGCGCCCGTGCTCATGGTGGGCACGACAACCACGCCCGGCCACATCGATTCGGTGATCTCGATGATCGGCGCCATCACCGCCTCCGTGAGCGGAGAGGGCGGGCTCGGGTTCGGTTCAGCGACCGGCGTGACGGCCACCGCCGGGTTGGCGATCACCTCGGCGAGGCGATCCTGCACCGAGGCCGGGTCGACGCCCGGGAGGATCCGACAGTTCACGGTCGCGCGGGCCCGCTGCGGCAGCGCGTTCTCCGCGTGACCGGCGGCAAGCTCCGTCGCCACGCACGTGGTCCGCAGGCGTGAGTTGAAGGCCGGAATCCCGGAAAAGTAGGCCACGCTCGCCGGCGCCGGCGGGGTTTCGAGCAACCCGTCTGCGAGCGCCTGCTGTTCCGGGGTCATGGTTACGGCCCCCTGGAAGAAGAACGCCCGGGTCACCTCGTTCAACTGCACGGGAAAGCGGTACGCGGCAACGGCCAGCAGCGCCCGGGAAAGCTCGTAGATGGCGTTGTCTTCGCGCGGCAGGGAGCTGTGGCCCCCTGGGTTGACGACTTCCAGGTGGTAGCTCTGGTACACCTTCTCGGCCGCCTGCACGGCGTTCACGGTGCGGCGCCCATCCTGAATAGCACCGCCGCCGCCCTCGTTGAGGACGAAGGCGGCATCCACCAGATCCGGATGATGCTCGAGCAGGTACTGCACGCCGTTGTGCGGGCCGCCCTCCTCATCTGCAGTCAGCGCCATGATGATGTCCCGGTTCGGCCGGTACCGTTCGCGAATCAGCCTGATCAGGATTGCGGCGTAGATCGCGGCCTCATCTTTGTCGTCCGCCGTGCCCCTGCCGTAGAAATAGCCGTCGCGCTCGATGAACTCGAACGGTGGCAGCGACCAGTCGGCGGGATCCGCCTCGACCACATCGAGATGCGCGAGCACCAGCAGCGGCTTTGCCGTCGGCGCCGGGCTGCGCAGGCGGGCCACAAGATTTCCCTTGCGCGGAGCCGGCTCGATGATCTGCACGTCCTCCGGCGGAAATCCGGCTGCCAGCAGACGTTCGGCCACGGCTCGCGCGGCCGCGGTGTTGTCACCGTTCGAGTCGGTGGTATCGATCTCCACCAGCTCCGCGTAGATGTCCCGGGCCAGGGACTGGTGAGCGGTCAACTCCGTGGCCGCCGTCATCGGGACCGCCAGGAGCAGGACGCAGGCGGCCAGGGTCATGGGTCGTCGGGCGGGTACCTGACTCACGGTATTCTGCTCCTGTGGGGGAACGAGGATCAGCCGTCTTTGAGTATCTCACGGGCCGCGTTGTGACCGGGTATGCCGGTGACGCCACCGCCCGGGTGCGCGCCCGAGCCGCACAGATACAGACCTGGCACCGGCGTCCGGTAGTCCGCATAGCCGAGCATCGGCCGGTTGCTCCAGAGCTGGTCGAGGCTCAGGGCGCCGTGAAAGATATCGCCGCCGGTGAGGCCGAACGTGCGCTCGAGATCCAGCGGCGAGAGAATCTGCCGGGCGATCACGGCGTCGCGGAAGTTCGGCGCGAACGCCGTAACCGCATCGATCACCGCATCCGCGGCCGCTTCCCGATGATCGTCCCAGGAGGCCCCGCCGGGCAGCACCGGGTCGAAGTGCTGACAGAACAGGCTCGCGACATGCTTCCCCGCCGGGGCCAGCGAGTCGTCCAGGCATGACGGCATCAGCATCTCCACCACCGGCTGTCGGGAGTAGCCGAACTCCCTGGCGTCCAGGTAGGCACGTTCCAGATAACCCATCGAAGGGCCGATCACCACGCCCGATTGGTGGTGCCTTTCGACCTCGGTGCCGGGCCGGCAGGAAAAGCTCGGCAACTCGCTGAGCGCGACATTCATCCGGAACGACGCCGACGCCGTCCTGAAGGCGCGCATGCGGCGCAGGAACTCGGCGTCGAGATGTCGGGGATCGAGCATCTCGAGAAACAGCCGTTTCGGGCCCACGTTGGCGGCAATTCCCGCTGCGTGCACAACGCCGCCGTCCGCAAGGCGAACGCCGCGTGCCCGGCCCTGCGCAACGATCACCTCTGCCACCTCGGCCCCGGTTCGGATCTCCACGCCCAGCGACTCCGCCTCGGCGCGCATGGCCTGGGTGATGGCACCCATGCCGCCGATCGCGTGGCCCCAGGCCCCATCGACGCCGTTCACCTGCCCGAACACGTGGTGCAGCAGCACGTAGGCCGACCCCGGCGTCGACGGCGCCGCGTAGTTGCCCACCACCGAGTCGAACGCGAACGCTGCCTTGATGTGATCGTTCTCGAACCAGCCGTCGAGAACCTGGGCGGCGGACTTGGTGAACATGTCCACCACGTCGCGGCGCTGGGACTGGGTCAGCCGTCTGGCCCGCAGCGCGGTGGCGCCGGCGCGTACCAGATCGAGGAACCCGCCACCCACGTTCGGCGGTGTGCGCAGCAGCTCCTCGCGCAGGAAGGCCACCACGCCGTCCAGCATCTCGAGATAGCCGGGCAGCGCGTCGGCGTCGCGCGCAGACAGACGCGAGAACTCCTGCTGGGTTTCGACCCGGTCGCGATGGAACGCCAGGGATTCGGTCGCCGACAGCGGAAAGAAATTGCTCTGAGGGCGCAGCACCACCCGGAGCCCGTGCTCCGCCAGCCGCAGCTCCTCGATCACCTTGGGGTGCAGCAGGCTCACCGTGTAGCTCGCCACGGAGTTGCGGAATCCCGGATGGAATTCCTCGGTGACCGCGGCGCCACCGACGATCTCGCGACGCTCCAGCACCACCACCTTGCGCCCGGCCTTGGCCAGATAGCAGGCGCACACCAGACCGTTGTGGCCACCGCCGATGACGATCAGATCGAAGTCGTCGGTCGCGGTCACGTCGGCAGCCTGAGGATGTCGGAGCTGATCTGCCGGAGGATCCCGCGCATGATGTTCCAGATTCCGCTTTGGCGTATTGTCGTTCATCGACGACCGATTTCACATCGACCGGCGCCGGCCGGCGCAAACGCGGGAGGCAGCGTGCGACTGAAAGACTCTGTGGCAGTGATCACGGGTGGCGCCAGCGGCATGGGCAGGGCCACGGTGCTGCGATTTCTTCACGAGGGTGCACGGGTGGTGGTCGCTGACTACAACGCCGACACCGGCGAGGAAACAGTCGCCGAGGCGGCTGCCGCCGGCTTCGCCGACGCCACTGCATTCATCCGCACCGACGTGGCCCGGGAGGATGACATCGTAGCGATGATGCAATGCGCCCTGGACCGGTTCGGGCGTCTCGACGTGGTGTTCAACAACGCCGGCGTCGGCGGCGCCATCGGGCCGCTCACGGAAACGCGGGTGGAAGATTGGGACTACACCATGGACGTGCTGGCCAAGGGAGTGTTTCTCGGGGTCAAGCACGGCGCCCGGATTCTGCGCGCCCAGGGTGAGGGCGGCTCCATCATCAACACCGCTTCCATCGCGGCGCTGAGCGGTGACGCCGGTCCGCTGGTCTACTCTGCTGCCAAGGCGGCGGTTCTGAATCTCACCCGGTCGGCCGCGGTGGAGCTGGCGCGCGATCGAATCCGAGTGAATGCCATCTGTCCCGGCTTCATCGCCACGCCGCTGGCGGAGGGCGGCCGCCCGGAACAGACCCGGGAACGGTTCGCGGCGGCCCAGCCCTGGCCGGACTACGGGCGCGGCGAGCACATCGCCGGCGCAGCGCTGTTTCTTGCAAGCGCCGACTCGGAGTTCGTCACCGGCGAGGCGCTGGTGGTGGACGGCGGTCTCACCGCCGCCGGGCCCGAGCTGTCGAAGAAGTTTCCGCGCACCTCCGCGCGGGACTCCCGGGTGAGCGGCGTTACCCGCGGCACTACTGGGGAGCCACCGGCCCTGCGAAATCTCTGAAGCGCCGCCGCGGTCAGAGCGAGCGGGCGCCAAGCAGCTGCCGCGCCCGGGGCAGCTCGGTCAGCGTCACCTCGGTGATGTCCAGCGCATCGAGCACGTCGGCCAGGGGAACGAAGACACGCTCGACCCGACCGCCGTTGCTCTGCGCGGCCACCACCGTGGCGCCCAGGCACTTCACGACGCTGTAGCACACCCCGTTGCGGATGAACGTCTGGCCAACCAGGGAGTCGTAGCGGCTCATGGTCACATACCTCCTCGTCAGCGCACACGGTAACGCGGTCGAGGCGATGTCGGGGAACCGCTCGTCGGCCCGGTTCCACCACTCGGCGACCCGAGCCGACCGGCGGCATCCCCAGGCGGACGAACGGCAGCCGACAGAGGCAGCGATGCTTACCGGCCCGGGTCTTCTTCGTGGTCGAAGTCCGACCACTGGCCTTCGGGGCCGATCCCGTCCCCGGCGTCGTCGTCATCGACGAAATCCAGCGTCGGGCTCGAGCCCACTACCATGCCACCAGACATATCCCTGGCGCGGCGAACGGCACCATCGCCGAAACGCTCACTCACTGCGTCCAGCGTCGATTCGAGCCGGCGGCGGCGCTCGCCGCCATCGAACAGCTCGAGCTGGCTCTGCTCGGCGCCTGCCTCCAGATCGAAGGCCGCCAGCCCCACCAGCCGGTACGGGCCCGCCCGGGGGAACGAATCCAGCAGCTGCAGAGCAGCTGCCAGCAGATCACCGCCGGCATCCGTGGGAAGGATCTGGCGCTGTCTGCTGAGCATCCTGAAACCGCTGGTCTTGAGCCTCACCCGCACGCCGTGAGCCAGGTAACCCTTGCGCCGCAACCGGCGGCCGATGCGGTCGGCGGCCCGGGTCAGGTACCGGGCGATCTGCTCACGATCGTCGACATCCTGATTCAGGGTCCGGTCGGAGCCCATGCTCCGCGCCCTGCGCCGCCGTGCCACCGGGCGCGGATCGCGACCCAGCGCCAGAGCGCGGAAGTGCGCGCCGACGGCTCCCAGCCGTCGCTCCAGCTCCTGCGGGTCGGCGGCCGCAATGTCGCCGACCCGCAGGTAGCCGGCTTCCCGAAGCCGCTTCTGGGTCACTGGCCCTGCGCCCCACAGCACCGACACCGACATTGGCGCCAGCCAGGCAGCCGCTTCGTCCGGGGGCACCACGGCCACCCCGGCCGGCTTGGCCTGGCCGCTGGCGACCTTGGCGACGTACTTGGTGCCGGAAATGCCGACGGACGCGGGCAGTCCGGTGGCGGCACGGATCGCTTCCCGGATGCCGCGCGCCATCTCCTCGGGAGGCCCGAACAGATGCTCGGCGCCGGACATGTCGATGAACGCCTCATCGAGGCTGAGCGCCTCCACCCTGGGCGAGAAGTCGTCGAGCACGGCCATGAGCTGCCGCGACGCCGCCTCGTAGCGGTCGAAACGCGGCGGCACCACCACGGCGTCAGGGCAGAGCTTGAGCGCCCGCGCCATGGGCATGGCGCTGCCAACGCCGTAGGGGCGCGCTTCGTAGCTCGCGGTGAGCACGACGCCGCGGCCGCTCTGCGGCCCGACCAGCACCGGCCGGCCGCGCAGCTGCGGGTCGTCGCGCTGCTCCACGGCGGCGTAGAACGCATCCATGTCCGCGTGCGCAACGATCTCGGGCCAGGTCCGAGTCAGGTTCGCGGTCACCGTACCTCCTGAACGGACAGACTACTGTATGTTCGTACACGTCGCGCGAGCACGCAAACGCAGACGGGCTAGACTGCGCAGGCGTACCGGCAATCGGGGCCCGTCATGATGGTGGATCGGAATTTCGTCCTGTCTCAGGTGTTCGGCGTCGCCGGAATGATCTGTCTGGCCTTCGGCTTTCTCGGCTTCGATGGCAGCGGCGAGTCCATTCATCCCGCTCTCGGTGACCGCCGTGTGGCTCTCGGCCTGATCGGGACCGGCGCCGTGCTGGTGATGCTGGAACTGCGGATCCTCATCCCGGCGCTGCGGGCCCGTGCCCGTAGCCGCGACCAATCGCAATG
>JBFISC010000003.1:0-36291 GCA_041608775.1 Pseudomonadales bacterium | reverse complement strand
GTCGACGTCCACTACCCGGGGCATGCGCTGCCGGGTGGCCGGCCGCCGGCGCTGCTGCGGGCGCTGGGAGGTTTGGACCCGTTCTGAGGAGTCCGGTAGACTACGCCGCTTCCCGCCTCCTGGCGGGCCCGGTCGCGACAGCGCAGCAACATGATCACCAGAATCAAGATCTGCGGCATCACCAGGCAACGGGATGCCGACGCCGCCGTGCATGCCGGCGCGGATGCGCTGGGTCTGAATTTCGCGGCGGAGAGCCCGCGTCGGGTCGACGTGCCGGTTGCCGCAGCCATTGCCCGATCGGTGGGCGGCGCGATCACCCGGGTCGGTCTGTTCGTTGACCCGACCACGGAGGAAGTGAGGCGGGTCCTCGATCAGGTGGAGCTCGACGTGGTCCAGCTCCACGGCGCCGAAAGCGGCGATCGCTGCCGGAGCCTGGGCGTGCCGTTCATGAAGGCGCTTCGGGTTCGGGAACCGCTCGCCATGCGCGCCATCGAGGTGGAGTACGCGGGGGCATGCTGCCTGCTCCTCGATGCTTTCGTTCCCGGGGTGCCGGGCGGGACGGGACAGCGTCTCGACTGGGACCTTTGGCCTGCAGACAGCAGCATGCCGCTGGTGCTGGCCGGGGGTCTCACGCCCGACAACGTCGGCGAGGCCGTGCGGCGGCTGGCGCCCTGGGGAGTCGACGTGAGCAGTGGGGTTGAGGGTCCGCGCAAGGGCGAGAAGGACCCCGAGCGGATAGTGAAGTTCGTCAGAGAGGTGCAGCGTGCGAGGAGCTAACCGTTACGATCAGCCGGTGGCCGGCCACTTCGGGGAGCACGGCGGGCGCTTCGTGGCGGAGACCCTGATGCATGCGCTGGACGAGCTCGAAGCTCTCTACCGGGCGGCGCGTGAGGATCCCGAGTTCCAGGCGGAGCTGCAGCACGATCTGGAGCACTATGTAGGTCGGCCCACGCCCTTGTACTTCGCCGAGCGGCTCACCGGAAACCTCGGCGGACCTCGGGTCTACCTCAAGCGGGAGGACCTCAACCATACCGGCGCGCACAAGGTGAACAACACCGTCGGTCAGGCCCTGCTGGCCAAACGCATGGGGAAACCGCGGGTGATCGCCGAGACCGGCGCCGGGCAGCACGGGGTTGCCACCGCGACGGTGGCTGCCCGGCTCGGCCTGAAGTGCCGGGTGTACATGGGGGCGGAGGACGTGCAGCGGCAGAGCCTCAACGTCTACCGGATGAAGCTGCTGGGAGCGGAGGTCGTGGCCGTGGAGTCGGGCTCACGAACCCTGAAGGATGCCCTCAACGAAGCCATGCGCGACTGGGTGACCAACGTCGACGACACCCACTACATCATCGGCACCGTAGCCGGGCCGCATCCGTTTCCGGCCATGGTCAGGGACTTCCAGTCGGTGATCGGTCAGGAGACCCGGGCCCAGTGCCTCCAGACCCTGGGCCGGCTGCCGGATGCGCTGGTCGCCTGTGTCGGCGGCGGCTCGAACGCCATCGGCATGTTCCACCCCTTCATCGACGATGGCGGGGTGCGTCTGATCGGCGTGGAGGCGGGCGGGCTGGGCCTGGATACCGGCAAGCATGCTGCGCCGTTGAACGCGGGGCGGGTCGGCGTGCTGCACGGCAACCGCACCTACCTAATGCAGAACGACGATGGTCAGATCATCGAGACCCATTCGGTCTCGGCCGGCCTCGACTATCCCGGCGTGGGTCCGGAGCACGCGTTCCTGAAGGACATCGGGCGTGCCGAGTACGACACCGTGACCGACGACGAGGCGCTGGCGGCACTGCGGCTGCTGAACCGGTGCGAAGGAATTCTGCCGGCCCTCGAGTCCGCCCACGCCATTGCCTGGGTAGCCCGTCACGCTCGGGATTTCGCGCCGGAACAGGCGCTCGTGGTCAATCTGTCGGGGCGCGGCGACAAGGACATCATGACCGTGGCGGCCCTGGACGGCATCGAGCTGTGAGCTCCACGCCGGCAGGTCGTCTGGAACGTCGCCTGGCGGCCCTGCGGCGGTCGGGCCGCAAGGCGCTGGTCACCTTCGTGACCGCCGGGGATCCCACCCCCGCGGCAACCGTGCCGGCCCTCCACGCGCTGGTTCGCGGCGGCGCCGATGTGCTCGAGCTCGGCATCCCGTTCTCCGACCCGGAGGCCGAAGGCCCGACAATTCAGGCCTCCTCGGAGCGAGGGTTGGCGCAGGGCATGACCCTGCGCGGCTGCCTCGAGCTGGTTGCCGACTTCCGGCGCACGGACCCGGATACCCCGGTGGTGCTGATGGGTTACCTGAATTCGGTGCTCGCCATGGGCGCTGAACGGTTTGCCGATGCTGCGCTGGCCGCCGGCGTGGACGGCCTGATCATGGTGAATCTGCCCCCGGAGGAAGCGGACGAGCTGCGGTCGGCGCTGGATGCCCACGGGCTGCGGCTGATCTTTCTGGTTGCACCCACCACCACCGCGGAGCGCGCGCGCATGATCCTCGAGCGGGCCTCCGGGTTCGTCTACTACGTGTCATTGAAAGGTATTACCGGCGCCGATCACCTGGACATCGAGGCAGTCGGCGAGAAGCTGCGCTGGCTGCGCGGTCTCACCGAGCTGCCGGTGATGGTTGGCTTCGGGATCAAGGACGGCGCGTCGGCCCGTGCCGTCAGCCGCGATGCCGACGGTGCGGTGGTCGGGTCCGCGCTGGTCAGCGCCATGGCCGCTCTCGGCGGGCAGCCCGAACGGATCCCGGCCGAGCTCGAATCCCAGGTGGCGGAGATCCGCCGGGCGCTGGATGACGCGGCGTGAGGGTAGCCGGGAGGCAATGACCGCAGCGCCGCGAACCCTCGACGACTGGCAGCGCTACGCCGAGAGCGTGCATCCGGTTGGCATCGACATGGGTCTCGAGCGGATCGGCGTGGTCGCCGACCGGCTCGGCTTCGACGGTCCGGATCGGCGTCCGGCGCCGCGCTCGGTGATCGTCGCCGGTACCAACGGCAAGGGCTCCACGTGCATGGCGCTCGAGGCGCTGCTGACCGCGTCCGGGCTGCGGGTGGGCACCACCCTTTCTCCCCACCTGCATCGCTTCAACGAGCGCGTCCGCATCGATGCAGCCGAGGCGGACGACCCGACCCTGTGCGAGGCTTTCGCGGCGGTGGACGCCGCCCGCGGGGAGATCCCGCTGACCTACTTCGAGTTCTCCGCGCTGGTGGCGCTGACCTGTTTCCGTGCCGCGGCCGTGGACGTGGCTGTCCTCGAAGTCGGGCTCGGTGGGCGGCTGGACGCCTTCAATCTGGTCTCGGCCGACGTTGCCGTGATCACCTCCATCGGCCTCGACCATCAGGCCTATCTCGGCGACGACCTGGACGGCATCGGCCGGGAAAAGGCCGGGGTGCTGCGGCAGGGCCGCCCGGCGGTGCTCGGCCGCGAGGTGACGGCCTCGGTGACGCAGGCTGCAGCAGCCCTCGGGTGTCCGCTGCGGCGGCTGGGGGTGGACTTCGACGTCGTCGAGCGCCAGGCCGACTGGGATCTTCTCGGCAGGCTGTCCGGCATTCGCCGCGGCGACCTGCCACCGCACAACTGCGCGCTTGCGGTGGAAGCCGCCGCTTTTTTGGCGGAGCCGACCAGCGCAGCGGTACGCGGGCTGGCGGACGTGCGGCTGCCCGGCCGCTTCGAGACATGGCGGCTTGCCGGCGGCCTGGGCCCGCTGCTGGTTCTGGACGTCGCGCACAACCCGGCCGGCGCCACCTTCCTCCGCGAGCAGCTGGCGCTGCGCCTGCCCGAGCAGCGCTTCGTCGCGGTATCGGGAATGCTCGAGGACAAGGACAGCGCCGGGGTGGCGGCAGCCATCGGGGACATCGTGCGCCGCTGGGTCTGCGTGTCCACGCTCGGGAGCCGCGGTCTGTCGGGCGACGCCCTGGCTGCCCGGATCGATCGTGCCGATGCGGTAGACGCGACGGCGGATGCCGCCGAGGGGCTGCAGCGGGCGCTTTCGTTGTGCGCGCCGGGGGATGGTATTCTCGCGTTCGGCAGCTTCAACCTGGTCGAACGGATGCGCGATCTGCTGCGCGACGGGTTCGCGGGGGCCGTACCCGTCGGCGCGGATCACAGCCTGATCGGCCCCGACAAGGTCGCCATGGACGTGCAACGGTGAGCGGCAAACGGTGAGCGGCAAACGGTGAGCGGAAAAAGGATGACGGAGAAAGGGTGAGGGAAGAGACCCGCTACCGCGTGACCGGCAGTCTGTTTCTGCTGGCACTGGGCGTGATCTGCCTGCCGATGCTGTTCGACGGCGCCGGTCTGCCGGCCCGGGAGCTGGCGCCGCTGCCGATGGCGGAGACCCTGCCCGATCCGGAGGGAGTGGCCAGGGAGGTTCCGGAGTCGGATTTCATGGCCCGGGTCGACGCGCTGCGCGAGAGCGTCGACGCGGAAGGGTTTCTCACCGACAGCGGCACCCGCTTCGGCGAGCCGGTGCTGACGGATACCCGGGCGGACACCGACGTGTGGGCGGTCCAGGTGGCCAGTTTCGCCGAGGCCGAGAACGCCGAGAGCTTCCGCACCCGGCTGCGCGAGGATGGCTACGAGGCGTTCATCTCCACGACCCGGAGCGGGGATCAGGTGCTGAGCCGGGTAGCCGTGGGGCCGCTCCTCGACAGCGAGCGGGCGCACAGCCTTCAGGACGAGCTGTCGGCCCGCTACGACACCCGTGCCCGGCTGATGGCGTTCTCCAACTGATGCACATCGGCTGATGGCCAGCATCGACATCATCATTCTGATCATCGTGCTGGTCTCGGCGCTCATCGGCCTCGCGCGCGGCCTGATCAAGGAGGTGCTTTCCCTTGCATCGTGGCTGGCAGCCTTTATCCTCGCGCTGTATTTCGCGCCCTCGGTGGGTGATCGCATGGCCGGGCAGCTCGCCGACGAGTCGGTACGACTGGTGGTGGCATTCATTCTGATCTTCCTGGCGACGCTGATCGCCGGCGGCATCGTCCAGTGGCTCGTTGGCAAGCTGGTCAAGACCACCGGGCTGTCCGGCACTGACCGGTTTCTCGGTTTCCTGTTCGGAGCGGCAAGAGGCGTGCTCGCCTGCATCGTGGCGCTCATTGCCTTGCGGCAGTTCGCGGAGGCGGGCCAGTGGTGGCAGTCGTCGGTGCTGGTACCGGAGCTGCTGGCGTTCGAGCAGCAGGTTCTGGAACTTCTCGGACGTGCCCAGGACTGGGTGGTCGATCTTGGCGGCCTCGAGCAGCGGATCTAGCGGCTTCTGACCCGCGTCAGCACAGAGGGAACATCTCAAGCATGTGTGGCATCGTCGGCATCGTCAGCAGCTATCCGGTCAACCAGCAGATCTACGATGCGCTGACGGTGCTGCAGCATCGGGGCCAGGACGCGGCCGGCATGGTCACTACCGACGGGCGCAAGCTGCATCTGCGCAAGAGCAACGGTCTGGTGCGCGACGTCTTTCGTTTGCAGCACATGCAGCGGCTGGTGGGAAACATCGGCATTGGCCACGTCCGCTATCCAACCGCCGGCTCCGCGAGCTCTGCGGAAGCGCAGCCGATGTACGTGAATTCTCCCTACGGCATCACGCTCGCGCACAACGGCAACCTCACCAACGCCGAAGCACTGCAGGCGGACCTCTTCCGCGACGATCTAAGGCACGTCAATACGGACAGCGATTCCGAGGTGCTGCTGAACGTGTTCGCCCACGAGCTGGAGCGGGAGCGCGCCCACGAGCCGGCGCCGGACGACATCTTCGCCGCGGTCAGGCGCGTTCACGAGCGCTGCCGGGGCGCCTACGCGGCGGTCGCGATGATCATCGGTGTGGGCATCGTCGCGTTTCGTGACCCGCACGGCATACGCCCGCTCGTGTACGGCAAGCGCGAAGGCGAGCACGGCACCGAGTACATGATCGCCTCCGAGTCGGTGGCGCTGGACATCCTCGGCTTCGACCTGATCCGCGACGTCGCGCCGGGGGAGTGCCTGTTCGTGAGCAACGACGGCGCCCTGCACACCCGGGTGTGCGCGGACCGGACCTCGCTGTCGCCGTGTATCTTCGAGCACGTCTATCTTGCCCGTCCGGATTCGATCATGGACAACATCTCGGTGTACAAGTCGCGGCTGCGTATGGGCGAGCATCTGGCGCAGCAGGTGCTCGAGCGTTTCGGCGGGCGCGACCACGACATCGACGTGGTGATCCCGATCCCGGATACCGGACGCACCGCGGCGCTGCCGTTGGCCCACCAGCTGGACGTCAAATACCGGGAAGGGTTCATCAAAAACCGGTATATCGGCCGGACCTTCATCATGCCGGGACAGAGCGAACGGCGGAAATCGGTCCGGCAGAAGCTCAACGCCATCGAGCTGGAATTCAAAGGCAAGAACGTGCTGCTGGTGGACGATTCCATCGTTCGCGGCAACACCATCCAGCAGATCATCCAGATGGCCAGGGAGGCGGGGGCGCGCAAGGTCTACGTAGCTTCCGCTGCGCCCGCCGTGCGCTACCCGAACGTCTACGGCATCGACATGCCCACGCCGAACGAGTTCGTCGCCTACAACCGGACCGACGAGCAGGTGGGCAGGTCGATTGGTGCCGATATGCTCGTCTATCAGCGGATCGAGGACCTGGTTCAGAGCTCCCAGGAGGGCAATCCCGGCATCGCTGAGTTCGACTGCTCGGTGTTCGACGGCAAATACGTGACTGGAGACATAGACGATTCTTATCTGGAACGTCTATCGTTGAGTAGAAGTGACGAGATGAAGCAGCGCCGTGCCGCCGACCTCAACAACGCCTCAGACGATCGCAGCAACGATCAGGGCATCATCGACCTCCACAACCACGCGTGACATGAAGGAACGCGTGGCGGCGGTCATCGCCGCGCTCAACGGCGTGCTGCTCGGCAAGGAAGAGCAGATCAAGCTGGCGCTGGCATGCCTGCTGGCGCGCGGGCATCTGCTGATCGAGGACCTGCCGGGCATGGGCAAGACGCTGTTGTCTCACGCCCTGGCCCGCGCGCTCGGGCTGTCCTACAAGCGTATCCAGTTCACCTCCGACGTGCTGCCGTCGGACATCATCGGCACCTCGGTGTTTCAGCGCGACAGCGGCGATTTCCGCTTCATCGAAGGCCCGCTGTTCGCCCAGGTGGTGCTGGCGGATGAAATCAACCGGGCGACGCCGAAGAGCCAGAGCGCCCTGCTCGAGGCGATGGAGGAGGGTCAGGTCACCGCCGACGGGGTCACCCGGCCGCTGCCGGATCCGTTTTTCGTGATCGCGACGCAGAACCCGTCGACCCAGGCGGGAACGTTCCCGTTGCCCGAGTCCCAGCTCGACCGCTTTCTCATGCGCATCGAGCTCGGCTACCCCGAGCCGGACGCCGAGCGCGAGCTGCTGCGCGGCGGCGACAAGCGCCTGGCCCTGTCGAGCATGCAGCCGGTGCTCGACCTCGAGGGCCTCAAGCAGCTGCAGCGCGCGGTGGATCAGGTCAAGGTGTCCGAGCCGCTGATCGACTACGTGCAGCGGCTGGTTGCGCACAGTCGTCGGGGCGGGGAGTTCGCGTTCGGGCTGTCGCCGCGGGGCGCGCTGGCGCTGCTGCATGCTGCCCGGGCCTGGGCACTGATACACGACCGCAGTCATGTGGTGCCCGAGGACGTGCAGGCGGTGCTGCCCGGTGTGGTGGAGCATCGGTTGCGGGAGGCCGCCGACTATGCAGGCCACGGTGGCGGTGCGCTGGCCCAGAAGCTGCTGACCGGCGTCGACGTGGTCGGCTGACCTGGCTGCAGATTGATGCCATGAGTGAGGCCGCGGACAACAGCTCCGGCTTTCTCGGCCGTCGCTTCGGCCGCTGGCTGGACCGGCGGATTCCGCCCAGCCCGGCCATCTCGCTGTCGCAGCGCAACGTCTTCATCTTTCCTACCCGGACCGGCTTCGTCTTCGGTGGGCTGCTGGCGCTGCTGGTTCTGGCCGCCATCAATTACCAGGCGAGCCTGGTGTACGCGGTGGCCTTTCTTCTTGGCAGCGTGTTCCTGGTCACGATCCTGTACACGTTCCGCAATCTCTCAGGGCTCCGCCTCGAGTTCGCCGGCAGCCGGCCGGGGTTCGTCGGCGAAGACATCGAATTCAGCATCCGGGTGGTTCGCCCGCCGGACGGCGGCCGCGGGCGCCGCGGCCGGGAGGGCATCCAGATCGGCTTTCCGGGCGGCATCATGCAATGGGTCGAGCTGCATCGCCAGGAGGCGGACCTGGTGCGGCTGTACGTTCAGGGCACCCGGCGCGGCTACCTCGATCCGGGTCGGCTGCTGGTCGAGACCTACTATCCCCTCGGGCTGCTGCGCGCCTGGACCTGGGTGGATCTGGATGCCCGGGCCCTGGTGTATCCGCGGCCGCTGTTCAGCGAGCTGCCGGATCTGGTGGCCGGTCGCCGGGACGAAGGCCAGCTGATCGACCCTCAGGGCAGCGAGGATTTCACCGACCTCAAGGCGTACCAACCGGGCGATCCGGTCAAGCACATCATCTGGCGTTCGTACGCCCGCGGCGAAGACCTCGTGGTGAAACGCTACGCGAGCTTCATGGAGCCGCGCCTTTGGCTGGACCTGGACGACGTGCCCGGCGGGCTCGAGGAACGCCTGTCACGGCTGACCGGCATGGCCCTGCGGGCCGCCCGCCTGGGGCGGGAGTTCGGCCTCCGCCTGGGCCGGACCGAGATCAAGCCCGCGGTGGGTGAAGCGCACCTGGAACGGGTGCTGCGCGAGCTCGCGCTCCATGGCGGCTAGCCAGACCAGCGCCCGGTCGGGGCCGGGGCCACGCCACGTGCCGCCGGCACGCGGAATCGCCTATCAGATTCCGCGCAACAGCCTGGCGCTGCTGATGGTGGCTCAGGTCGTCGTGGTCATTCCGTACCTGTTCCACCTGTCTCCGTGGATCATCGCCGTAGGTCTGTTCTGCGGCTACTGGCGCAGCGGTGTCTACCAGGGCCGCTGGGATTACCCGCGCCGCTGGATCAAGGCCGTGCTGGTGGCATCGTCGGTGGGCGGGGTGGTGGTCTCCGGGGTCGGCATGTTCAGCCTCGAGGCGGCCGCGTCGCTGCTGATTCTGGCCTTCGCCCTCAAGCTCATCGAAATGAAGGGGCGTCGGGACGCGTACCTGGTGATCTTTCTCGGCTACTTCACCATTGCGACCCAGTTCCTGTTCGATCAGTCCATCGCCGTGGCTGCCTACCAGGTCATCGCCGTGGTGGTGGTGACGGCCGCCATGGTCGGGCTTAACCAGCTGGCCAGCCGGGTGAACCCGCTGGAGAGCCTGCGCGTTGCCGCGACGTTGATTCTGCAGGCGCTGCCCCTGACCGTGGTGCTGTTCCTGTTCTTTCCCCGGATCGCCCCGCTGTGGACCGTGCCGCTGCCGTCGACCTCGACCACCGGGATCAGCGACCGCATGAAGCCCGGCGACGTCGCCCAGCTGATCCGATCGGACGAGCTGGCCTTCCGGGTGGTCTTCGAGGACCAGGTGCCGCCCAATCGCGAGCTCTACTGGCGCGGCCTCACGTACTCGCGCTTCATCGACGGCACCTGGTCCGTGGGCGGCCTGCTGCCGGAGTGGGACCCGATCGCGCGTCCGGCACCGGAGCGCGGCGCCTACGCCATCGACTACGAGGTGCTGCTCGAGCCCACGCAGTCGGACTGGTTGTTTGCCCTGGACGTGGCCCAGGCGCGCACGCCGGGGGTGACGCTGTCCCGGGACTATCGCCTCGAGGCTCCCGATCCCGTGCTGTCGGTGTTCCGTTATCGGGTCTCCTCCTATCCGGACCTGCCGATGGACGCGTACCAGACTGAGACCGGACTGCCGGACAACCTGCGCCGTCGGGAGACCTGGTACCCGGAGGAGGACAACCCGCGCATCCAGCGGTTCGCCGCGGGTCTCTGGCGCGAAGCCGGCGGCGACCCGAACGCGTTCGTGGCCGCGGTGCTGGACCAGATCCGCAGCCAGCCGTATTTCTACACCCTCAGCCCGCCGCAGCTGGAGGACCGCGACAGCATCGACCGGTTCTGGTTCGACACCCGCCGTGGGTTCTGCTCCCACTATGCCGGTGCGCTGGTCTTCATGCTGCGCAGTGTCGGGGTTCCGGCGCGCATGGTGGGCGGTTACCAGGGCGGCGAGGTCAACCCGGTCACCGGCCACGTCATGGTGCGTCAGTACGACGCCCACGCCTGGGCCGAGTACTGGCTGCCCGGAGCCGGCTGGCGTCGGGTGGATCCGACCTTTGCGGTCGCCCCTGCTCGAATCGAGCAGGGCCTGAACGCGGCGCTGTCGGCCGAGGATCGCGCCAGCCTGTCGGCGCTGACCAGCGCCCGCTTCGAGGGCCTGGCACTGTTCCGGGACCTGCTGTTCTGGGCAGATTCCCTGGAGCATCGCTGGAATCTCTGGGTAATCGGTTACGACACCCACCTGCAGTCCAACGTGCTGCAGGGGCTGCTGGGCAAGATAACGGCCGCCCGGGTTGGCGCCGCGATGCTGGCAGGCGGCGTGGTCAGCCTCGGCGCGGTGGCACTGCTGCTGTTCTGGCGGCGCAGGCCTGCGCCCCGGCACCCGGTGGAACGCACCTTTGCCCGGTTCTGCGAGCGCGTCGCCGCAGCCGGGTGGCGGCGCCCGCCGGGCGAGGCGCCGGCGAGTTTCATCCGCCGGATCGCGGCATCCGGCGGCCTGGCCGAGGACCAGGCCGACGGGCTGATCGCCGATCTGGACCGGCTCCTGTACAATCCCGCCGCCGAGTGGGGCAGCCGCGATCTTCGGGCGCTGCGGGCCCAGCTGCGGCGGCTGCAGTTCCGGCTGGCCTTCGCGGCCACTCGATAGCACCATCCACGTTCATCACCAGGAAGCTTTCAGCGACGCCGATGCTCAGACGGACGCCCTGTGTCGGTATCTGTTCCACCACCTACGGCGATCTCGTCTGCCGCGGCTGCAAGCGCTTCGCCCACGAGATCGTGCAGTGGAACGGCTTCGACCCTGCCCAGCGCCAGACCGTGTGGGGCCGACTGCTCGCGCTCCGCGGCGGCGCGGTTGCCGCGGTGCTCGAAGTCGTGGACGAGTCGCGGCTGCGCGGCCAGGCCCGGCGGCTCGGGGTGGCGGCGGCCGATGAGCTCGACATCGAGACGCTGGCGTACGAGTTGCTTCAGCGAGTCCCCTGGCGGGATCCTGAGGTGACCACGGCGGATCTCGGGATCCGAGCCTCGAGCCACGCGCTGACCCTGCGTCCGGAGGATCTGCTGGCGTTGGTGGATCAGGAGTTCTACGCGCGGTCCGTGGCTCACTACGAGCGCAACTATCGGATCCCGGCGGAATGACCACGTCTGCGGGGCTCGCCGACGGCGCCCTCGCCGACGTGCAGGGTTTTCTCCGCTGCCCGACGCCGCCAGGCTGGTTCACTCAAGCCCGGGCCAACCTGCCGCTGCTGCTCATCGACCACGCCAACTGCGAGAAGAAGGCTGCGTCCACGGCGCTTGGCATGCTGTTCCGGTACCTCGATCGCCCCGCGCTGCTGCATCGCCTGTCGCGGCTCGCCCGGGAGGAGCTGCGGCACTTCGAGCAGGTGCATGCGCTGATGCAGGCCCGGGGCATCGAGTACGTCCAGCTCAGCGCCAGCCGCTACGCCGCCGGCCTGATGGCCCGGGTGCGCGGGGACGAGCCCGGGCGCCTCGTTGACACGCTGCTGGTCGGGGCGGTGGTGGAGGCGCGGTCGTGTGAACGCTTTGCCGGTCTGATCGACGTGGTGCCGGAACCGGTGGCGTCGCTCTATCGGGGCCTGATCGCCTCGGAGGCGCGGCATTTCCGGCATTACCTGGAACTCGCCCGCGATGCCGGCAGCGACCGCGACCTGGACGCCCGACTCGGCGAGTTCCTGGCGCTGGATGCAGCGCTGGTGACCGCGCCGGACCGCGAGTTCCGTTTCCACAGCGGCCCGATGGCGGGCTGACGGCGCAGCGCCCAGCCGCTGCCGCTCAACGCAGCGGGAAGCAGCTCAGCTCGAAGTCCGCGCCGTGCTGCTCCAGGGCCCAGCCGCAGCGCTCCCAGGCGCCGAGCACGAAGCGTCGACCCCAGTCGCTGCGGTGAACGGCGGGCCGGTGGGTGTGGCCGTGGATCAAGGTGTCGGCGCGGTGCGCCTGCACGACCCGGGCGACTTCGACCTCGGACACGTCCATGATGTTCTCGGCCTTGTTGGCGTTCGTCGCCCGGCTCTGCTCGCGCATGCTCCGAGCCAGCGCGCGCCGTTCTTTCAGGGGCCGCGCCAGCACGTCTTCCTGCCACGCCGGTGAGCGCAAGAGCCGGCGCGCCTCCTGGTAAGCCGCGTCGTCGATGCAGAACGCATCGCCGTGGGAAAGCAGCAGGCCGCCCCCCAGCGGGTGGGGGTCCGGAATCAGGGTGGCGCCGGACTCCCGCTCGAAGGCCGCGCCGAACAGGAAGTCCCGGTTTCCGTGCATCACGTACACCCGGGCGCGGGTCGCCGTCTCGGCCAGCAGGCCAACCAGGCCGCGCGCCAGGGGTCCGTCGTCGTCGTCGCCCACCCAGACTTCGCACAGATCCCCCAGCAGGTAGATCTCGTCCGCCGGTGTCCGCGCGAGCAGGCTTTCCAGGCCGCGGAACTGGACGCTGTCGGCATCGGAGAGGTGCAGGTCCGACGCGAACAGGCGTCTCACTTCACCGGCCCATCGGCGGCCATCAGGGTGTTCTGGAGCATGGCGACCCGAGTCATCGGGCCGACGCCGCCCGGGACCGGGGTGATCCAGCTCGCGCGCTCCACCGCCTCGGCGAAACGCACGTCGCCATGCAGCTTTCCTGCCTCATCGCGGGTAATCCCCACATCGATGACGATGGCGCCGGGCTTGATCCAGGCCCCGGGCACCAGGCCGGGCTTGCCTACCGCGGAGATCACCACGTCGGCTGCTGCCACCGCGGCCCCCGTGTCACGGGAGAACTTGTGCGCCGTGGTGACGGTGCATCCGGCCAGCAGCAGCTCCAGACCCATGGGCCGTCCGACGTGGTTCGACGCGCCGATCACCGTCGCGTCGAGACCGCGAATCGGCACGCCGGTGTGCTCCAGCAGCTGCATCACGCCCTTCGGCGTGCACGAGCGCAGGGTGGGCCGGCGCAGCGCCAGCCGACCAATGTTGAACGGATGCACGCCGTCCACGTCCTTGGCCGGGTCGATCAGATCGATCAGCCTGGCAGCATCCAGATGGGCCGGCAGGGGGAGCTGGACCAGAATGCCGTCGATGGCGGGGTCGCGGTTCAGGTCCGCAATGCGGGCGGCAAGCTCGCCCTGGGTGACGTCGGCGCCGAGGTGCGCAACGTCGGAATGGAACCCGACCTCCTCGCAGTCCTTGCGCTTGTGCCGCACGTAGATCTCGGAAGCCGGGTCGTTGCCGACCAGGATTACCGCCAGTCCCGGCGGGCGCAGACCGGCGGCCGCCCGGGTCGCGACCCGGTCGCGAATGCCGGCCCGGAGGCTGCGCGCGATCTCGTTGCCATTGAGGATCTTTGCTGTCATCGGCACTGGGTCTCCTGGGCCGGCGCATTCTACCCGGTTGCATGGAGGTTCCCCAGACCGGCGGCCGGGTTTGACGCCCCCCGTCCCCCACTTTATGATCGCGCCGTCTCCTGTACCGCGGGGTATAGCGCAGTCTGGTAGCGCGCCTGCTTTGGGAGCAGGATGTCGGGAGTTCGAATCTCTCTACCCCGACCATTTTTCCCTCAGGCCTGCCGATCGCGGTCCCGCTGTCGGGGCGGTCGGGCATCATGGTCTCGGTGTGCTCGCGAAACCCCGGAGCCATGCGCCCGTAGCTCAACCGGATAGAGCATCGGCCTTCTAAGCCGGCGGTTGAAGGTTCGAGTCCTTCCGGGCGCGCCAACTGCTTTCGGCGCGGGCCCGCTTGCCGCTGGTCTTGAGCTGACGCCGGCAGGCGTTGCGGAGTAACATATGCGGTTCGGACCGGGCGGCTCCTGCAAGGGGTTCAGTCGGTCGATTTCGATGGTGGGCGTAGCTCAGTTGGTAGAGCTCCGGGTTGTGATCCCGGCGGTCGTGGGTTCGAGCCCCATCGTCCACCCCAGTCAAAACACCACTCATCCAACCTTGGAATAGACGCAGTTCCTGACATGCAGATATCCATAGAGACCACCTCGGGCCTCGAGCGCCGGCTGACCATTTCGGTGCCTTCGGAGACTTTCGAGGAGCAGATCGCGGCCCGACTCGGCGATGCGGCCAGCCGCATGCGTCTGCCGGGGTTCCGTCCGGGCAAGGTGCCGATGAAGGAGGTCCGCCGGCGCTACGGCAAAGCCGTGCGTGCCGAGGTGGCCGGCGAGCTCATGCAGTCCAGCTTCTTCGATGCCGTGCGCCAGGAGGATCTTTCCCCCGCCGGGCAGCCGAGCCTCGACGTGGTCAGCATGGAGCCGGGCAACGACCTCGAGTTCACCGCCACGTTCGAGGTGTTTCCCAGCGTCGAGCTGGCGGATCTTTCCCGGGTCTCGGTCAAGCGGCCGCAGGCCCAGATCACCGAAGCCGATCTCGACGACATGATCGAGCGCCTGCGCGACCAGCGCAAGGAATGGCTCGAGGTCGATCGGGCCGCCGCGGATGGTGACCGGGTGACCGTGGACTTCGAGGGCCGTCTGGACGGCGAGGTGTTCGACGGTGGTAAGGGCGAGGATGCTGCCTTCGTCGTCGGCGCGGGTCAGATGATCGAGGACTTCGATGCCGGCGTTCGCGGCAGGTCCGCGGGAGAGCGCGCAAGCTTCGATGCGACCTTCCCCGAGGATTACCGGGCCGAGCACCTGGCGGGCAAGACGGTCACGTTCGACGTCACGGTGAAGTCGGTTACCGAAGCCACGCTTCCCGAGCTGGATGAGACGTTCTTCAAGAGCTTCGGCATCGAGGACGGTGGCCTGGAGGCATTTCGTGCCGACGTGCGCCAGAACATGCAGCGCGAGATGGACGCCGCGGTGCGCACCAGCCTGAAGAATCAGGTCATGGATCAGCTCAACGAGCTGCACGAGCTTCAGCTGCCTGGCGCGCTGGTGAGCAACGAGACTCAGACCCTGCGTCAGCAGATGCTGCAGCAGTTCCAGATGTACGGTGCCGAGAACGCACCCGAGCTGCCCGACGAGCTGTTCCGGGAGCAGGCCGAGCGTCGGGTCCGGGTCGGCCTCGTGGTCAACGAGATCGTCTCGGCCGCGGGGCTCGAGGTGAGTCCTGAGAAGGTCCGGGCGCGAGTGGAGGAGATGGCCGAGGGCTACGCCGAACCGCAACAGGTGATCAACTGGTACTACGGTAACCAGGAACAGCTCCGGCAGGTGGAAATGTCGGTGCTGGAAGATCAGGTAGTGGATCACGTGCTGGAGCGCGCAGAGCAGGAGACGCTGCCATCCACCTATCAGGACATCGTGTCCGGCAAGGGGCTGCCGGGCGCGGAGGATTCCAACAGCAGCCAGGAGCCGGCGGAGGCCGCCGAGGCTCAATCACAGCAGAGCTAACGGAGACAAGCAGACCATGAGCGATTCCTACGAGTCAGGCGCGACGCCCATCACCAACCTGGGCCTGGTGCCCATGGTGATCGAGCAGTCCGCCCGCGGAGAACGAGCCTACGACATTTACTCGCGGCTGCTGAAGGACCGCATCGTGTTCATGGTGGGTCCGGTGGAGGACAACGTCGCCAACCTCGTGGTCGCCCAGCTCCTCTTTCTCGAGGCCGAGAACCCCGATAAAGACATCAATCTTTACATTAATTCCCCCGGCGGTTCGGTCACGGCAGGGATGTCCATTTATGACACCATGCAGTTCGTGCGCTGCGACGTGAGCACCATGTGCGTCGGTCAGGCGGCCAGCATGGGCGCGTTCCTGCTCGGCGCCGGCGCCCCCGGCAAGCGGTTCGCGCTGCCGAACTCGCGGATGATGCTGCACCAGCCGTCCGGCGGGTCGCGGGGCGTGGCGGCGGACATCGAGATCCAGGCCAAGGAGATCCTGCTCATGCGTGAACGGCTGAATCGGATCCTTGCCGAGCACACCGGACAGACCGTGGAGCGGATCGCTGAAGACACCGACCGGGACTTCTGGATGAGCCCGGACGAAGCGAAGGAGTACGGGCTGGTGGATCAGGTGAGGGTCCCGCGGAAACCGGCTGCGAAAGCCGTCAACGGCTGATCCACGGTACTGCGAAGGGGCTCGGGCCCGGCTGCCGCGGGGCTGCGGGCGATCACGGAAAACCGCTTACGGGATCGATAACATCGTGATCTTTATCGAGTATTTCCCTCACCTGCGGATACTTGCAATATCTGCGATTAGCCCGCAAGGTAAGCTGTGCGGGAACGACTGAGGTAAGCAATGGCAGACGACAACGGTAAGAGCGACGATTCAGGCAAGCTGCTCTACTGTTCCTTCTGCGGCAAAAGTCAGCACGAAGTTCGCAAGCTCATCGCCGGACCGAGCGTCTTCATCTGCGACGAGTGTGTCGAGCTGTGCAACGACATCATCCGCGAGGAGGTCGCCGAAGGCGGTGAGTCCAAAGGCAGCGAGCGGCTGCCTGTTCCCCACGAGATCAACGAGATCCTCGACGAGTACGTGATCGGTCAGGAGCACGCCAAGAAGGTGCTGTCGGTGGCCGTCTACAATCACTACAAGCGTCTCAACTACAAGGGCAAGAAAGACGACGTCGAGCTCTCCAAGTCGAACATCCTGCTGATCGGTCCCACGGGCAGCGGCAAGACCCTGCTGGCGGAGACGCTGGCGCGCCTGCTGAACGTGCCGTTCACCATCGCCGACGCGACCACGTTGACCGAGGCGGGCTACGTCGGCGAGGACGTCGAGAACATCATTCAGAAGCTGCTGCAGAAGTGTGACTACGACGTCGAGCGCGCCCAGGTGGGCATCGTCTACATCGACGAGATCGACAAGATCTCACGCAAGTCTGACAACCCCTCCATCACCCGGGATGTGTCCGGCGAGGGCGTCCAGCAGGCACTGCTGAAGCTGATCGAGGGCACGGTAGCTTCGGTACCGCCACAGGGCGGGCGCAAGCATCCCCAGCAGGAGTTTCTCCAGGTCGACACCAGCAACATCCTGTTCATCTGCGGCGGTGCGTTCGCCGGGCTGGACAAGGTGATCCGCGAGCGCTCCGAGAAATCCGGCATCGGCTTCAGCGCCGACGTGATCGGCGAGGTAGATCGCAAGAGCATCGGCGAGACCCTGCGCAACGTCGAGCCGGAGGACCTGATCCGCTACGGCCTGATACCCGAGTTCGTTGGCCGGCTGCCGGTGGTGGCCACCCTTGAGGAGCTCGACGTCTCCGCGTTGATGCAGATCCTCACGGAACCCAAGAACTCGCTGACCAAGCAGTACGTCAAGCTGTTCGAGATGGAGGGCGTGGAGGTCGATTTCCGCGAAGACGCGCTGCGCGCCGTGGCGAAGAAAGCCATGGAGCGAAAGACCGGCGCGCGCGGCCTGCGTTCCATCCTCGAGGCGGTGCTGCTGGAGACCATGTACCAGCTGCCGTCGCTGGACTCCGTGACCAAGGTCGTCATCGACGAGAGCGTGATCGAAGGTGAGAGCGAGCCCATGCTGATCTACGAGAACGTGGAGAAGGCCCAGGCGTCGCCAAAGGAGTGACGATCGCTCGCGCCCCGACTTCTGTTGCGCGCCGCTGACGACTATTGCCCGGGCGTCGATCCGGCGGCCGCAGACCCTGATCACACGGTGGCGGGCCCCTGGCCGGCCGCTGCCCAGGCCTTGAATTCCGCGCGGCGAGACCGCACCTACTTGCATATCCGGAGGTGACCATACCCGTGCCAGCCGCCAAGCCAATCCGTCTTCCCGTCCTGCCGTTGCGCGACATGGTGGTTTACCCCCATGGCGTGCACCCGCTTTTCGTCGGTACCGAGAGCTCGATCCGTGCCCTCGATGCCGCGATGGGAGACGACAAGCAGATCCTGCTGCTCGCTAAGCGCGATGCCGAGGTGGAGTCACCCGGTGAGAAAGATCTGTTCCCGGTGGGCACCGTCGCCACGGTGCTGCAGCTGCTCAAGCTCCCCGACGGCACGGTCAAGGTTCTGGTGGAAGGCGGGTACCGGGCCCGGGTGGGCGCGCTGGAACCTGCTGACGACTACCTGCGTGCCACCGTGATCGGGGTTGCAGAACCCGAGGTGGATGCCCGCGAGGCGGAAACCCTGGTCCGCTCCATCATGGAGCAGTTCGAACAGTACGTGAAGGCCAGCAAGAAGGTGCCTCAGGAGGTGCTGTCGTCGCTTGCCAGCATCGATGATCCAGCGCGGCTGGTGGACACCATCGCGGCGCAGCTCAGCCTCAAGCTCGAGGACAAGCAGCAGCTGCTCGAAGCGGTGGAACTGAAGGAGCGGATAGACGGTCTGCTCGGGCTGATGGATTCCGAGATCGATCTCTACCAGATCGAGAAGCGGATCCGTGGCCGCGTGAAGAAGCAGATGGAGAAGAGCCAGCGCGAGTATTACCTGAATGAGCAGATGAAGGCCATTCAAAAGGAGCTCGGTGACCTTGACGAAGCGCCGAGCGAGGTGGAGGACCTGCAGCGCAGGATCGAAGAGAGCGGGATGAGCAAGGAGGCCCGCGACAAGGCCGAGACCGAGCTGGCAAAGCTGAAGCAGATGTCACCGATGTCGGCGGAGGCTACGGTGGTCCGCAGCTACCTCGACTGGATGATCAGCGTGCCCTGGAAGAAGAAGAGCCGGGTACGCAAGGACCTCGCCGCCGCCCAGAAGATTCTCGACGAGGATCACTACGGCCTGGAGGAGGTCAAGGACCGGATTCTCGAATACCTGGCCGTGCAGGGACGGGTGAGCAAGGTCAAAGGGCCGGTGCTCTGCCTGGTAGGTCCGCCGGGGGTCGGCTAGACGTCGCTCGGCGAGAGCATCGCAAGGGCGACCAATCGCAAGTTCGTCCGCATGGCCCTGGGGGGCGTGCGCGATGAGGCAGAGATCCGCGGTCATCGGCGCACCTACATCGGCTCTCTGCCCGGCAAGGTGCTGCAGAAGATGGCCAAAGCGGGTGCCCGCAATCCGCTGTTCCTGTTCGACGAGGTCGACAAGATGGGCATGGATGTGCGCGGCGACCCGGCCAGCGCGCTGCTGGAGGTGCTGGACCCCGAGCAGAACCACAACTTCAACGATCACTACCTCGAGGTCGATTACGATCTGTCGGACACGTTTTTCATCTGCACCTCCAACTCGATGAACATCCCGGCGCCCCTGCTCGACCGGATGGAAGTCATCCGGCTGCCCGGGTACACCGAGGACGAGAAGCTGAACATTGCCCGCAGATACCTGGTGCCGAAGCAGGTCGCGTTGAACGGGCTGAAGAAGGGAGAGCTGACGCTCTCCGACGACGCGATCGTTCACCTGATCCGGTACTACACGCGGGAAGCCGGGGTGCGCGGGTTGGAACGGCAGATCGCCAAGCTGTCGCGCAAGGTGGTCAAGCAGAAATCGCTGCTGCCGAAGGCAGAGCAGAAGCAGCCCGTGACCATCTCCGCCGATGACATCGAGGAGTACAACGGCGTGCGCCGCTACAGCTACGGCCTGGCGGAAGAGGAGAACCAGATCGGTCTGGCAACCGGCCTCGCGTGGACTTCCGTCGGCGGCGAGCTGCTCAACATCGAGGCGGTGGCGGTGCCCGGCAAGGGGCGCCAGACCCACACCGGTTCTCTCGGCGACGTCATGAAGGAGTCCATTCAGGCAGCGTTGACGTTCGTGCGTAGCCGCGCTGGCGTGCTCGGCATCAGCAAGGACTTCCACGAAAAGGTAGACCTCCATGTGCACGTCCCGGAAGGCGCGACGCCCAAGGACGGACCCAGCGCCGGAATCAGCATGTGCACGGCGGTGGTCTCGGTGCTGACCGGGATCCCCGTCTGCGCGGATGTTGCCATGACAGGTGAGATCACGTTGCGCGGACAGGTGCTGCCAATCGGCGGGCTCAAGGAAAAGCTGCTAGCGGCGCAACGTGGCGGTATCCGTCGCGTGATCATCCCGAAGGAGAACGAGCGCGATCTCAAGGAAATTCCGGACAACGTCAAATCGAGCCTGGAGATCATTCCGGTGCAGTGGATGGATCAGGTGCTGGAGATCGCCCTGGAGCGCCTGCCTCACCCCTCCGAAGTCGAGGCGCCGGATGCCGGTTCTGAGCGACCGCCCGAAGCGAGCGGCAAGGACGGCGAGGTCTCGATCAGCGCGCACTGACCCGTGGCGTAACGGGCTCTGGCAGCATTCTCCCGATGGGGTAGAATGCGAGCGGTGCGTTGAGCGGACGGGCCGGCTTGCGGTCTTTCGCAGCCTTTTCTCATCGCGACGGGTGCTGTCGCATCTGGTTGCAGGTGGTCTGGGGTGTTGGTATAAAACCGCTCGTCGCAGGTGCAGCCAGTTTCCGTAGTCGTTGCGAGCGCGCCGCCGACGCGTGGCGAGCAGGCCGGGAATGAGTGGAACAGACCTGACTCGCAACAGCGAACCGAATCGTTGAACTTTTCCTCTGATGACGCCGACCGTCATCGTTTATTACCGAGGGGCCAATTGTGAACAAGACTGAACTCGTTGATCGAATCGCCGAAGCTGCGGATATCTCCAAGGCCTCTGCGGGGCGAGCGCTGGATGCTGCGCTGGACGCGATTACCGATTCGCTGAAGGATGCCGATCCGGTATCGCTGGTCGGCTTCGGCACCTTCACCGTCCGCGATCGTGCGGCACGTACGGGCCGCAACCCGCAGACCGGGGCCCCGATCCACATTGCCGCCGCCAAGGTGCCCGCGTTCAAGCCCGGCAAAGCGCTGAAGGACGCGCTGAATTGAGTTCCGCCAACTAACCACCACCAGGAAGAAGGCGCGCCATTAGCGCCTTTTTTCTTGAGAGACCGGCAGGCGGCACGAACGCGGCCTGCGCGGTCGCGTCTGTGAGGACACCTCCATGCTGCAGAAGATGCGGGATCAGACCCAGAGCCTGGCATTCAAGGTTCTGGTCGCGATCATCGTGTTCGTGCTGGCCGTGTTCGGCTTCGGCGCCTTCAACCTGTTCGTGACCGGCGACCCGGAGGTTGCCAGCGTCAACGGCGAAGGGATCACCCAGGGCGAGCTCGCGATTGCCACGGAGCGGGAGCGCCGCCGTCTCGCGGCCCAGATGGGCGGCGAGTTCGATCCCAGCATGATCGACCCGGTGCGGCTTCAGGGCGCCGTGCTCGACCAGCTGATCGCGCGGGAGATTCTCGGCCAGGCGGCGAGTGAGTTCGGCATGGCCGTCGGGCCCTCCCGGGTGAACCGGGTGGTAGTTGCCAATCCGGCGTTTCAGGTTGCCGGGAAGTTCCAACGTGACGTCTACCGTCAGGCCGTGCAGGCGATGGGCTACACGCCCCAGGGGTTTCTCGACGATACCGCGGAGCTCCTTGCGCTCGAACAGCTCCAGCGCAGCATGGCCGAGACGGCGTTTCTGACCCGGCGCGAGTTCAATCTGCACGCTGCCCTGCTTGCCCAGCGCCGCGACGTTGCCTACCTGCCGTTCGCTGTGGACCGGTTTCTCGAGCAGGTCGCGGTCAGCGACGACGACGTTCTCCTTAGCTATCAGGAGAACGAACGGGACTACGTGACCGAGGAGACCGTGGACGTAGCCTTCGTGACCCTGGGCGTCGGAGATCTTCTGGACGATCCTGCCATCGAGGTTGCCGAGGCCGATGTGCGCAGGGCGTACGAGACCGAGCGGGCAGCGGCACCTCAGGAAGAGGAGCGCAGCAGCCGCCACATCCTGCTGGAGACAGGGGACGCCGCCCGGTCGGTCGATGAGGCGATGCAGGCGCTGGAAGCCATACGCGGACGCCTAGAGGCGGGCGAGTCCTTCGCCGCGCTGGCCGCCGAAATCTCGGAAGACCCGGGATCGGCCGCTCAGGGAGGCGATCTGGGTTTCGCCGGGCGGAACGTGTTCGACCCGGCGTTCGAAGCCGCGTTGTTTGCGCTGGAGCAGCCCGGCGACGTTTCCGACCCCGTGCAGACCGAGTTCGGTGTCCATCTGATCCAGCTCGAGGAGATCCGCGCCAACCCGTATCCGGATTTCGAGGAGGCGCGGGGCGCGATCGAGAGCCGGCTGCGGCGCGAGCAGGCGCAGCTGCTCTACGACGAGCGTCTCCGCGAGCTGGACAGCCTGGCGTTCGAGCACCCCAACGATCTCGTCAGCGTGACGGAGAACCTGGGGCTTGAAGTGCAGACCGTCGAGGGCGTCAGCCGTCAGCGTGGACCGGCGCCGTTCGACAACCCGCAGCTGCGGGATCGGTTGTACACCGCCGACGTCCTGGAGCGAGGCTTCAACAGCGCGGCCGTCGAGCTGGCGGACGATCGGGCGGTGGTGATGCGGGTGACCGAGCGGCATCCGCCCGAGCCGATCCCGTTCGAGGATGTGGCGGAAGATATCCGTGCCGCCATCGCAACCGAACGCGCCCGGCAGCTGCTGGAAGACGCTCAGCGCACCGCGCTGGAGCGCCTGCGCGCCGGGGACAGCGTGTCGGAGGTCGCCGAGTCTTACGGGGTCGACTGGCAGACGTTCGAGGCCGTTCGGCGCAACGCCTCCGAGGTGCCCCGTGCGGTCCTGCAGGCGGCGTTTGCATTGCCGCGGCCGACGCCGGGCGGGAAGAGCATCGGCGAGGCCGCGCTTCCCGACGGCGGCCTGGCGCTGGTTACCGTGACCAGGGTGGAAGATGGTGACGTGCAGGCGCTGACCGACGCAGAGCTCGGGGCGATGCGTGACTTCCTTGCGGGTAGGGCGTCGCGTCTGGAGTTCGGCGCGCTGTTCGAGACCCGGCAGGCCGAAGCATCCATCCAGCGACCCGATTGAATCCCGCGCGGTGCTTACTCGGCGGCGGCGACGTTCACGTAGATCAGCAGCTTCTGACCCGGCTGGAGATAGTGCTCGGTGTTCAGCCGATTCCACTGCGCCAGGTCCTGCACGCCGACATTGAAGCGGCCGGCAATGCGTGCCAGCGAGTCACCGCGGCGAACCCCGTAGCGGACCTTGCGGATGACGTCCCGGCTGCTTCCCGGAACCCCTTCGGTGCTGACCTGACTTCCCGGAATCGTCAGGCGCTGGCCCACCCGGAGCACCTCCTTGGGGCCGATCTGATTGACTCGGATCAACTTCGCCAGCGCCACGTCGTGGTCGCGGGCGATGCTCCACAGCGAGTCCCCCGGCTTCACCTGGTAGTTGCCGTCCCTGGCCGGAGAGCGAGCGGCGACCGGATAGGCGGTCATGGCCTTGCTGGAACGCGGAATGAACAGCGCCTGCCCGGCGCGGATGTTGTGCCCCCGAATCCGGTTTGCCCGTTGCAGGGTCGCGACGTCGGTGCCGTGACGGCGGGCAATCTGGCTCAGGGTATCGCCGCTGGCCACTTTGACCCGCAGCCACTGCACGCGTTCATCTTCCGGAACGCTGCTGATGCGTGCCTGGGCGGTTTCCGCCAGGTCGATGGGAACGTGCAGATGATGGGGCCCTTCCGGAGGGGTCGCCCACTGATTCAGTGCCGGGTTCCAGTCGTAGAGCGCGTTGACCGGCATGTCCAGGGCGTCGGCGGCTTTCGCCAGGTCGAACTGACCGTGAGTTTCGATGGTGACGAAGGCCGGCTCCGGCAGCACCTCCGGCAGCTCCAGCCCGTGGGCCGCCGGATCTGCCACAACGGCTGCCAGGGCGAGCAGGCGGGGCACGTAGGCGCTGGTTTCCCGGGGCAGGTCCAGCGCCCAGAAGCTGGTGTCGCCGCCGCGGGCCTTGCGCAGCGCGCGGCGCACGTTGCCTTCGCCGGCGTTGTACCCGGCAACCGCCAGATACCAGTCGTCCAGGCGACCGTTCAGGTGCTCGAGGTAGTCGAGGGCGGCCGTCGTCGCCAGCACCGGATCCCGCCGGCCGTCCACCCACCAGTTGCGCGGCAAGCCGAAGCGGGTGGCGGTGGCGGGAATGAACTGCCAGAGGCCGGCTGCGCCGCCATGGGAGAACGCGTACGGGTCCAGGGCGCTCTCGACGATGGGCAGCAGCGCCAGCTCGCCGGGCAGGCCGCGCGCTAGGACCTCGTGGTGGATGTGCGGCAGATAGCGTTGCAGCCGGGCCTGCAGCCTGGGCAGATAGCCGGGGTGCCGCTTGAGCCAGCGCAGCTCCTGCTGCACCCGGCGCTGCTCGAGCGCATGGTCTAAGACGAAGCTGGCGCGAATGTCGGCCCAGAGGTCCGGCTCGGGGGGCGGTGGCAGGGGTCGCCGCGGGATTCGCGGCACCATCACCGGCTCGATGATCATGCGGACCGGGTCGGCGGCGGGCTCCGCATCGATGCCGGCCGTCTGAGGCTGCAGCACCTGGCAGGATGCCAGCAACAGCGTCAGCAGCAGGGCGGGAAGCCGCGCGGCGAGCCTTTGTTGGTATGTGGTTGCTCTCATCGGCCCCCGCCGGCAGAATCGTCCCTTACTCTGAGGTAAGCGCAGTTGCTTGGCAAACACTCCGTCCCAACGTCTCGCTGACTGGTTCGCCGGTGCCCAGGGCAGCCGCCTGCTGCTGGAAGAGCGGCCGTTGCTGGGCGAAGTCGCGCGGCGATTCCACGGCGACACGCTGCTATGGGTAGGTTGCCACGACGGGATCGCCGGAACCGTGCGCGGGTGCATGATTCGGCACCATCTGTTCGCCTCGGAGCTGGCCGGCCCCGACCCTGAGGAGCTGTCCTCCTTGCGCTGCGTCCTGGATTCCCTGCCGCTGCCGAACAACAGCCTCGACGCCATGGTGCTGCACCATGCCCTGGAGGTCTCCGGCGACCCCCGCGGCGGGCTCAGGGAGGCCGCGCGGGTGCTGGCGCCCGGCGGGCGCCTGGTGATCTGCAGCTTCAATCCTCTGAGCGTATGGGGCGCGCGCCGGGCCCTGGCCCGGATTCGTGACGATGCCTTCACCGGCATGCGGCTGGTAACCAGCTTCAGGTTGCTGGACTGGCTCGCGCTGCTCGGGTTCGAACGTCAAGCTGCCGTGCAGTATCTGTCTTATAACCTGCCATTTTCCGCGGGCCGTCGAACCGCCGATGCGCAGCCCGGCCGCCTCGAACGCGGCCTGAGACGGACACAGGCCCCGCTCGGCGGCGTCTACCTGATATCCGCCGTGAAGCAGGCCGCCGCGCTGCGCCCGCACTGGCGGGCAACCGGGGTAAAGGGCACGAAGCTGGTGCCGGCGACCTACCCGAAGTCGGCAGTCAGTCGCACGCCGGCCCGGGTGCTGCAGTTCAGCGACTGGAAGGATCTTGAGCGCGGCGGTTGAGATCTTCACGGATGGTGCCTGTCGCGGCAATCCCGGGCCCGGGGGGTGGGCGGCGCTGCTGCGCTACGGCGACTCGGAGAAGGTCATCAGCGGGGCAGAGGCGCACACGACCAACAACCGCATGGAGCTGATGGCCGCCATCGAGGCGTTGGCGTCGCTGAAGCGTCCTGCCCGGGTAATCCTGACCACAGACTCGCAGTACCTGCGCCAGGGCGTGCAGCAGTGGATGGCCAACTGGAAACGTAACGGCTGGCGCACGTCGCAGAAGCAGCCGGTGAAGAACCGGGACCTCTGGGAGCGGCTCGACACCCTTGCCCAGCAGCACCAGATCGAATGGCACTGGGTGAGAGGCCACAGCGGGCACCCTGAGAACGAGCGCGCCGACCTCGAAGCAAACAAGGCAATCGACGCGATGCAGGCCGGGGCATGAATCGCCAGATCGTTCTCGACACCGAGACGACCGGTCTGGAAGTCAGCCAGGGCCACCGCATCATCGAGATCGGCGGCGTGGAGATCGTCAACCGCCGGCTCACCGGCCGGCACTTTCACAAGTACGTGAACCCGCAGCGGGCCATCGATGACGGAGCCTACGAGGTTCACGGCATCTCTGCAGACTTCCTCGCGGACAAGCCGCTGTTCGCCGAGATCATCGACGAGTTTCTCAGCTTCATCCGCGGCGCGGAACTGATCATCCACAACGCGCCCTTCGACCTGTCGTTCCTCGATGCAGAGCTGGAACGAGCCGGCCGGGCAGATCCCGGCATCTCGGCCCTGTGCCGGGTGACGGACTCGCTCGCGCTGGCGCGGTACAAGCACCCCGGCCAGAAGAACAGCCTCGATGCGCTGTGCCGGCGCTACGAGGTCGACAACTCGGCCCGGGACCTGCACGGTGCGTTGCTCGATGCGGAGATTCTGGCCGACGTCTTTCTCGCCATGACCGGCGGCCAGACCCAGTTGTTCGGCACGGCTCAGGACGGCCGTGAGGAGGAACGCGCGGCCGCTGAGCTCGCGCAGCTGGTGCTGCCCGAGGACCGGCCGCCGTTGCGGGTGCTCCGAGCGAGCGCCGAAGAGCTGGCTGCCCACGAACGCATGCTCGATCTGCTCGACGGGGCTTCCGGCGCCAGCCTGTGGCGCAGGACCGCGGCGGGTGCGGCGATGGCGGCGGCCCCTTGAGCCCGGGTTCGTCGTGCTAAGGTATCTCTCCGAGTTCATGGTACTGGTGCTGCCATGTGGCCTCTGAGTCCCGACGGCTTCGAACCCGACGTCGCGCCAGGCGCGGACAGCGAAGACGACAGCTGGATGTTCGTGTACATCGAAGGACAGATGGCCTGTGTTTCCGAGCAGGGGATTCCCCGCCCGATCAGTGGTGACGAGCTGCGCTGGCTCGATATCGAGGTCCATGCCCGTCACTATCTGGGACGGTTTCGTGGCCGCAGCTGCTTTGCCCTGCACGCGTCGGGCCGGCTGCCGGAGGGTTACTCGCTCACCGGGTTGAGGTCCTGGCTGGGCCGGGTGGAACCGGCCGTGTTCTATCTGGCGGGTCGGGCGCAGCAGGTCGTGGAGTGGCACGCAACGCACCGGTTCTGCGGGCGCTGCGGGGCGGAAACCGAAGATCACCCCGAGGACCGGGCGAAAGTGTGCCCGAACTGCGACCTGGTGAGCTATCCGCGGCTGTCGCCGAGCATCATCGTGCTCGTGACCCGCGGTGAGGAGATGCTGCTGGCACGCAATGCCAACTGGCCCGCTAACATGTACAGCACCCTGGCCGGATTCGTGGAGCCCGGTGAATCCATCGAGCAGACGGTGCACCGCGAGGTCGAGGAGGAAGTGGGCATCCGGGTCAGGAATCTACGTTACCTCGGCAGCCAGAGCTGGCCGTTTCCCAACTCGCTCATGCTCGGCTTTCATGCCGAGTACGATTCCGGTGACATCGTTTGTCAGGAAGGCGAGATCGCGGACGCGCGCTGGTTCCGCTATGACGACCTGCCCAACGTGCCGCCGGGCACCGCCATTTCGCGCTGGCTCATCGATGACTTCATACGGGGCCTCGGCAAGCCGGCCGAATGAGCGTCACTCCGTGGGCGTCACTGGCAGACTGGCGCTTTCGAACATGGCCATCAGGGCGAACGCCCACATCAGGTAGCCGTCGCTGCGAAAGCGGCCTTCCATGAACGCTTCGAATGCGTTGGCGCGTCCCGTCAACAATGCCCAGGCGGTATCCGCGTCTTCGAACAGAAAGGTCGCGTCGGGCTCCAGGTCGGCCGGGACGGTGAAGTCGAGCTGACCGTTGCTGACCCGGAAGGTCAGGGCGTGCTCCTGGATACGCAGACGGAACACCGCATCCAGGCCTCCGGCGGCTGCCGGAACGAAGGCAGACTGCAGGTGGTCCTGGAGCGCTTGCAGGTTCATGGGGGGAGATGACACACGGATCCGCCCGGGAGATCAAGCGCGGCGGCCGGCACGGCTGAAGCAGCGAGTGACATCCGGCCACGGCGGTGGAGCCGTATCCGCAGTTCCAGTACAGTAGCGCGCTCTTGCTTTCCGGCGGGTCCATGGAATACCTGTATCAGTACCTGACCTTTCTCGCCCAGACCGCCACCATCGTGGTCGCGGTGATCGTCGTCATCGCGGCGGCCACCGGCATGCGTATGCGCCGCCACGGCCCGGACCACGGTCGGGGTCACCTCGAGATCCGCAAGCTCAACGACCATTACTCCGACCTGAAGCTGACGGTACAGGAAGCCATGCTTCCCGCCACGGCCGTGCGCCGGGCCCGCAAGCAGGAGCTCAAACAGAGCAAGAAGTCCGCCAAGCAGGAAGCGAAGGCGCTGAAGAAGTCGGACGGCAAGGCGATACCCGGCCGGCGTCGGGTTTACGTGGTCGATTTCCACGGCGACCTGCAGGCTTCTCAGGTCAAGTACCTGCGCAACGAGATCACCGCCGTGCTCTCGGCGGCGAGGGAGGAGGACGAAGTCCTCGTCCGGCTCGAAAGTGCCGGCGGCATGGTGCACGGGTATGGCCTCGCGGCGTCCCAGCTCGACCGGGTCCGGCGTCACGGCGTGCCGCTGGTCGTCGCGGTGGACAAGGTCGCGGCCAGCGGCGGCTACCTGATGGCCGTGGTCGCCAATCGGATTCTCGCGGCCCCGTTTGCGGTGCTTGGCTCCATCGGGGTGGTTGCCCAGGTGCCGAACGTTCATCGGCTGCTGAAACGACACGACGTCGATGTGGAAGTGCTGACGGCCGGAAAGTACAAACGCACCCTCACGGTGTTCGGTGAGAACACCGATGAAGGCCGTCAGAAGTTCATCGAAGAGCTGGAGGACGTGCACCGGTTGTTCAAGGAGTTTGTCGGCGGTCATCGCGCCGGGCTGGACGTGGACGCGGTCGCCACGGGAGAGACCTGGTACGGACAGCACGCGCTGGACAAGAAGCTGGTGGACGAGATCTCCACCAGTGACGAATATCTGCTGAGGCAGAGCGAGGATGCCGACATCTACGAGGTGCACTGGGTGGAACACAAGCGCCCCATTGAGCGGCTGCTGGCCCAGATGGAGACCAGCATCGACCGGGTTGCGGCGCGCTGGGTCGAAAAGATCAGTCAATGGAGGGGAGGCGTATGAGCACTTTCAAGGCTCTGCTGGTCGAGAAGACCGATTCCGGATTCAGCCGCACGGTGGTGGATCGGAAGCTCGACGAGCTGCCGGAAGGCGAGGTGCTGGTTGACGTCCACTACTCGTCGCTCAATTACAAGGACGGTCTGTCTGCCACCGGAAATCCGGGCGTTACCCGCACGTTCCCCCACACGCCCGGAATCGATGCGGCAGGCGTCGTCGTGGAGTCTGCCAGCGGGAGCGTCCGCGTCGGCGACGAGGTGATCGTCATCGGCTACGACCTCGGCATGAACACGCCCGGTGGCTTCGGCCAGCGGATCCGCGTCCCTGCCGGATGGGTCGTGGCACGGCCCGATGGCCTGTCGCTGCGGGAATCCATGATAATCGGCACCGCCGGATTCACCGCCGGGCTGTGCGTCGACAAGCTCGAGCACGCCGGGATGCGTCCCGACGGCGGGCCGGTGCTGGTCACCGGCGCGACCGGCGGGGTGGGTTCCGTTGCCGTGCTGCTGCTTGCCCGGCTCGGCTACGAGGTGGTCGCGGTTACCGGCAAGCGCGAGCAGCACGAGCTGCTGCGCTCGCTCGGCGCCAGTCGCTTTCTCAGTCGCGATGAGGCGCGGGAGGGGTCAGATCGCCCGATGCTGAAGGAGGTCTGGGGTGGCGTGGTGGACACCGTGGGCGGGGAGATCCTGTTCAACGCGGTGAAGAGCCTCCGCTATGGCTGCAGCCTTGCCGCCTGCGGGTTGGTGGACTCGCCGCAGATTCCGGCTTCCGTGCTGCCGTTCATTCTTCGCGGGGTCAACCTGCTGGGCGTGGACTCCGTCGAGCTGCCGCTCGACCGTAAGGCCGACATGTGGCAGAAGCTCGCCGGCCCCTGGAAGCTGGATGGCCTGGAGAGGCTGGTCGAGCCGCTGACCCTGGAGTCGATCTCCGGTGCCATCGATCGGATTCTGGCTGGGAAGATGGTGGGTCGCGGGCTGCTGGATCTGCGGGCCTGAGCCCGCAGCGCTGGCCTCGCGGGGTTGCTTTCTAGTCGCGCCGCACCTCTTTTGATCCCGCCGCATACTAGTCCCGCCGCATCTTATTAATCCCGCCGCAGGCGCTGCGACACGGCTATGGGGCTGGGGTAGCGGAAGATGACGGCGTAGGTGGAGAGGATCAGGGTGAGGACGGTGGCGCCCTGGATCACGTGGGCGGCTTCGTAGCCGAGCAGGCCCGCTTCGGCGGCCACGTACGACAGCAGCAGGGAGAACTCGGACGCCTGCCCGAGACGGTAGCCGGACTCCCAGCTGGTCTCCGGCGTCTCCCCCTGCCAGCGTAGCAGCGCGGCAAAAACCACCGGCTTTGCGGCAACCACGACCATCGCCAGGATGAGAATGGGGAGAAGCGCCGACATCATGGTCGTGAGGTCGAGCTCCGCGCCCACGGAAAAGAAGAACAGCACCAGAAAGAAGTCGCGCAGTGGCCGCAGGCTCTCGGCGATGTACTGGGAGATCGGGCTGATGGCCAGCGCCACGCCGGCGACGAACGCGCCGATCTCGAGGGAAAGACCGATGAACGAGGCGAAGGTCGCGAGCCCCAGGCACCAGCCCAGCGCCAGCAGGAAGATGAACTCGTGAAACGCGTCGAAGCGCGCGATCAGGGGCAGCACGCCGTAGCGCACACCGACGAAAGCCACGCCCACCAGAAGCGGCAGAGCCAGCAGCACGGTCCCCAGGTTGGCGAGGGTCTCGGCGACGCTACCCCCGTAGCCGGCCAGCAGGATCAGCGCCAGGATCGCCAGCAGGTCCTGGATCAGCAGCAGGCTGACCACGATCTCACCGATATGGCGGTGATGGAGCAGCGTGGTCGGCAGGAGCTTGATGCCGATGATGGTGCTGGAAAACGTGACGGCTATGCCGGTCACCAGCGCATCGCCCTGATCGAAGCCGAATGCCAGCATCAGCCCATAGCCCAGGGCGAAAAACGCCAGGGTGCTGGCAATGGCGGTGAGCAGGCCTTCCCCGAGCATGTTTCTCAGTTTCGTCGGCTGCAGATCCAGGCCGACGAGAAACAGCAGGAAGATGATGCCGATCTCGGCGATGTCCGAGAGCATGTCGGCGTCGGAAACCATCTTCATGCCGTGAGGGCCCAGAATGCAGCCCACGGCAATGTAGGCGACGAGCAGAGGCTGACGGGTGTACAGGGCAACCGTGGCAAGCACGGCGGCGCCTGTGAAGATCAGAAAGAAGGACTCAATGATCCCGGTGATAGACACCTCTTCGGTCGCGGCGAAACGCGGGAAGCGTCTCGGCAATCGAAGCTTGATAGTAATCGGAGTAGGGCGCAAGCCGCGGATCCTCGGGATCGAGACGGCGCCCTTCCGGCAGCACCAGGCTGTCGAAGCCGCACCGGCGCAGGTAGTGCACCAGCTCCGGATGCACGTCGCCCACGGCCCGCAGCTCTCCGCGGTAGCCGAGTCTCGTCCGCAGCAGCACGGCCAGCGACAGGCCGCGGCCGTCATGAAACGTCGGGAACTCGATGGCGATCAGTCTGGCGCTGGCGAAGCGCGGCTCAGGCTCCGCGTCGACGGCGAGCAGCAGGCCGGCGCTGGAGCCCTCGGTCCATTCGTCGGGACCGAGCAGCGTCGCCGGATCCTGGTCGAGGCGCTCGGCGCGACGGTGGTCGATTTCAATCAGCGCGGACATAGATTCGCTCCTTGAACGGTTCGATGCCGATCCGGCGATAGCAGTGGAGAAAGCTCTCGTCGCCCTCGCGCAGCTCGACGTAGGTCTCGAGGATGCGCTCGATGACGTCTGGGACCTCGTCCCGGGAGAACGAAGGACCAACGATCTGGCCGATCGATGCGCCGTTGCCGCCGTGCCCGCCGAGGGAGATCTGGTAGAACTCAAGCCCCTTCTTGTCGACGCCGAGAATGCCGATGTTGCCCACGTGGTGGTGCCCGCAGGCATTCATGCAGCCGGAGATGTTGAGGTCCAGCGGCCCCAGGTCGTGCACGTAGTCGTAGTCGTCGAAGCGCCGCTGAATGGCCTCGGCAATGGGGATCGACTTCGCGTTGGCCAGGGAGCAGTAGTCACCGCCGGGGCAGCAGATGATGTCGGTGAGCAGTCCGGCATTGTCCGCCGCCAGCTCCGCGTCGCGGGCCTTTTGCCAGAGCTCGAACAGATCGCGCTGAGGCACGTCCGGCAGCACGAAGTTCTGCTGATGGCTGATCCGGATCTCGCCGAACCCGTAGCGGTCAGCCCAGTCGGCGACCTGGTCCATCTGCCGATCCGAGACGTCGCCGGGCGAGATGCCGGTGGGCTTGGTCGAGAGCACCGCGATCGCGTAGCCGCGCTGACGATGCGGGTGCACGCAGTGGACCAGCCAGCGGCCGAACGCTGGGTTGGCCAGCCGCTGCTCCGCCAGCAGGTCGACGGCGTCGTCCAGCGCCGGGTACTCCGGTGGCGCGAAGCCGCTCGCTACGCGCTGAATCTCCGCGTCGGTAAGCGTGCTCGGCGTGCCCTCCAGCGCCCGCCACTCCTCTTCAACCCGCTCGCGGAAGCCGTCCACGCCCATGGCCTTGACCAGAATCTTGATCCGCGCCTTGTATTTGTTGTCCCTGCGCCCGTAGCGGTTGTACACGCGCAGGATCGCTTCCAGGTAAGTCAACAGGTGGATGACCGGGAGACCTTCGCGGATCAGCCCGCCGATCACCGGCGTGCGGCCGAGCCCGCCGCCGACCTTGACATCCACCAGCGCCCCACCGGATCCGCCGTCGCGCAGGTGCAGGCCGATGTCGTGCACGTCCACGGCGGCCCGATCCGTGGTCGCTGCGGTTACGGCGATCTTGAACTTCCGCGGCAGCCAGTCGAACTCGGGATGGGCCGTGGACCATTGGCGGATTAGCTCGCAGTAGGGGCGGGGATCGAGGGCTTCGTCTACGGCGACCCCGGCGAACTCGTCCGTCGTGACGTTGCGGATGCAGTTCCCGCTGGTCTGAATGGCATGCATGTCGACGCCGGCGAGGGACTCGAGAATGTCCGGAACCTCGGCCAGTTCGGGCCAGTTGAACTGGACGTTCTGGCGGGTCGTGAGGTGCCCGTAGCCGCGGTCGTAGTCGCGGGCGATGGTGGCCAGCCGGCGCAGCTGAGCGCTGCTCAGGGTGCCGTAGGGCACCGCCACCCGGAGCATCGGTGCGAGCCGCTGGACGTACAGGCCGTTGCGTAGGCGGAGGTGCAGGAACTCGCTTTCGGACAGCTCGCCGGAAAGGTAACGCTCTGTCTGGGCCCGGTAGTGGGCGACCCGTTCGGCCACGAACTGACGGTCGAAGCTGTCGTATCGATACATGCGTGCCGCGCGTCCCCCGGGATTCGGGGACCCTAGCACCGCAGCGAGCGGCGCGAGAAGTAACCCTTGGCTCTATGCTTAGAACCGGCCAGTTCTGCTAGAATTCGGGGCGGTCGGCCGCGCGTGCCGGTCGCAAACAGCATCGACGACAGCGAGGGTTCAGTGTCCGGTCAAGATCAGACGCCAGAGCAGGTCACCGCCGAAGACCGCAAGGCCGACGTGTCCGCCATCCTGCTCATCTTCACGGCGCTCGTGCTCGGAGCGTTGCACTACGTGTCCGGCTGGACCTTCGATTTCTGAACGCGCGCCCGTCGGCCTCAGCTCAGGTTGGGCCGCAGCAGGCCGCGCGCCGCCTCGACGCTGATCCCTTTGCGGACGGCGTAGTCCTCCGCCTGATCCGAGCCTATCTTGCCCACGCCGAAGTAGCGGGCTTCGGGGTGGGAGAAGTACCAGCCTGACACCGACGCGGCGGGGAGCATGGCAAAGCTCTCGGTGAGACGCATGCCGGCGTTGCCGGTCGCATCGAGCAGCTCGAACAGCGTGACCTTCTCGCTGTGCTCCGGACAGGCCGGATATCCGGGGGCGGGCCGGATCCCCTGGTAGCGCTCCCGGATCAGCTCGTCGTTGTCGAGGTTCTCGCCGCGCGCGTACCCCCAGTGCTGGGTCCGTACTTCGCGATGAAGGTACTCGGCGAAAGCCTCGGCGAGCCGGTCCGCCAGCGCCTTGATCAAGATGGCTGAATAGTCGTCGTTGGGATACTCGGCCAGAACGTCCTCGATGCCGATGCCGGCGGTGACTGCAAACGCGCCAAGGTAGTCCGGAACGCCCGCGGGCGCGACGAAGTCCGCGAGGCAGAAGTTCGGCTGGCCCTCCGGCTTGATGCTCTGCTGGCGCAGCTGGTGCAGCCGGGCCAGCTCCACGGTACGCTCGTCGTCCCGGTACAGCACCAGATCGTCACTGCCCAGGCGGTTGCACGGCCACAGCCCGAACACCCCCCGGGCTTCGAGGCGGCCGCCGCGGATCAGCGCATCGAGCATCTCCTTGGCGTCTCGGAACAGCGCGCGGGCGCTCTCCCCGACGACCTCGTCGTCGAGGATCTTCGGGTACTTGCCCGCGAGCTCCCAGGTCATGAAGAACGGCGTCCAGTCGATGTAGGGCACCAGCCGGTCCAGGGAAACGTCATCCACCACGTGTACGCCCGCTTCGACCTCGGGGCGCGGCGGCTGGTAGCGCTGCCACTCCCACTCGAAGGCATTTGCCCGAGCGTCTTCCAGAGGCAGCAGCTGCCGTTTCGCGGCGCGGGCGGCGCTGCGGGTGCGGATGGCCGTGTAGTCCCGGCGCACCTCTGCCATGAAGTCGCCGCGCTGCTCGGTGGAGATCAGCCTGGCAGCCACGCTGACGCTGCGCGATGCATCCGGCACGTACACGACCGGTCCTGCCTCGTAGGCGGGTTCGATCCTCACCGCCGTGTGCGCCTTGGAGGTGGTTGCGCCACCGATCAGCAGCGGGATCTCGAAGCCGCGGCGCTGCATCTCCGCCGCCACGTCTACCATCTCGTCGAGCGACGGCGTGATCAGCCCGGAAAGCCCGATGATGTCGGCATCGTGCTCTCTCGCCGCGGCCAGGATCTTGTCCAGCGGCACCATGACCCCGAGGTCGATCACCTCGTAGTTGTTGCACTGGAGCACGACGCCGACGATGTTCTTGCCGATGTCGTGAACATCGCCCTTCACCGTGGCCATGATGATCGTGCCCTTGGCCTCGCGGCCCGGCCCCTTCTCCGCCTCGATGAAGGGAATCAGGTGTGCGACCGCCTGCTTCATCACCCGGGCGCTCTTCACTACCTGGGGCAGGAACATCTTGCCGGCACCGAACAGATCGCCCACGACGTTCATGCCGTCCATGAGCGGGCCCTCGATCACGTCGATGGGGTGACTGGCCTGGAGGCGGGCCTCCTCGGTGTCTTCGAGGATGAACTTGTTGATTCCCTTCACCAGCGCGTGGGTGAGGCGCTCCCCCACCGGCGCGTCACGCCAGGACAGATCTTCCACCGCCTGGCGTTCGCCCTGGCCGGCGTACTCCTCGGCGACCGCCAGCAGTCGCTCGGTGGCATCTGGGCGGCGGTTCAACACCAGGTCCTCCACCCGTTCGCGCAGATCCGAAGGGATCTCCTGGTAGATGGCGAGCTGGCCGGCGTTGACGATGCCCATTGTCAGACCGGCCCTGACGGCGTGGTAGAGGAACACCGCATGGATGGCTTCCCGGATCGGGTTGTTGCCGCGGAAGGAGAAGGACACGTTGCTGACGCCACCGGAGGTGCGCGCGTGCGGGAGATGGTCATGGATCCAGCGACAGGCCTCGATGAAGTCGACCGCGTAGTTGCGGTGCTCGTCGATGCCGGTGCCGATGGCGAAGATGTTCGGGTCGAAGATGATGTCTTCCGGCGGCAGCCCGACGGTCTCGGTGAGGATCCGGTAGGCGCGCTGGCAGATGGCGGTCTTGCGGGCCAGGGTGTCCGCCTGGCCGTCCTCGTCGAACGCCATGACGATCACGGCGGCGCCGTAGGCGCGGCACTTGCGGGCCGCGGCCACGAACGCGGCTTCGCCTTCCTTCAAGGACAGCGAGTTGACCACCGGCTTGCCTTGAATGCAGCGCAGGCCGGCTTCGATCACCTCCCATTTGCTCGAGTCGACCATGAACGGCACCCGGGAGATGTCGGGCTCGGTGGCGAGCAGGTTGAGGAACCGGACCATGGCCGCCTCGCTGTCCAGCATGCCCTCGTCCATGTTGACGTCGATGATCTGGGCACCGTTGTCCACCTGCTGGCGGGCTACGGCCACGGCTTCCTCGTACTGACCGTCGCGGATCAGCCGGGCGAACCGCGCCGACCCGGTGACGTTGGTTCGCTCGCCGACGTTGACGAACAGCGCCTCCGGCTCGACCACCAGCGGCTCGAGGCCAGCCAGGCGCAGTGCCGGCGGCAGCGCCTCGAAGGTCCGCGGACGGACCCCGTCGACGGCTTCGGCGATGGCGCGGATGTGATCCGGCGTGGTGCCGCAGCAGCCCCCC
>JBFISC010000002.1:0-42987 GCA_041608775.1 Pseudomonadales bacterium | reverse complement strand
CGGCGCCAGCCGCAGCCGGGCCCGGTTTTCCGCGTCTTCCCGGGCGCTGTCGTCACCGAACACCAGGGCCCGGGCCCGGGCCCGCTCCGTGAGCGGCACCTCGGTCTGGGGATCGAGCACGTCGCCGGCGACCTGGTCGAAGAACGGCTCCAGCACGTGGCTGCCGCCGAGGCTGACGAACCCGCGCCCGTTGCCGTCGGTGTTGAGATACGCGACCGCCCGCTCGGTGAGCGCCCCGGCATGCTTCTCCGCCCACTCGGTGGATCCGATCAGGCCCGGCTCCTCGGCGTCCCAGGCGGCATAGATTACGGTCCGCCGGGGCGGCCGGCCTTCCCGAGCCAGCGCCGCCAGGGCCTTCGCTTCGGCGAGCAGGGCCACCATGCCGGAGACCGGATCCGAGGCGCCATGGTTCCAGGCGTCGTGATGATTGCCGCGCAGCACCCATTGCGCCGGCTCTTCGGCGCCCGGCCAGCGGGCGATCACGTTGCGGGCCTCGATCCGGCGCCAGTCGGACTCGACCGCCAGGCGCACCCGCGCCGGACCCGGACCCAGGTGGTAGGTGATGGGCAGGGCGCCGCGCCATTGCTCCGGAACCACTTCTCCGCCCAGGGCCGCCAGCAGCGGCTCGGCGTCGCGCCAGGAGATGGGCAGCACGGGTATGCGCGTGATGGTCACGGCCTCAGCCCGGGTCAGCCGCTCGACCCCGGCCACCGCCGGCCGCCCCGGCGTGAGCACGTCCCCCGGATACCGGGGCATGTCCATGACGCTGCCGCGCTGAACCCCGCTGGCATGCTTGAAAGGACCATCGGGATAGGTGTCGCCCCGGGCGTAGCCGTCGTCGGCCGGATCGGAGTAGATCAGCGCGCCCACGGCGCCCTTCTCCGCCGCGAGCTTCGGCTTGATGCCCCGCCATGACTTGCCGTACTTCGCGATGACGATCCTGCCGGCCACGTCGACGCCGTAGCGCTCGAGCAGCTCGTAGTCCTCGGGAATGCCGTAGTTGACGAACACCAGCTCCGCCTCCACGTCGCCATCGGCGGAGAACGCGTTGTACGGAGCGATGACCTCGTCGCGCTGGGCGCTGCTGGGGTCGCCGGGAATCACGTCTTCCTCGAGGGACGCGACGAAGCGATCCGGAGCCGTCATCTCCACGACCCGGACGTTGGGGTACGGCAGCAGGATGTCGAACGCCTCGACCTCCACCTGGTAGCCCCAGGACTCGAACAACCCCGCCAGATAGTCGACGTTGTCCCTGCCGTGAGCGCTGCCGGGATGGTGCGCCCGGGCGCTCAGCCGCCGGCTCCACTCGGCCTGGTCCGCGGGATCGAGGCGACCCCGGAAGTCTGCCTCCAGGGCCCGCTGGCCGGTCGCCGAGGCGCCGGGAAATCCGAGCATCGCGGGCGCTTCGGATCCGCCGGCCGCGACGGCCGGCATCCCACCGGCCGCGGCCAGCAGCGCCAGAGCGGCCACCCTGAGTCTCGTGGTCATGTTCCTCCCCCACCGGCAAAGGGCCATTGTAGGCGTCCACGCCTCGCCGTTCCCGCCACCCATTGGTCAGCCTCGCCACCACGCGACCCCGAGGGGGATGAGCAGCCGCGCCGGCCGCCGGCTGCAGCGCCGCGGGCGCGTGGCACAACCCTTGCTTTCCTGGTTTGATGTCACCGTCAGCCGGCCACGGGAGCCATGTCATGCCAGTCACCCCAGCGGACCAGCCGCTCGACACCCTTCGCGACGAGACCGTGGATCAGCTCATCATGAACTACGGCCACGGCAAGCTTTCTCTGGAGGCGTTTCAGCGCCGGCTCGACGACGCCTTCGATGCCCGGGAGCAGCAGCAGCTGATCGATCTGACCCGGGACCTGGAACTGACGGTGGACAGCGGCTACGTCGAGAAGAAGCGCGAGGAGCTCGAGTTCCGCTACGCGGACGACGACGAGGTCGAGGAGGTGGAGTACATCATCGACGTCTTCAGCGGCAGCGACCGCGGCGGCATCTGGACCGTCCCCCCGGAGCTGCGCATCTTCACCCTGTTCGGCGGCTCCGACGTCGACTTCAGCGAAGCCAGGTTCTCGAGCCCGACCACCCGGGTGCGCATGTTCTGCCTGTTCGGCGGGGTCGACATCTTCGTCCCCGAAGGCGTCAACACCTCGGTCCGGGTCTTCAGCATCTTCGGCGGCGTCAGCAACAAAGCGCCCAGCTCCACCGACCGCAACGCGCCGCGCCTGGTGATCGAAGGGCTGGTGATCTTCGGCGGCGGCGACGTCAAGCTGAAGCGCACCTTCCGGGAACGCCTGCTCGAATTTGCCGACGGTCTGCGCAGCTTCTTCGGCGGGCCGACGCCGCCACCGCGCTCGCCGGCCCGCTGACCTCAGCCGGCGTAGGTCGCGTCGAGATAGGCGAGAATCTCGGAGGACTCGCCCATCTCCGCACCGGTGTTCGGATCGGTCAGATAGGGAATCGTCACCCGACCGGCGCGGGCCTTGAGGGCGCGCCGATTCGCGGTCTCCGGCTGGTAGTCCGGATACACGGCGTCCCGCACCTGGGGCGGCATCCAGTCCGCGACGTTACTGCGACCGCAGGAGCGCACCACGTACGGCAGCTCCAGCTCGCAGAGCCGCTCGCGCACGGGCCGGGCAAACGGGCTGGACTCGAAGCTGTAGAGCTCCAGCGGCTGCGCCGCCGGCTTCGAAGGCGCCGCCCGCAGGCCGGCGCCGAGACGCACCGCGCCGGCGAGGCCGGAGCCCAGCTCCTGCAGCTCCTTCCACCGCCAGTACACCGGCGGCTTGCGCTTGCCGTAGGTCTCGAAAAGGTAGCCGACGATGTCGGCTGACTCGTACATCCGCACGCCGCTGTTCGGGTCGACGAAGAACGGGAACTGCTCTTTGCCCCCCAGCTCCACCACCCGCGGCCGGTAGCGCTTGCCGCCCTTCGGGCACGGGTAGATCGTCGCGTCGAGATCGAGCTCGGTGAGCGCTTCCCGAACCAGCCGGCAGTAGGGGCAAGCCTCGAAATCATACAGCTCGAACAGAAACCGGGGCCGTTCGGCGACCGGCCGGGTGGCGACCCCCATGCCGCCCCGCAGGCTGGTGGCCATCAGCGAGCCGGCGAGGTTGAGGTTGTAACCGAGGGACCAGGCGCTCATGAGGAATCTCCGTCGTGTGAGTGAATGTCTAACTAAACCGAGTAAACGGGTGGCTAAGCCGCCGTCGACGTCGTGTCGCTACAGCGTGTCCAGCACGTCGAGCGCTCCGGCCAGGCTCTTCACCCCGTGCACCGTCATGCCGCCGACGACGTCCTTGGGGCGGTTGGCAAACGGCACGATGGCCTGACGGAACCCGTGCTTGCGGGCCTCTGCCAGGCGCTGCTGGCCGTTCGCCACGGGACGCACCTCACCGGTGAGCCCGAGCTCGCCGAAGACGATCAGATCCCGCGGCAGGCTGCGGTTGCGGAACGACGACAGCACCGCCAACAGGGCGGCGAGATCGGCACCGGTCTCGGCGATCCGCACCCCGCCCACCACGTTGGCGAACACGTCCTGATCGGCGAGGGTAATGCCGCAGTGCCGGTGCAGCACCGCCAGGTGCATCGCCAGGCGCTGCGCCTCGAGACCCACGGCCACCCGCTTCGGGTAACCGCCCTGAATGCCGTCCACCAGCGCCTGCAGCTCCACCAGCAGCGGCCGGGTACCTTCCCAGGTCACGGTGACCACGCTGCCCGGGGAGTCCACCTCGCCCCGCTGCAGGAAGATGGCGGACGGGTTGGCCACTTCCTTCATTCCCTGCTCGGTCATGGCGAACACGCCGAGCTCGTTGACCTCGCCGAAACGGTTCTTGATGCCGCGCAGGGTCCGGTAGCGGCTGCCGGCCGGGCTGTCGAGCATCATGAAGCAGTCGATCATGTGCTCGAGCACCTTCGGTCCCGCCAGGCTGCCTTCCTTGGTGACATGACCGACCAGAATCACCACCGTGCCGGTCTGCTTCGCCAGACGGGTGAAGAAGGCGGCGGTCTCGCGTACCTGGGAAACGCTGCCCGGCGTCGACTCCACCGAGTCGAGCTGCATGACCTGGATGGAATCCAGCACCACGATTCCGGGGCGCATGTCCTCCATCAGCCGGGCGATGGATTCGCCCCGGGTCTCCGATGCCACCGCCAGGCGCTCGGCGGGCAGGCCGAGGCGCCGCGCCCGCAGCGCCAGCTGCTGCAGCGACTCCTCGCCGGTGACGTAGAGCACCTCGGTGCCCGCGGCGAGGCGGGTGCACACCTGCAGCAGCAGGGTGCTTTTGCCGGCCCCCGGATCACCGCCGATCAGGACCACGGAACCCGGGACCAGCCCCCCGCCGAGCACCCGGTCCAGTTCGGAGAAGCCCGTGGGCAGGCGCGCGGCCTGCTCCGGCTCGACCTCCGCCAGCCGCCGGACCTCGCTGGGCGCGCCGGCAAAGCCGACGCCCGGCTCCTTCACCGGCCCGACACTGACCCGCGACAGCGAGTTCCAGGCCGCGCAGCTGGCACACTGGCCCTGCCACTTCATGTGCTCGGCACCGCAGTCGGTGCAGACGTAGGCAGTCTTGGTTCTGCTCTTCGCCACGGCTATTCGAGCGGCTCCAGGGCGTCGTAGCGTCCGGGCGCCAGGTTCTCGAACTTGGTGAGGTTGCCGATGAAGGCGAGCCGGATCGAGCCAATGGGACCGTTGCGCTGCTTGCCGATGATGATCTCGGCCGTGCCCTTGTCCGGCGACTCCGGGTGATAGACCTCGTCCCGGTAGATGAACAGAATGACGTCCGCGTCCTGCTCGATGGCGCCGGACTCGCGCAGATCGGCCATCACCGGACGCTTGTCGGTACGCTGCTCGAGACCGCGATTCAGCTGTGACAAAGCCACCAACGGGCAGCGCATTTCCTTGGCGATGGCCTTGAGGGAACGCGAGATCTCGGAAATCTCGTTGGTACGGTTCTCCGGGGTGCCGGAGCCCCGCATGAGCTGCAGGTAGTCCACCACGATCATGGCCAGGTTGCCGGATTCCCGCGCCACGCGGCGCGCCCGGTTACGGAGCTCGCTGGGCGTGATAGCCGGGGTATCGTCGATGTAGAGGTTGCGATCCTTGAGCTGGCTGACCGCGCCGGTGAAGCGCGGCCAGTCGTCCTCGTGCATGTCGCCGGTGCGCATGCGGGACTGATCGATGCGGCCGAGAGACGACAGCAGGCGCATCACCAGCTGCTCGGCCGGCATCTCCAGGCTGAAGAACAGCACCGCGCCGCCGTCGCCGTCCATCACCGCGTGTTCCACCAGGTTCAGCGCGAATGCGGTCTTGCCCATGGACGGGCGGCCGGCGACGATCACCAGATCCGAGGGCTGCAGGCCGGCGGTCTTCTTGTCGAGATCGTCGAAGCCGGTGGCGATGCCGGTGATGGGGTTGCGGGTGGCGTAGAGCTTCTCGATCCGGTCCACCGCGGACTGCAGCAGCGGTACCAGCTTCTGGGGCCCGCCTTCCTTGAGCCGGCCCTCGGCGATCCGGAACACCTCCTGTTCCGCCATGTCCACCAGCTCCTCGCTGCGCCGGCCTTCCGGCGCGAACGCGGAGTCGGCGATGCGCTGACCGGCGCCGATCAGCTGGCGCAGGGTGGCGTTCTCGCGCACGATCTTCGCGTAGGCCATGATGTTCGAGGCGCCCGGCGTGCTTTCCGCCAGATCGCCCAGATAGGCCAGCCCGCCGCACTTCTCCAGCAGCCCCTTGGACACCAGGCGCTCCGAAACCGTCACCGCATCCAACGGCTGGTCTGCGGCTGCGAGATCGGCCATGGCTTCGAAGATGATCTGATGAGATGGCCGGTAGAAGTCCTGAGCGTTCACCACCTCGGCGACGTTGAACCAGGCGTCATCAGCCAGCATGAGGCCGCCGAGCACCGACTGCTCGGCGTCCACCGAATGGGGCGGCGCCTTCGGCGACCCGTACCCCGCACGGGGCTCGCGGGCACGGGGCTCGGACACGGTGACCGCCGGCGGCGGCGGTTCGTCGCTGCCGTCGTCAGGCTCGAAGAATCGGTCTGGCATGATGCTGAATCCTGGTGCCGGCGGGAAGGGAAAGCCTGAAAGCAACGCGCGCCCAGTTCAAGGAGAAACTGCCCCGGACTCAGAAATACCAGTCAAAACACTGGGTTGGCGGAGCGCCGATCGCCCCTACGGACGACGCGTTGGTGGATCCTTACTCCGCGACCACCGATACCTGGATTGGAACCGTCACGTCGGAGTGGAGCTGCAGATCGATCTCGTACTCACCCACGGAACGGATCGGCCCTTCGGGCAGCCTGACCTCGCTCTTCTCGATCTCGACGCCCTTGGCGCCCACCGCGTCGGCTATGTCCTGAGTTCCCACGGAGCCGTACAGCTTGCCTTCCTCGCCAGCCTTCACCACGATGGTGACCGCCATCCCCTCGAGGCTCGCGGCACGTTCTCTGGCCTGGCCGAGGACTTCGTTGGCGACCTTCTCGAGCTCCGCGCGGCGCCCTTCGAACTCCGCCCGGTTGCTTTCGGTAGCGCGCACGGCCTTGCCCTGGGGAATGAGGAAGTTCCGGGCGAAGCCCGCTCGCACCACAACCTCGTCACCGAGGTCGCCGAGATTGCCGATGCGTTCCAGCAGAATCACGTTCATGTCGACTCCTTGAACTTAGCGGTGCGCGTCGGTGTACGGCAGCAGCGCCAGGTAGCGGGCCCGCTTGATCTCCTGAGCCAGACGCCGCTGCTGGCGAGCCGTGGTCCCGGTGATGCGGCTCGGCACGATCTTGCCGGTCTCGCCGATGTACTGGCGCAGCAGGTCGAGATTCTTGTAATCGATCTCCGCGCCCGGGACGTCGAGACGGGCGAACTTCTTGCGACCAAAACGCCTGCTCATTCCGATGTCTCCTCTGCAGCCGGCTCCTTCGACGCCGCACGGTCTTGCTGCTCGCGCCGGGCATCCTGCTCGCGACGCTGCTCCCGCTCGCGATCCTTCTCCTGATCCTTGAGCTCCTCTTCGTAGATCTTGGAGTGCCCCTCGGGCGCCGACTTCCTGGTGATGATCAGGTTGCGGATCACCGCGTCGTTGAAACGGAACGCGCTCTCCAGCTCCGCCCGGGTTTCGGCATCCACCTCGATGTTCATCATCACGTAGTGGGCCTTGTGGATCTTGGCGATGGGGAACGTGAGCTGACGCCGACCCCAGTCCTCCTTGCGGTGGACGCGGCCTTTGCCACGCTCGATGAGCTGCTCGTAGCGCTCGATCATGCCGGGGACCTGATCGCTCTGATCAGGATGGACGAGAAACACGACCTCGTAGTGTCGCATCGACACCTCCTCACGGTGTTACCTCCGCTCGCGGGCCTGGAGCCACTTGAATGACGGGCGTGAGGCAAGGGGGTTATGTTGGCCTGAGCCTCGTCGCAGCCGCGACGGACCCAAGGGCCGCGAAGTCTACGAGCCCGGGCCCACGGTTGCAAGCCGGGGCGTCAGGCCTGCCGGCGCTGTCTGACCGCCTCGAACAGGAGAACGCCCGCTGCCACCGACACGTTCAGGCTCGACACCCGGCCCTGCATCGGAATCTTCACCAGGGTATCGCAAAGCTTTGCGGTCAGGGCCCGCATGCCGCCACCCTCGCTCCCCAGCACCAGCGCGCAGCTCGAGCGGAAGTCCGCGTCGCTCCAGGCGGTCTGCGCGGCGCCGTCCGCGCCGATCAGCCACACGCCCTGCGCCTTCAGCCATTTGAGACGTCGGGCCAGGTTGGCGACCTCCACCAGCAGCAGCCCTTCCGCGCCCCCGGCCGCCGCCTTCAGCGCGGCGTCGTTGAGCGGCGCGCTGCGGCGCCGCGGCAGCAGCACGGCCTGGACCCCGGCCGCGCTGGCACTCCGCAGGCAGGCCCCGAGGTTGCGCGGGTCGGTGATGCCATCCAGCACCAGCAGCAGGTGCGGGGCGGGCAGGTCCGGCCAGCGCTCCTCGAAGCTCTTCTCCGCCAGCGGCGCCAGCGCGTGGCAATCCGCCAGCACGCCCTGGTGGCTGCCGCTGCAGCGGCGGTCGAGCCAGGCCCGGTCGACCACCTCGACCCGCACCCCGGCGGCCCGGGCCGCGTCGATGAGACCGGACATGCGCTGATCGCGGCGACCCCGCTGCACGTGGAGAACGCGCACCCGCGCCGGATCCTCATCGAGCAGCGCGGCCACGGCATGGATGCCGATGACCTGGCTCACCGGCCGCCGTCACGCCGTTTGCGCCGTCGGGAGTCCCGCTGACCCCGGTTGGCGCCCGCCTTGGGGGCGCGCTTACCACCGCCCGAGACCAGCTGCAGATCGACCTTGCCGACCGGCGGCTGCACGTCCACCAGCTTCACCCGCAGCGGGTCGCCCAGCCCGAAGCGGCGTCCGGAGCGCTCGCCCACCAGGGTCATGCTCGACTGGTTGAAGCGGAAGTAGTCCTGACCCAGCTCGGAGATGTGCACCAGGCCCTGAACGTAATAGCCGGTGAGCTCCACGAACAGACCGAACTCCGTGACCCCCATCACCACGCCATCGAACTCCTCGCCGATACGTTCCGCCACATACTCGCATTTGAGCCAACCGTCCACGCCCCAGGACACCGCCTCGGCACGCCGCTCGGTGTTGGAGATGTGCTCGCCGGTGGTGGCCAGCCAGTCCTCGCCGAAGCCGGCGTCGTCATTGCGCAGCGCGGCCTTGATGGCGCGATGGACCACCAGATCGGCATAGCGACGGATGGGCGAGGTGAAGTGCATGTAGCGCTCCAGCGCCAGGCCGTAGTGGCCCTGATTCTCCGGGCTGTACACCGCCTGGGTCATAGAGCGCAGCGCCAGCATCTCGAAGATCCATTTGTCCGGCCGCTCACCGAGCTCGGCCAGGGCGTCGTGGACCAGCTTCGGCGTCATCTGGCCCCGGCCCAGGCGCACGCCGGCGAACGCCAGCGCCTGCCGCAGCTGTTCGGTCTTCTCCGCGTCCGGCGGCTCGTGAACCCGATACAGCGCTGGCCGGCCGGCGCGCTCGAGAAACCGCGCCGCGCAGACGTTGGCGCTGATCATGGCCTCCTCGATGAGCCGATGGGCGTCGTGGCGGGTCACCGGATGGATGGCGGCGATGTGGCCGTCACGCAGCTCCAGCACCGCTTCATGGCTGTCGAAATCCAGCGCGCCGCGCCGCTCCCGCGCCTGGCGCAAAGCGTCGTAGACGTCCTTGAGCGCACCCAGCGACGCCTGCACCTCCGGCTCCACGTCCAGCGCGCCGGATTCAAGAAACTCCTGAGCGCGGTTGTAGGTGAGGCGCTGCCAGGAGCGGATCACCGCTTCATAGAACTCGTAGTCGGTGACGTTGCCCTTAGCGGTGACCCGCATGTCGCAGACCAGGGCCAGCCTCGGCTCGTGGGGGCGCAGCGAGCACAGCCCGTTGGACAACGCCTCGGGCAGCATGGGCACCACCCGGTCCGGCAGGTACACCGAGTTGCCGCGCTCCCACGCGCAGCGGTCCAGGGGGCTGTCCGCCTTGACGTAGTGGGCGACGTCGGCGATCGCCACCACCAGGCGCCAGCCGCCCCGACCGCGGCCGCTGTGCAGGCGCTCGGCGTAGACGGCATCGTCGAAGTCCCGGGCGCTCTCGCCGTCGATGGTGACGAGGGGCACGTCCACCAGGGAGACCCGATCCCGATGGCGGCCAGGCTGCACCTGCTTGGGCAGCCGCTCGGCCGCCCGCTCGATGCCATCGGGCCATACCTCGGGCACCCGGTGGCTGGCGAGCAGGGACTCGGCGGCCTGAGCGGCGCCGGCCCTGGCCGAAATCACCTCCGTCACCACGCCCACCAGACCGGAGCGATCCTCGCCCGTGATGCGCACCGCCACGGTATTGCCGGCCTCGCCGAACTCCGGCACCTCCGCCAGTTTGACCCGGCCCCGGTACTCGGGGGAAATCGACTCCACATGGGGATGGCGCCCGTGATAGCGCAGCTCGCCGATCACAGGCTGAGCGGAGTACGCCACCACCCGGAGCACCTGGGCACGCTCCCCCACCACGGCCGCTTCGACCCGGTCGCCAGGGCGGAGCCGGAAGCCGCGGCCCCGTTCCACCGGCACGCCGGCAAAGGTCAGGTTGCGGCCCCTGCCCTCGAGCACACCGACGTCACCGTCGGCGGCGGCCGGGTGGTAGTGGCCGGCCTGATCCTGCATCAGCTCGCCGCTGCGCAACATGCCTTTGACCAGGTTTCGCAGCTGCCGGCGGCTCGGCCCGTCGTAGCTACCGGTGAGCGCGAGCAGCTCGCGCCAGCCCACCGGCGCCGGCTCCCGCGCCAGCAGCTCGAGCAGGCCGGACGCGCTGCGCCGGCCTGCTGCGGCGGCCTCGGAAGCCGCGCCGGACCCCTGTTTTTGCTGCCCGCGCCGCCGTCGTCCTTGATCCGATCCCATAATTGACAATGCTCACCGCTGTCAGTAAATTGCGCGACCCGCTTCATGCCGAGGTGGTGAAATTGGTAGACACGCTAGCTTCAGGTGCTAGTGGGGGAAACCCCGTGGAGGTTCAAGTCCTCTCCTCGGCACCAACACCCGCACCCGCTTCTGCTTCCGCGTCGACGTAATCCGGCCGGAACCGCCGGCCTGCGCATGCTAAACCAGCACGCGGCAGAAACAACCGCCCGCGCGGTTCGTGACCCCGCTCCCAGTTTGACCCACCGGGCCCGACCCGGGGCCCCGAGCCTGGTAGCCTGAGCCCCTCTACGACGGCCGGGATGGCCATCGCCATCGGCGAAGGATGCCAACCAAAAGGAGGGCCGTCGTGTCCGAGCAGGCCGAGCCGAGCTATTCAGACGTCGGGATGGGGTGGCCGAACCGCCGGGATGGTGCCGAGCAGGCACTGAAGTCCCTGGCCAAGCACCTCGCCCGCTCGGCCACCGCCGGCATCGACGATCGCCACGTTCGCGCTCAGGTGCGCGCTACCTGCTACAACCAGACCCTGGACCTGCTGCGGCAGGTGGACGAACGCTGGCGCGCCGACCGCCACCGGCTCCGGCGGCTGCTGCTGGCCAGCGCGGCCGCGGCGGCGCTCGCCGGCGTGGTGCTCACCGCCGTCCTGCTGATCTGACCCGCGCAGCGCCCGGCCGGACCCGCCTGGCGCCCCAAACCTGTCAATGCCGGCAGTGGGCCACTAGACTGCCACGACCCAGGCTACGAGGTCCGAGGTTTGCTGCTGCTGCGCCCGCTGTTCCGACTTCTCATCATCGCCTCCCTGAGCAATTGCGCCACCGCTGGCGCGGCGCCCGCTGGCGCGGCGCCCGCTGGCACGGCGCCCGCCGGCGACTACGCCCTCGACTACCGAGCCCGGTTCCTGCCGGACCAGGGGGTCGCCGTCGCCACGATCCAGGTCCGCCAGAAACAGCTCATCCTGACCCTGCTCGATTTGAAGGCGCCGGAGGACCGCTACCGCGACTTCAGTGGCGACGGCGGCGTCGAGCGGGACGGCGATCGGGTGATCTGGCAGGTTCCGGCCGCCGGCGGTGAGCTTCGCTACCGGGTCACCGTGGACCACAAGCGCGGCGGGGCCTGGGACTCCCGCCTCACCCCGAGCTGGGCGGTCGCTCGCCTCGACGAGCTGTTTCCGCCGGTGCGTTCACGCGCTCAGGCCGGCGCCCATGCCGACACCACACTGCACCTGGACGGCCCGGAGGGTTGGAGCTACGAGACCCGCTACGGCCCGGTGGGTAAGGGGGGCGTGAGCATCGATACCCACGGCCGGCGCCTCGACCGGCCGCTGGGCTGGCTCGCCGCCGGCGAGCTCGGCGTCCGCCGCAGCCAGATCGGCGAGCGGCAGATCGCCATCGCCGGGCCGCGGAACCAGAGCTTCCGGCGCATGGACATGCTGGCGTTCCTGAACTGGACCCTGCCGGAGCTGGCCCGCGTGGCGCCGACCCTGCCCGATCGGCTGCTCATCGTCGGCGGCTCCCAGGACATGTGGCGCGGCGGGCTGTCGGGCCCGGGCTCCCTGTACGTGCATCCGGACCGGCCGCTGGTGAGCGGCAACGCCACCAGCACCCTGATCCACGAGCTGATGCACGTGGCCACCGAGGAGCCGCCGGCCCCGGGCGACGACTGGATCGTCGAGGGGCTGGCCGAGTACTACAGCCTGGTGGTCATGCGCCGCAGCGGGGGCATCTCGGAAGATCGCTTCGAGCGCGCCATGGCGTTCCTGCGGAACTGGGTGAGCAAGGATCGCGGCCGGCTGGCGGACCCGTCCACGGGCGCGAACACCGCTGCCGCGGTGCTCATGTTCCGGGATCTCGACCTGGAGCTGAACGGCGCTGGCGCCGGACTCGACGCGGTAACCGCCAAGCTGCTCGCCGGACGCGTCGACCGTCAGCGCCTGGCCGACCTCACCGCTGCCCGGCTCGGAAAGCCGTCATCGGTGCTTGCCCGCGCCCTCGAGCAGGCGCCGCAGGCCGAGGTGATTCGCTAAGCCGGAGCGCGACGCGGCGTGGTGCCCGGGATCCGTCCGCCCGAGCGGCGCCTCACGCAGGGAAATGCCGGCGGCTGCGGTTCGCCAGCCCCACCAGCGAGAGCATCACGGGCACTTCCACCAGAACGCCCACCACGGTGGCCAGCGCCGCCCCGGAATTCAGCCCGAACAGGCTGATCGCCACCGCCACCGCCAGCTCGAAGAAGTTCGAGGTGCCGATCAACGCGCACGGAGCTGCCACCGGAAACGGCACCCGCCAGAGCCACGCCGCGGCGAAGGCGAGGAGAAAGATACCGTAGGTCTGGACCAGCAGAGGCACGGCGATCAGCCCGATCACCAGCGGCTGAGATAGGATCACCTCGCCCTGGAAGCCGAACAGCAGAACCACCGTGGCCAGCAGACCCAGCGTCGCGACCGGCTTCACCGCCTGGGTGAAGCCGGTCACCGCGAGTGCCGGATCGCGGCCCGCCGCCCGGGCCCGGGCGACCACGACCCGGCGGGTCAGCAGCCCGGCGGCGAGGGGTATGAGCACGTACAGCACCACCGACAGCAGGAGGGTATCCCAGGGCACGTCGATGTCGGTGACGCCGAGCAGGATCGCCACCAGCGGGGCAAAGGCGACCACCATGATCAGGTCGTTCAGCGACACCTGCACCAGCGTGTAGGTCGGGTCGCCGCGGGTGAGCTGCGACCAGACGAACACCATGGCGGTGCACGGTGCGGCCCCGAGCAGGATCAAGCCGGCCAGGTACTGCTGAGCGTCGCCCGGGGGAATCAGATCGGCGAACGCCCACTCGAAGAACAGCACCCCCAGGCCGGCCATGGTGAAGGGTTTGATGAGCCAGTTCACCGCCAGGGTGATCACCAGCCCCTTGGGCCGCTCGCCGACGTGACTCAGGCTGGCGACGTCGACGTTCACCATCATCGGGTAGACCATGGCCCAGATCAGCACGGCGACCACCAGGTTGACCGAGGCGTACTCCAGCGCCGCCAGCGCCGCGAACACCGCCGGCACGCCGTGGCCGAGGAGGATGCCGGCGGCGATACCCAGGGCGATCCACACGGAGAGCCACTTCTCGAACGCGCCCATCTCCGCAGGCACGCCGGCGGCTTGGACGTCAGCCACGGGCCGGCCCGCCCTCACCGTCGCCGGCGGTAGCTTCGATCGCGGACGCCCGCAGCGCGAGTTCCGCGGTATCGCCGGGGACCGGCTGCGCCACCAGCGCTTCAACCCGCCGCCGGAGCTCCGCCAGCGTTGCCTCGAAGTGCCGCCGGCGCTCCGCCTCGGTTCCCGGCACGGCCGCGGGGTCCGGCAGGCTCCAGTGAGCTGTGGCCGGCGCGCCGGGCCAGACCGGGCAGGGCTCCCGAGCCGCCGCGTCGCAGACGGTCACCACCAGATCGAGTCGCGGCGCCCCGGGGCCCGAGAACGCGGCGACGCCCTTCGAGTGCAGCTCGTCGACCGGCAACCGGTTTTCGACCAGGACCTCCACGGCCAGCGGGTGGATGGCCCCGGCGGGCCTGCTGCCGGTGCTGAAGGCGCGGAACCGATCGCCGCCCAGCGCGCGCAGCAGCGCTTCCGCCATGATGCTTCGGGCCGAGTTCGCCGTGCACAGGAACAGCACGCCGAGCCCGTCGGCGGCCACCCGGGACCCGCCGCTCAACCGCAGCCGGTCGGCGCGCCCGCGGCGCAGCAGCCGGCCTCTGCCAGCGAGGCTCGCGCCGGTTGTGCTGTCGGCTCTGCCAGCGCCCGGTGCTCGGCGGGGGCGTCGCCATACTGGGTAGCGGCGCCGCGGGTGACGAAGGTCTCCCAGGGCAGGCCGTCGGGATCCCGCAGCCAGGCCTTCGCCGAGCGGGCGTAGCAGCAGACCACGTCGGGCTGCTCTGCGAGGGCCAGATCGGCTGCCGCCAGACGGGCGCGCAGCTCCTGGAACTCGGCGTCGCCCTCCGCCTGCACGCCGACGTGGTCCACCCCGGGCTGAGGGCCGGGCGAGATGGCGAAGTTCAGCCGCGGGTCATCGAGCATCCATTTCGCGTAGTCAGGCTCCAGGACGTTGGGCGGCGCATCGAACAGCGCCGAGTAGAACGCGATCGAGCGCTGCAGATTCGCGACGCCGACGTGAATGTGAAACCGTTTCATGCCAGTGCTCCCGTTCAACAGACCGTTTCCAGCAGCGGTGCGCACAGCGACCGGTTGCCCGCGCAGCAATCCTCGAGCAGGTAGGTCAGCAGCGCCCGCATCCCAGCGAAGTCGGCAGAGTAGAAGATCGTGCGGCCATCGCGCCGCTTCCGCACCAGACCGCCAGAGAGCAGAATGCCGAGATGGGTCGACAGGGTGTTCTGCCGCACCCCGAGGGCGGCGGCGATCTCTCCCGCCGGGCAGCCTTCCGGCCCTGCCTGCACGAGCATCCGGAACACCGACAGGCGGGTGTCCTGGGAGAGGGCGGAGAGCGCGGCGACGGCTTCGTCCTGGTTCATATTTCGATATTTCTCGAAATATGGCTATTTGTCAAGCGCGGCGTGCAAAGCATGCCGCGAGAATGGCGCTGTGACCGCTACCCTCCCCCGGGCCCGAACAGCATCCACTGATAGCCGAAGAACGCGAGCAGCAGAATCGCCCCTTCGACCCGGTTGACCCGGCCGCTGTTGCCAAGCCCATAGGCCATGGCGAACAGCGCCAGGGTCAGAACCACCATGATGGGCACGTCGCGGGTCAGCACCTCGGGGGCGAACGGCCCCGGCGCGATCACGCCGGGCAGCCCCAGCACGGCGAGGGTGTTGAAGGTATTCGACCCGACGACGTTGCCGATGGCGATGTCGTCCTCGCGCTTGATGGATGCCAAAACCGATGTCGCCAGCTCCGGCAGGCTGGTGCCCACCGCGACCACGGTCAGTCCGATCACCAGATCGCTGACGCCGAACAGCTCCGCGAGATCCACGGCCGCCCAGACCAGCAGCCGGGAACTGGCCAGGAGCACGACCAGCCCGACGACGACCCAGCTCACGGCGACCCGATTGGAGATCCGGCCGACGGCATCCACGCTGAGCTCGGCCAGCGGGTCGACACCGTCGGCCCTGGCCCGATGCGCCACGGAAATCATCCAGTAGAGAATGCCTGCCAGCGCCAGCAACATCAGGATCCCATCGGGCCGATCGATCCGGCCGTTGCTCAGCAGTACCCAGCCGATCATCATCGCGGCCAGCAGTATCGGCAGCTCACGGCGCAGCACCAGGGAGTGCACGGCCAGCGGCCGGATCAGCGCGGCGGTGCCGAGGATGAGGGCGATGTTGGTAATGTTGGAGCCGATGGCGTTGCCGATCGCGAGGCCGGTCTTGCCCTGCCAGGCGGCCAGACCGGAAACCAGCAGCTCCGGCGCCGAGGTGCCGAACCCGACGATCACCACGCCGATCACCAGCGGCGAGACGCGCAGGTTACGGGCCAGCGCCGAGGCGCCATAGACGAACCGCTCCGCGGAGGTGATGAGCAGCACCAGCCCGGCGAGCAGATAGAGAACCGTCAGAACCACGCTGGCCCGCCAGCGGTCAGGCGGGGGCGCCGGCGCCAAACGCTCCGGCAGCCCCGGAATCGAATCGCCACACGGATGCCGGCGGCAGGTTCCGCCAGACCCGGGCGATACGCTGGGCGCGCACGTTGCTGCGGGCCAGAGTGCGGGCGGGGACCGGGCAGCCGATGCCGTAGGTGTACTGAATCATGGTGCCGCCGCCGGCGAGCAGCCGGCGCGCGCCACGCATCACCCGGGCGCGATCCACCGGCGCCATGGCCAGCAGCGGCAGGCTCGACACCACGGCCTTGAACGGACCTCGGATGCCGTTGCCGTCGAGCAACTCCGGCAGGCGGCAGGCATCGCCGCAGAGCACGCGACAGCCCGGGAAGCGGCTGCGCAGGCGCCGCGCGAGCAGCGGATCCCGCTCCACGATCACCAGCTGCTCGCCGGGAATTCCGGCGTGCAGCAACCCGGCGGTGATGCTGCCGGTTCCCCCGCCGAGCTCGATCACCAGCCCGTCCCCGGCAGGCACCTGTGCCGCCATGGCAGCCGCCAGGCGGATGCCGCTCGGCGCCACCGCGCCCACGTGGCGGGGCGCACGCAACCAGGCGATCCAGAGCATGCCGTTGTCCAGCAGCTTGCGGCGGACGCCGGGCGACCTGCCGCCCGGCAGGCCGGCAGAGGCAACCGTCAGGGGATCCGAAGCCATTGTCCGACGTCCACGCATGGCGCGACATGAGACCACAGTCCGCGGTCCGGGAACAGAGGATCACGGCCGGGGTGAGGAGCTGCGTCCGGGATGCAGCGGCCGCGGAAATCCGTACACTGATTCGAACCCGTCAACGGCAGCAGCGTCATGATCGACCTCAACCCGGACACCGTCGGCTTCATCATCGACAAAGCCAGGGAGTTCCACGCGAAGGAGCAGGTCACCATCCCGGAGCCTCCCACGAGCCCGGCCGGCGACTGGGCCCAGCAGGTGCTGGCCGATCACCTAGACGATTTCAGCTATCAGGAGCTGCGCACCACCATCCGCGACCTGGAACCCGACCAGCAGATCTGCCTGGTCGCGCTGATGTGGCTGGGACGGGGCGATTTCTCGCTCGAGGAGTGGGACGAGGCGCTGGCGCAGGCCAGCGACGCCCATAACGCCCGCACCGCCGAGTACCTGATCTCGACACCGCTGGTGGCCGACTACCTGGAGGAAGGCTTGATCCTGCACGGCTACGAGCGCTGACGCCCGCCGTCGGGTCAGGGCGCTACAGCTTGCGCACCACCAGGCTGCCGATGGAGTAGCCGGCGCCGAACGAGCAGATCACGCCGTGATCGCCGGGCTCGAGGTCCTCGTGGTGGAGGCAGAACGCGATGATCGATCCCGCGGACGCCGTGTTGGCAAACTCGTCCAGCACGATGGGCGCCTCGTGGGGCTGCGCATCCCGGGCGAGCAGGCGCCGGACGATGAGCTGGTTCATGTTCAGGTTGGCCTGGTGCAACCACCAGCGCCGCACGTCGGTGATGGCGAGCCCAACGTCGACGAGCTGGGACTCCAGATGCTCGGCCGCCATGGGACAGACTTCCTTGAACACCTTGCGGCCATTCTGGTGAAACAGGTTCTCGGCCCCGAACGGGTCGCTGTCCTCGGCCCGCGCCACGTAGCCGAAGTTGGACCGGATGTTGTTGGAGTAGAGGGTGCGCGCACGGCTACCGAGAACCTGATAGCGATGCGGTGAGCGGGCGTCTTCGGCGCGCTCGAGCACCACGGCCGTGCCGACGTCGCCAAATATGAAGTGGCTGTCCCGATCCGTGTAGTTGACCTGCGGCGAGGTGAGCTCCGGGTTGATCACCAGCACGGCCCGCGCCGATCCGGCCCGGATCGCGTCCACGGCCCGCTGCAGGGCAAAGGTAGCCGCGGAGCAGGCGACCAGCATGTCGAAGCCGAAACCTTCGATACCGAGCTCGTGCTGCACCTCGATGGCGATGGCCGGATAGGAACGCTCGGTGTAGGCGCAGGAGACGATGACCATGTCGACGCCGGCCGCGCTGCCGTCGGCGTTCAGGCGTCCGGCGGCCCGGAGCGCCGGGCGCGCCGCGTTCAGCGCGATCTCCGCCTGATGGGACAGCGCGTCCTCGGGCCGACGGGGAATTCGCGGCCGCATCCGCTCCACGTCCAGAATCCCGTCCTTGACGTAGGCGTAGCGGCTGCGGATACCGGAGGCCTTCTCGATGAACTCCACGCTGGATAGCGGCTTCGCCTCGCGCTCGCCGGCCTCGATGGCGCCGGCGTTGGCCGCGTTGTAGCACTCGGCCCAGGCGTTGTAGCTCTCCACCAGCTCCGCATTGCTGATGCGGTGCGCCGGTTTCCAAAGCCCGGCACCGCTGATCACCACGTCGTGGCTCATGGATCCTCCCCTCGTTGCCGCTGCCACACGCCGCGACACCGGGAGCTACCCGGGCGCGCAGGAAGAGTGTATCCGGTGAGCGCGAAAATGCGATCAGGGAATGGCCCGGTAGCCGCCCTCGACCCCCTTCGTGAACACCCCAACGGCGTCGTGGGCGTGCAGGCTCTCGTGGTGCTCGATTCGCACCCAGAAATCGGCCAGCCGCGGATCCAGGCTCAGGTTGCCCTTCAGCTTGCGGCCGGCATCCTCGATGAACATCAGATTCTGGCCGTTCAGCCGCGCGAACTCCTGCTCGTCCTCGCGCTTCACCGCCGTCTGGACCGGAGTTTTTAGCACGCCTTCCACCGAATCGATGATCTCGGTGATGGGGAAGGTTTCCAGCCCATCGGCCAGCCGCACCAGCAGGTGCGCGGTGCTGCGCTGGCTGTGCGGGGTCGCCACGATCCCCTGCTCGGTGCCGAGCCAGGCCTTGACCGAAGCGGCGTCCACCTTGCCGGCGCTGCCGAAATCCGCCTCGAACTGCGCCTGGATCAGGTCTCGGGCCAGGGCAGCCGAGCAGGGACACGTCGACGAGTACTGCACCGCGAGCTGCAGCTCCAGTACGATCTCGCCCCTGCACAGGGTGCCGCGGATCTTCACTGGGTAGGAATTCCAGCCGGAGTTGTCGGTGACCAGCGCCTTGCGCCGCAGGAAGTAGTCGAAGTCGAACTGCACGAACGCCTGGGTGCTGAGGTCGCGATGCGATTCCAGCAGGCTCGCGAGCATCAGCTTGAGCCCGGCCGCCGACAATGCGCGGGTGTCCGAATGCTCATCGAGAATCAGGTACAGGCGGGACATGTGGATGCCCTTCGCCATCTCGTCGGCCAGATCCACGTAGATCTGCACCCGGCTCTGGACGCCGCGCACGGTCCCCCCGTCGCGGATCTGCAGCGGCTGGTGGATGCCGCTCATGCCGACCCAGTCCAGGGTCTCCAGCGGGCTCTCCAACCCATGGCGAGCCACGTCCGGGAGCTCGTTCAAGGCGATTGGCACGGATCGATTCATCGGGTGACGTGTCCGGGTTCGTTCAGCGTGACCGGCCATTGTAACCAACGGTAACGTCTCGGCGCCATCCGGAAGCCGGCCAAGGCATCATTCCTTGAGCGAGGCCCGCTCGTCATCGGTGAGCTGGCGGGCCTCTTCCTCCAGCATCACCGGGATGCCGTCGCGGATCGGGTAGGCGAGGCCGCTGGCGCGACACCAGAGCTCGTCCAGCTCCTTGCGATACACGAGGGACGCCTTGCTGACCGGACAGACCAGAATTTCCAGCAGCTTCGAATCAACAGGCATGAGCGTTCTCTCTAAGGCTTGAACGGGTCTTTCAGCACGATGGTCTCTCCCCGGTCCGGACCCGTGGAGATGATGTCGATGCTGACGCCGACGGTTTCCTCGATCCGGCGCAGGTACGCCTTGGCGTTCGCGGGCAGATCCTGGTGTTGGCGGATGCCGAGCGTGGACTCGTGCCACCCCGGCAGCTCCTCGTACACCGGCTTGATGTCCGCATAGTACTCACTGGCGAAACGGGCCATGCCCGGATTGCCTTCGGCGGTCTGGTAATCCACGCAAACCCGGATGCTGTCCAGGCCGTCGAGCACGTCCAGCTTGGTGATGCACAGGCCCGAGATGCTGTTGATCTGCACCGCCTGACGCAACGCCACCGCATCGAACCAGCCACAGCGGCGCGGGCGTCCGGTGGTCGACCCGAACTCGTGGCCGCGCTCGGCCAGGCGCTTGCCGGTGTCATCGAACAGCTCGGTGGGAAACGGCCCGGAGCCGACCCGGGTCGAGTACGCCTTGGTGATGCCGAGCACGTAGTCCAGGTAGCGGGGGCCAAAGCCGCTGCCCACCGCCGTGCCTCCCGCCGTGGTGTTCGAGGAGGTGACGAAGGGATAGGTGCCGAGGTCCACGTCGAGCAGCGCGCCCTGAGCGCCTTCGAAGAGAATGTTCTCACCGGCCTCGCGGAGCTCGTGCAGCAGCGGCACGATGTCGGCCATCATCGGCTCGAGCTGCTCCGCCACCCGCTGACACATGTCCAGGGTTTCCTGAAAGTCCACCGGATCGGTCTTGTAGTACTGGGTGAGCATGAAGTTGTGGTACTCCATGACCTCGGCGAGCTTCGCCGCGAAACCCTGCCAGTAAAACAGGTCGCCGAGGCGCACGCCGCGCCGGGCCGCCTTGTCTTCGTAGGCCGGACCGATGCCGCGGCCGGTGGTGCCGATCTTCTGCTCGCCGCGGGCTTCCTCACGGGCCAGATCGAGCTTCACGTGGTAGGGCAGGATCAGCGGGCACGCCGGGCTGATCTTCAGCCGCTCCCGTACCGGCACGCCGCGCGCCTCGAGCCCGGTGACCTCGCGAAGCAGGGATTCCGGTTCCAGGACCACGCCGTTGCCGATGAAGCAGCGCACCTCGCGACGCAGGATGCCGGATGGGATCAGGTGGAGGACGGTCTTCTCGCCGTCGATGACCAGGGTGTGGCCGGCATTGTGACCCCCCTGGAAGCGCACCACGGCCGCGACCTGCTCGGTGAGCAGATCGACGACCTTGCCTTTTCCCTCGTCACCCCACTGGGTGCCGATCACGACGACGTTGCGCCCCATAGTGCTTCCCGTTCCGCGCTCAGGTCAGCGGCCGGACGGTCCAGCCGCCGTCGACCTCGGTGAGAATTCGATCGCAGCGCGCGGCCGGCTGCTCGCTTTCGGAGACGGCGGACAGCACCACCTCGCCGGCGGCGCGCAGCTGTCTCAGCGCCTGCTGCAGACCATCGCGCACCGCGACGTCCCCGTCCACCCAGGGCGCCCAGATCGCGGGTTCCAGGGCGACGGTTTCTGCCACCAGCTGCTTCAGGCTGACATCGAAGCCGGTGGCAGGGCGGGCCCGCCCGAAGGCGGCGCCGATGCCGTCGTAGCGCCCGCCCCGGGCCAGCGCGCTGCCGCGGTCGCCCTGGTAAGCAGAGAACACCGCACCGTTGTGATACCCGTAGCCGGCGAGCTCGGCGAGGTCGAAACGCAGCTGCACGTCAGGGCAGCGGGCAGCAACCAGCTCGGCGAGCTGCTCGAGGGCATCCACGGCGTCATGCAGCGGTGGCGGCCCGTCGGCAAGAACCCGGCGGGCCTCCTGCAGCAGCCCGGCGCGGCCCATGAGGGTCGGCAGGCGCACCAGCATGGCCGCGCCCGGCCGGTCGCCGAGCAGCTCCGCGATGTCGGTCTCGGACTTGCGCTGCACGGCGTCGAACAGGGTCCGCTCGGCCGCGTCGTCCAGGTCCATGGTCTGCGCCAGGGCGGCGTAGATGCCCACGTGGCCGAGCTCCAGCACCGGCGCGTCGATACCGACGGCGCGCAGCACGTCCACCAGCAGCGCGATCACCTCCGCGTCCGCGGACAGGGACCGGGCGCCGAAGATTTCCGCCCCGGCCTTGAACGGCACCCTGTTGTCCAGCGGCGCCGCCGGATTGGCGTGCACCACGCTGCCCGCATAGCAGAGCCGGCGCACCCCATCCATCGCCAGGCTGTGCGCATCGATGCGGGCAGCCTGTGCGGTCATGTCGGCGCGAACCCCCAGCATGCGGCCGCTGCGTTGATCCAGCGCCTTCAGGGTCTGCAGGTCCATGTCGTCGCTGCTGCCGACCAGCAGCGATTCCAGGTACTCGACGATGGGCGGATCCACGTACTCGAAGCCCCAGGCGCGGAACACGTCCAGCACCCGTCGCCGCACCAGCTCCAGCTCCCAGGCTGCGGGCGGCAACAGTTCGTCCACACCGTCGGGCAACTGCCAGTGCTGCTGTAGGGTCACGTCGATTCCGTCAGCGGATCAGGTAAAGAAGCAGGGTCCCAAGCAACATGCTGCCGAGACCCACCAGGCGCATGCTGCGATCGTCCACCTGCGCCAGGGAAAGGGCCATGTGCCGCCAGCGCCGCGGGTAAAGAAACGGCACGATGCCCTCGATGATCATCACCAGGCAGAGCGCAACACCGAGGTCTCGCCACATGACACGCGTCCGATCCGGCAAATGGCGCTCAGCCGGAGTCCCGTTCGAGGTACTTGAAGAACTCGCTCTTCGGATCCAGCACCAGGAAGTCGCTCTTGTCCTTGAAGACGTTGGTGTAGGCGTTGATGCTGCGATAGAACTGATAGAAGTCCGGATCCTTGTTGAACGCCGCCGCGTAGATGGCCGCGGACGAGGCATCGCCGTCGCCGCGGATCTGCTCCGCCTGACGGTAAGCCTGGGCCTCGATCACCACGGTCTGCCGCTCCGCATCGGCGCGGATGCCCAGGGCCAGCTCACGGCCGGTGGCCCGATACTGCCGGGCCTCGATCTGCCGTTCGGAGTTCATCCGATCGTACACCGCCGACGAGACCTCTGTGGGCAGGTCGATCCGCTTCACCCGCACGTCGATCACCTCGATGCCGGCGGCCTGGGTCATCACCCGGTTCAGCTCCGCCGTGAGGTTGTCCATGAGCTGGTCCCGCTCGCCGGAGACCACCTCGTGCATGTCGCGGCGGCTGATCTCGTTGCGCAGCCCCTCGTTGATCCGCTCCTGAAGAATCCGCTCGCCGATCCGCTCGTCGAACCGGGTCGCCTCGTAGTAGCGCAGCACGTCGTTGATCCGCCACTTGGCGAAGGAATCGACGATCAGCGGCTTCTTCTCCAGGGTGAAGTACGTTTCCGCCGTGGAATCCAGGGTCAGCACCCGGCCGTCGGCTTTGTTGATGTCCTCCGCGATGGGCATCTTGAAGTGCAGGCCCGGTTCCACGTCAGCTTCGCTGACGGCACCGAAGCGCAGCAGAATGGCACGCTCGGTCTCGTGGACGGTATAGACGCTGTCCATGAGCAGCGACACGATCACCACGGCGATGACGATGACGATGAGATTGCGCAGATTCATTGGAGTCCTCGAATCGGGGTGCGTTAACGGGTGTCTCTGACGCGGCCGCTGCTGATGCGGTCGTTCAGCTCCCGGACGATGGAGTCGGCGATGTTGCGGATGCTGTCCTGGCTGACGCCGGCGGTACTGCCACCGCCACCCTGGACCAGCTTGTCGAGCGGCAGGTACATGATGTTGTTGCCGCCTTCCACGGAGATCATCACCTTGGTGGTGTTGCCCAGCACGGTCTCCATCGCGTCGATGTAGAGACGATCGCGGGTCACCTCCGTCGCCTGCTGATACTCGGCGAGCAGCTTGTTGAAGCGATCCGCCTCACCTTCCGACCGGGCGACGACACGATCGCGATAGGCGTTTGCCTGCTCGATGATCTGCTGGGCCTCACCGCGGGCTTCCGGGATGATGCTTTCGGCGTAGGCATTCGCCTCGTTGATGAAACGCTGCTCGTCCTCCTTGGCTTTCTGCACGTCGTTGAAGGCATCGGCCACCTGATTGGGCGGCGCGCTGCGATCGATGTTCACCTTGTCGAGGCGGATGCCGGTGCCGTAGTTGTCCAGGTACGCCTGCAGCCGCTCCTGCACCTCGATGGCGATGGCCTCCCGGCCGGCGGTAATCACGTCGTCCATCGCCGAGCTGCCGACCACGTGGCGCAGAGCGCTCTCCGTGGCCTGGGTCAGGCTCGAGCGCGGCGCCCGCACGTTCACCAGATACTTGGTCGGATCGTTCACGACGTACTGCACGGTGAGCGCCACGTCGACGATGTTCTCGTCCTCGGTGAGCATCAGCGCCTGGTGGTTGTGCGAGTTGACCCGGGTGACGTTGACCTTCTGCACCACGTCGATCAGCGGCGGGTTCCAGTGCAGGCCCGGCATGACCACGTCGTCCTGCACGGCGCCGAAGCGGAACACCACGCCGCGCTCGCCCTGGTCGATCTGGTAGAGCCCGAAAAAGCCGTACACCACGGCCAGGACGACGAGGATCAGGCCGAACAGCCGCAGATTGATGGCGGGCGCGCCGGAACCGCCGCCGGAGCCACCGCCGAATATGCCGGCAAGCTGGGCCTGCAGCTTCTTGAACGCCTCGTCCAGGTCCGGCGGCCCCTGATCGCCCCGGTTACCCCAGGGATCCTTGCCGCCGCCGGGCTCGTTCCATGCCATCTAGACTCGCTCCATCAACTGCTCGGGATGCATCATTTCAAGAAGACCGGAAAGTTTAGGGTTGGGCCTGCGGGGGCGCAACAGAACCTGTGTCGCCGCCGGCACGCCGGGCCAGCCGCGCCAGCAGGTCGGCGTCGGCCTGAACGGTTAGCGCCAGGCTGCCGTCCTCGCGGATCTCTTCATCCAGCACCGCGCCGATGCCGTAGAGCCAGGCGCGGGTTCGACCTTCGCCCGGCGCGAGCAGCACCTCGGTGGGGGCGGTGACGCCAAGCCGCTCGCCGATGGTCCGCACCAGGAGATCGAGTCCTGCTCCGGTGAGCGCGCTGACGCCAATGCCGGATCCCGCCGACCCCATGGCATTCGCGACCGCACCGCCGGGCAGCGCGTCGGTCTTGTTGTAAACCATCAGGGTCGGAATCCTATCGGCGCCGATCTCCTTCAGCACCACGTTCACCTGGCGCACCCGCGAGTCCACGTCTTCGGCACTGGCGTCCACCACATGCAGCAGCAGGTCGGCATTGGCCACTTCTTCCAGCGTCGCCTTGAAGGCATCGACGAGGGAGTGAGGGAGATGGCTGACGAACCCCACGGTGTCACCCAGCACCACGCCGCCAACGCCGGGCACCTGCAGCCGGCGCATGGTCGGATCGAGGGTGGCGAACAGTTTGTCTTCCACCTTCACCTGCGCGGCGGTCAGCGCGTTGAACAGCGTCGACTTACCGGCGTTGGTATACCCCACCAGCGACACCGTGCGCACGTGACCCCGCTGCCGGCGGCGCCGGCCCTGGCCGCGCCGCCGCGCGACCGTGCCGAGTTTCTTCTCGAGGCCTTTGATCCGATCGGAGATCATCCGCTGGTCGAGCTCGAGCTGGGTCTCGCCGGCACCTCGAAGACCGATTCCGCCCTTCTGCCGGTCGAGGTGGGTCCAGCCGCGCACCAACCGGGTCTGGGCGTGATTGAGCTGGGCCAGCTCTACCTGCAGCTTGCCCTCGTAGGTCCGGGCGCGGTCGGCGAAGATGTGCAGGATCAGCTCGGTCCGGGTCATCACGCGACAGCCAAGCCGGGACTCCAGGTTGCGCTGCTGCCCCGGGGACAACTCGTGATTGGCAAGCACCAGCTCCGCCTCGCTGGATCGTACCGTGGCCGCCAGCTCCTCGAGCTTGCCCTCGCCGACGAACCAGCGAGGATGGGGCGCGCTGCGGCTGCCGCCCACCCGGGTGACCACGTCGATCTCGGCGGCGCGCGCGAGCTCGGCGCACTCGTCGGCGCTGTCGGGACCGACACCTGAAACGTTACCCTTGAGGGTGATGTGCAGCAGGACCGCACGTCGGCCTGCCTCGGGGCGTTCGAAAAACAATCTTGCTCCTCAGCGGTCTGCCCGTAGCCCTCGCCGGAGAGGAGCAGATCCGTTGTTAATTGCCAGCCGCCTCGTCCGGCGGCGGCGTCGGATGGGTCAGCTTGACGTTGCGCGACGGGACTACCGTGGAGATCGCATGCTTGTAGACCATCTGACTCACCGAATTCCGCAGCAGCACCACGAACTGATCGAAGGATTCGATCTGCCCCTGGAGCTTGATGCCGTTCACCAGGTATATGGACACCGGAATCCGCTCTTTTCTCAACGTATTCAGATAAGGGTCTTGTAGCGAGTGCCCTTTTGACATGGCTGTCTCCTGGTGAATGGCCCGAGCGCCCGGACGACTCCAGTCGTTGCGCCGCCGTTGGTGCCGTGCGTTTGCGGTGGCTTTTTGTTCTGACGCCGCTCAAATATGGAGACTGACCGGGGATATTTCAAGCGACTAGATCCCAAGGATCCCGGCGATCTGCCGGGCCAGCACCGGCCCCGGCGCCGGGTTCAGCCGGGTGACCGCCGGCCAACTATTCAGCCAGGTAATTTGTCTTTTTGCCAGGTGCCGCGTGGCCGCCGCGCCACGGTCGATGAGTTCATCGAAGCCGAAATCGCCCTCGAGGTAGCCCCAGACCTGGCGATAACCCACCGACCGCATGCTCGGCAGCGCCAGCGAGAGATCCCCACGAGCCCGCAGCCCGGCAACCTCTTCCACCAGCCCCGCTTCCAGCATGGCGCCGAATCGGGACCGGATGGGCGCGGACAGATCGCTGCGGCGCGCCGGCACGATCGCCACCTCCACCAGGCGCACGCCGAGTCGATCCGCGGCGCTGTTGCCGGCCTGCCGGGCCCACCACCGGGACAACGGGATGCCGGTGGCCCGATAAACCTCGAGCGCCCGCTGGACCCGAACCCGGTTGTTGGGGTGGGTGCCGGCCGCGGCGATGGGATCTACCCGCGCCAGCTCCTCGTACAGGTCCGCCCAACCGCGGGCCGCGCCCTCGGCGGCAATGGACTCCCGCAGCGCCGGATCCGCGGACGGCAGCTCCGCCAGGCCGTCGCGGAATGCCCGCAGGTAGAGCATGGTGCCACCCACCAGCACCGGCAGGCGACCCGCACGCCTGGCCGCGGTGACTGCCGCGTCGGCGCCGGCGACGAAATCCGCGGCAGAGAAGGGTTCGGCAGGATCGCGAACGTCCACCAGCGCATGCGGATGCCGGGCAAGGGTGGCCGGGGACGGTTTCGCGGTGCCGATGTCCATCCCCCGGTACACCATGGCCGAGTCCATGCTTATCAGGGACACCGGACACCGCTCCGCCAGGGCGACGGCGGCCTCGGTCTTGCCGGTGGCCGTCGGCCCCGTCAGCACCAGCACCACCGCGGCCGGTACCTGGCGCGTCGCCGGCTCCAGGTTACTGTCCCCGCAGAAACAGCGCGTCCAAATCAGCCATGGAGCGAACCAGATAGGTCGGCCGGCCATGATTGCACTGGCCGGCGTTGTCGGTGTGCTCCATGTCCCGCAACAGCGCGTTCATCTCCGCCAGGGTCAGCGTGCGGTTGGCGCGCACCGAGCCGTGACAGGCCATGGTGGCTAGCAGGCGCTCCTGGCGCTCGGCGAGCCGGTCGCTGCCGCCCAGGGCATGGCAGTCGGCCAGCACGTCCCTGGCCAGGCCCGCGACATCGCCGCCGGAAAGCAGCGCCGGCACCTCCCGCACCGTCACGCTGGTGAGACCGCTGCGGTCCAGCACCAGCCCCACCGCGGCCAACGCCTCGGCCGCCGCTTCGGCGGCGTCGGCGTCCGCTTCGGCAACGTCCAGGACCAGCGGCACCAGCAGCCGCTGCCGGGGCACGCTGTGGCCGGCGAGCTGGGTCTTGAGCTGCTCGTAGACCACCCGCTCGTGGGCCGCGTGCATGTCGACGATCACCAGCCCGTCGGCGTTCTGCGCCAGGATGTACACGCCGTGAAGCTGGCCCAGCGCGAAGCCCAGGGGCGGCAGGTCGCCGGCGGCCGGCCGCGGCGGCGCGGCGACCCCGTGCGCATCACGCACCCAGCCGCTCGGGGCAGGACCGCCGCCGGCTGCCGGACCCGTCTCCCTGGCGACCAGCTCGGCAAAGCCGCCGGGCGGCGAGGACCCCTGGGCCCAGCCCAGTCGGGACTGCAGCGGCCGCGAGCTGAGGCCGGACCCCGCTTCAGCCACCCCCGGCCGGGCCGCCGGCGAGGCCGCCGGCGAGGCCGCCGTGTCGGGACGTACCTGGCGCAGCGCCCGGTTGAGGTTGCCGAACACGAAGTCGTGCACCGCCCGGGCGTCGCGGAACCTCACCTCGTGCTTGGTCGGGTGCACGTTCACGTCGACACCGCCGGGGGGCAACTCCAGGTACAGCACGAACACCGGATGGCGCCCGTGAAACAGCACGTCCCGGTAGGCCTGACGGATGGCGTGGGCCACCAGCTTGTCCCGCACCACCCGGCCATTGACGAAGAAGTACTGCTGATCGGCCTGGCTGCGGGAATGGGTCGGCAGCCCCACCCAGCCGTGCAGGCGCAGCTCGCCGCGCGCCTCGTCCACCGCCACGGAGCGGGTCACGAACTCGGCAGACAGGACCCGCGCGAGCCGACTCTCCGGGCGCCCGGCCGGCAGCGCCAGCGCACTGCGGCCGCTGCCCTGGACCAGCTCGAAGTCGACGTCGAAGCGCCCGAGAGCGATCCGCCGAACCACCTGATCCACGTGGCTCTGCTCGGTGCGCTCGGTCTTGAGAAACTTGCGCCGCGCGGGCGTGTTGAAGAACAGGTCGGATACCTCCACCGTGGTGCCCGGCGGGTGGGCCGCGGGTCCGAACGATCGCTCGACGCCGCCTTCCACCTCGATGGCATGCGCCACCTCCGCGTCGCCGCTGCGCGAGGTGATTCTGACTCTCGCCACAGAGGCCATGCTTGCCAGCGCCTCGCCACGAAAGCCGAGGCTCGCGACCCCAAGCAGATCGTCGGCGGAGATGATCTTGCTGGTGGCGTGGGGCGCCAGCGCGAGACGCAGATCGTCGCGATGAATGCCGTGGCCGTCGTCGCGCACCAGCACGCGCTTCACGCCACCCTGCTCCGTGCTGATCCGGATGCTGCGCGCGCCGGCGTCGAGGCTGTTCTCCAGCAGCTCCTTGACCAGCGACGCCGGCCGCTCCACCACCTCGCCGGCCGCGATCTGGTTCGCGACCAGGCTGCCGAGCTCGTGAATCCGCTCCGGCGCCATCAGCCGGCGGGGATGACGATGGTCTGGCCCACGCGGATCACGTCGCCGCGCAGGCCGTTGGCTTCCTTCAACCGCCGCGCGCTGGTGCCATAGCGGGCGGCGATCTCCGACAGGGTGTCGCCGGTCTCGATGGTGTAGCGCACGTCGCCCCGGTCGCGGCGGGCCGCGAGCAGCGTGCCCGGCGGCGCGTGCCGCTCCATGTGGTCACGGATCCCGCTGGCCAGCGCCGCGGCGATCCGCTCCTGATAATCGGCGGTATTCAGACGACGCGCCTCCGCCGGGTTGGAGATGTAGCCCGTCTCGACCAGGATCGACGGCACGTCCGGCGCCTTCAGCACCACGAACCCGGCCTGCTCGACCCGATTCTTGTGCAGCTTGGCCACCGAGCCCAGGTGGCCGAGCACCCGGGCGCCGGCCTCGACGCTGGCGGAGCGATTGGCGTCCATGGATAGATCCAGCAGCACGTGGGCGAGCACGTCGTCCTTGTCCCCGAGCGTGACGTCGCCCACGCCGCCGATGAGGTCCGACCGGTTCTCCTTCTCGGCCAGCCAGCGGGCCGTCTCGCTGGTGGCGCCGCGTTCTGACAGGGTGTAGACCGACGCGCCGGAGACACTGTTGCTGCGGAACGCGTCCGCGTGCACGGAGACGAACAGATCGGCGCGCTGGTCCCGGGCGATGCGGATCCGGTCGCGCAGGGCGATGTAGTAGTCACCGCGCCGAACCAGCACCGCCCGGAAGCCGGGCATGGCATCGATGCGCGCCGCCAGGCGCCGGGAGATGCTCAGCACCACGTCCTTTTCCATGATCCGATCCGGTCCCAGGGCGCCGGGATCCTCACCGCCGTGGCCGGGATCGATGGCCACGACGACATCGCGCTTCTCCTCCGGCGGCGGCGCCGCCGGCACCGCCCGGCTGGGACCGGCCGCATACAGATCCACCACCAGCCGGTGCCCGTAGGGCGGCACCGGATCGAGCGTGAAGCTCTTCGGCTCCACCCGGCGGGCGAGATCGAGAACCACCCGGTACTCGCCGCCGCGGGGCGCCGCGCGTACCGCGGTCACCCGCTCGCCGCGCGGATTGCTGATGCTCGGGTCGAATCCCGGACGGGCGCCGGTGTCCTTCAGGTCGATGACCACCCGGGCCGGGTTGTCCAGGGTAAAGACCTCGTATCTCACCGGACCGGAAGTGTCGAAAACCACCCGGGTGTAGTCCGGGGCCTCGTGCATCCGGACCCCGTCGACCCGGCCGCTGGCCGCCTGGGCCGACGCCACGACCGCGAGCCACAGCACGAGCCCCGGGAGCAGCGCCCGGGCGCACCTGCGATCCCCGGCGGCCAGCGTTGTGACCGCGTCAGGCAAGGAAGTCCATCTCAATGCGTCTGCCCTCACCGGCCACCCGCATCCGCACCACCAGATCCGGTGCCGGCAGCGACCCGGCCGCCCGCTCCGGCCACTCCATCAGCTTGATCGCCGCGCTGTCCAGGAGCTCGTCGAGACCAATGAATTCGAGCTCCTGCGGGTCGACGATCCGGTAAAAATCAAAATGATACACCAGACAGCTTGGAAGGTCGTAAGGTTCCAGAAGGGTATAGGTCGGGCTCTTCACGGCGCCCGGGTGGCCGAGGGCGCGGAGTATGCCGCGCACCAGCGTGGTCTTGCCGGCGCCGAGCTCGCCCTGCAGGAACACCAGCATCCCGGGACGCAGCCGCGCCGCCAGCTGCTCGCCGAACGCCACGGTCTCCGCTTCGTCCGCGAGCCACGCCGACTCGGGGGCCGCCGCGCTCACGGCCACGCCCGCTCCTCGTCGGCCAGAATCTCCATCAACGGTTCCAGCAGGTCGGTGGCCAGCAGGCTGCGCTGGCCGCGAACCAGCGCCGCCCGGTCCGCGGCGAAGCCATGCAGGCAGGTGCCCGCCACCGCGGCATCGGCCACACCCATCCCCTGAGCGAGGAAACCGCCGATGACGCCGCTCAGCACGTCGCCCATGCCGGCGGATGCCATGCCCGGATTCCCGTGACCGCACACCCCGAGCAGCTCGAGCCCGGCGCCGGTGTCCCCACCCGAGCCCGTGGCGGCAGCGATCAGCGAGCCAGCACCCTTGAGCACGGCGGCACCGCCGGCAAGGCGCGCCAGGTCCCGCACGGCGCCGGGCCGATCTGACTGCACGTCGCCGCTGGTGCGCCCCAGCAGCCGGCCGGCTTCGCCGGCGTGCGGCGTCATCACCAGCGGCACCTCGATCCGCAGCCCCACCCGCGCCAGCAGGGTCAGGCCATCGGCATCCAGCAGGGTCGGTAGCCCGGCAGCCAGCCCTTCGCGCAGCAGCGCTTCGCCCCAGGGCGCCTGGCCGAGCCCCGGACCGAGCACCAGCGCGCTGGCCCTGTCCAGCACGCTCCGCCGGGCCGCCGCATCGTCGGCGTCCACCACCATCAGCTCCGGCCGCCGGGACAGGATCGCCGGACGGTGCTCGGCCCGGGTGACGATGGTAACCATGCCGGCACCGGTGCGCAGCGCCGCCTCCCCCGCCATCAGCGGCGCGCCGCCCATGTTGCGGTCGCCGCCGATCACCAGCAGATGGCCGAGGGCATGCTTGTACGCGTTGGCGTCCCGCGGCGGCAGCCGGTAGCGGGCGGCCAGGCTCCGGTAGTGCAACAGCGGGCAGCCGGGAAAGGCACGGTACACGGCGCCAGGGACCCCGAGATCATCGAACACCACCCGGCCGGCATGGGACACGCCGGGTCCGGTGAAGAGCCCCAGCTTGCGGCCGATGAAAGTGACGGTGACGGTGGCGCGCACCGCCGCCGCAGCCGCCGCGCCGGTGTCGGCGCTGATGCCGGTGGGGATGTCGATGGCGAGAACCGGCAGGCCGCTGGCATTGATGACCGCGGCGGTTTCCGCGAAGTCGCCGCGAAGCTCGCCGCGCAGGCCGGTGCCGAGCAGCGCGTCCACCACCACGTCGCCGTCCAGAGCGGCCGGCGGCCCCGGGCGCGGGCGCACGCCGCGACCGGCAGCCCAGTCCCGGGCGCGGCCCGCATCACCCTCCAGATCGCCGGGATCGCCGAGTTGCCAGACGGCAACGTCGAGCCCGATCTCAGCGGCCAGCCCGGCAACCAGATAGCCGTCCCCGGCGTTGTTGCCTTTGCCGCAACAGACCACCACGCGCCGACCGTCGGGCCAGCGCTGGAGCAGCTCGCGAAATGCCGCTCGCCCGGCCCGCTGCATCAGCTCGAAGCCGGCGATCCCGTGATCTTCGATGGCCAGCCGGTCGAGCTCGCGGCATTGAGCCGCCGTGTAGAGCGCTGGCTGAGAAGTCTGAAGCGGGATCATGGTCCTATACTGGCATCTCGTCCGGACTCAGGGAACGGCTACGGAATTGGACTTCGACGCGCTCGCCGCCGACATCCGGCGCTGGGGAGAGGCGCTGGGCTTCCAGCAGCTCGGCATCACCGATACGGATCTGTCCCGGTACCGCAAGCACTACCGCGCCTGGCTCGAGGCCGGCCGCCACGGCGAGATGGGTTACCTGGCGCGCAACGTCGCCAAGCGGCTGGACCCGGCGCTGCTGGAACCCGGCACCGCCCGGGTGATCGCTGCGCGTATGGACTATCTGCCGGACGCGGCCGTGCCCGTGCGCATCCTCGATGACCCGACCCGGGCCTACGTCTCCCGCTATGCCCTCGGCCGCGATTACCACCGGGTAGTGCGCCAGCGGCTGGCCCGGCTGGCGCGACGGATCGACGCGGCAGCGGGAAACCTGGACGCACGCTACCGGGCCTTCACCGATTCGGCACCGGTGCTGGAGAAAGCGCTGGGCGAGAAGGCCGGCCTCGGCTGGATCGGCAAGCACACCCTGCTGCTCAACCGCGAGGCCGGCTCCTGGTTCTTCCTGGGCGAGATCTTCACCAATCTGCCTCTGCCCGTCGACGCCCCGTCGCGGGAAGACCACTGCGGCAACTGTCGGGCCTGCATGACCGTATGTCCCACCGACGCCATCGTGGCCCCCCGCGAGCTGGATGCGCGCCGCTGCATCTCCTACCTGACCATCGAGCACAAGGGCAGCATTCCGGAACCGCTGCGGCCGCTGCTCGGCAATCGGGTGTTCGGCTGCGACGACTGCCAGCTGCATTGCCCGTGGAACCGCTACGCGCAGCTGACCCGGGAGGGGGACTTCACGCCGCGCCACGGGCTCGATCAGGCATCCCTGCTCGAGCTGTTCGCCTGGAGCGAGCCGGAGTACCTGGCCCGCACCGAAGGCTCCGCCATCCGCCGCGCCGGCTACCCCCAGTGGCAGCGCAATCTGGCGGTCGCCATCGGCAACGGTCCCGCCTCGCCGCCAGCGCTTGCGGCCCTGCGCGAACGCCGGGGCACGGCATCACCCCTGGTACGCGAGCACATCGACTGGGCCCTGGAGCGACTGCAGGCGCGCGCTGCCGGCGAGGGCACCCGCGGCGGCGACTGACCGCGCCTGCCGCAGCCGGGTCAGTCCTCGGCAGTCCCGCTCCGCGCGCTTGCCGCAAAGCGCGCGAATCCCGCCACGAACGCGGCAAGCTGGTCCCGGGTCCGGTCATCGCTGAGCACCCCGTCGGCGTCGAACAGCTCGTGGGCGCCGGAAACCATCAGCCGGCCGGCAAACCACGGCCGCATGCGCAGGGTCCGCAGCACCGACAGCCAGGCGTCCTGGGCGAGGATGGTTCCGAGCCGACCCGGGGTCGCACCGAGCACCGCCACGGGCCGATCGCCGAACACCCGGGCGGTGTCCTGGGGCGGGCGGGACAACCAGTCGATGGCGTTCTTCAGCACTCCGGGCATGGAGCCGTTGTACTCCGGCGACGCGAGCAGCACCCCGTCGGCGGCGGCAAACCGTTCCTTCAGCTCGGCAACCGCCGGCGGGATGCCGTCGCGGTCCTCCAGGTCACCGTCATACAGCGGAATACCGTCCAGCCCGGCGAGCTCGACGGTGACGCCGGCGGGGGCCAGCGCGCGGGCGTTGTCCAGCAGCGCCCGGTTCAGAGAGCCGCGCCGCAGGCTTCCGGGAATGCCGAGCAGTGTGGTCATGGGTCAGCTCCTTCACCGGCATCCGCGTCTGCGGCGACGGCCGGCGGCTGGTGGCGGAGGAAGTGCTCGCGATAGTAGCGAAGCTCGGCGATGGATTCGCGGATGTCCGCCAGCGCGGTGTGCTCATTGCGCTTGCTGAAGCCGGCCATGAGATCCGGGCGCCAGCGCGCCACCAGCTCCTTGATGCTGCTCACGTCCACCATCCGGTAGTGCAGATAGTCCTCGAGGGTCGGCATGTAGCGTGACAGAAACCGACGGTCCTGCCAGATCGTGTTGCCACACAGCGGCGAGCGTTTCTTCTCCACGTGCTGCTCCAGGAACGCCAGCGTCGCCGCCTCCGCCTCGCGCTCCGAGACCGCCGATTTCCGCACCCGCTCGAGCAGGCCGGAAGCGGCGTGGTGGCTCTGGTTCCAATCGTCCATCGCGGAGAGCAGGGACTCCGGCTGATGCACGGCCAGCACCGGGCCCTCCGCCACCACCCCGAGGTCGCTGTCGGTGACGATGGTGGCGATCTCGATGATCCGCTCTTTCTCCGGGTCGAGCCCGGTCATCTCCATGTCCATCCATACCAGGTGCGCCGCTGCCAAGCTGCCTCCGCTTCCTCGAGTCCAAAGCTTCCGCCCCCATTATCCAGCGTCCCGGCGAAACCGCCACCGACCCACCCGGAATCTGCGCCGCCGCGGCCGGTCGGCTACCATACGCGGCTCGCCCAACCCGGCTGGAGCCGACCCGTGACCGAATCGCTGCCCCCACTGATCGCGCCTGAGGCGCTCGGCGACCCGACCCGTGCGGGTATCCGCCTGGTCCACGTCGCGGCGGCACCCGCCTACGAGCAGGCGCACCTTCCCGGCGCGGTGCTGGTGGAGCCCGGAGCGCTGGTCGCCGGCACCCCGCCGGCACCGGGGCGGCTGCCGGACCGGTCCCGCCTGGAATCCCTGTTCGGCGCCCTCGGGCTGCAGGAAGACCTGCATGTGGTGGTCTACGACGACGAGGGCGGCGGCTGGGCCGGACGCCTGATCTGGACCCTGGACGTGATCGGGCACCCGCGCTGGTCGTATCTGGACGGCGGGGTGCACGCCTGGCGTGCCGCCGGCCTGCCGCTGGAATCCGGCCCCGGTAGCCGCCCGGAGCCAACCCGCCCGCGGCTGAACGTCGACCCCGGGCCCATCGCCGAGGTAGAAGACGTGCTGGCCGCCGTCGCCGATCCCGGGCAGCTGATCTGGGACGTCCGCTCGCCGGAGGAATACCGGGGCGAGAAGAGCGGCTCGCGGCGCGCCGGCCACATTCCCGGCGCCGTCAACCTCGACTGGTTGCGGCTGCGGGATCCGGACCGCGCGCTGCGCCTGGTGCAGGACCTGGAATCTCTCCTCGGTGCGCACGGCATCAGCCGCGACAGGCGGGTGATCACCCACTGCCAGAGCCATCACCGCTCCGGGCTCTCCTACCTGGTCGGCAGGCTGCTCGGTTTCGACATCCGCGCCTTTCACGGCTCCTGGGGAGAGTGGGGCAATCGCGACGACCTGCCGGTGGTGACAGGCCCGGCGCCCGGCGGGCCCGACGGGGGCGGCCGGTGAACGAGCTGTTCGCGGCGCTGCAGCGGCTGCTGCCCCAGCACGCGCTGTCGCGCCTCACCGGCCGGCTCGCGGCGAGCACGGCGGGCTGGATCCGCAAGCCCTTCGTGCATGGCTTCGCCCGGGTTTACGGCGTGGACCTGAGCGAGGCGGAGCGCACCAGCCTGGACGACTTCGCCACCTTCAACGACTTCTTCACCCGGGCCCTGCGCGCAGATGCCCGGCCCCTGGACCCGGACCCGCTGGCGGTGCTCAGCCCCGCGGACGGCACCGTGAGTCAGGCCGGGCAGATCGACGGCGACCGGCTGCTGCAGGCCAAGGGCACCAGTTACCGCCTGGACTCCCTCACCGGCGGCAGCCACGTGGGCGCGAAGGAGTTCCATGGCGGCAGCTTCGCCACCGTCTACCTGGCGCCTCGCGACTACCACCGGGTCCACCTGCCGGCGGCCGGCAGCCTGACCGCCACCAGCGCGCTGCCGGGCGCATTGTTCTCGGTGAACGCCCGCACCGAGGCCGCCGTGTCCGACCTGTTCTGCCGCAACGAGCGCCTGGCGTGCCGGTTCGAGACCGCCCAGGGCGCGATGCTGGTCGTGCTGGTGGGTGCGCTGATCGTCGCCAGCATCGATACCCGGTGGGACGGCCCTGAGTCCCCTTACCGCAGCTTCCGGCACGATCGCTGGGACCTGGCGTTCGAGCGCGGCGCGGAAATCGGCCGGTTCCTGCTGGGGTCGACGGTGATCGTCTGCTTCGAGCCGGGGCGGGTGCGCTGGGACGATGCGATCCGTTCCGGCCAAAGGGTTCGCGTCGGCCAGCGCCTCGGCCGGTTCGTCGTCTGATCGTTGCCCGCTTCTCGACGCGCCCGTCCTGCGCCCGAACGAGCTAGGCCCGATCGATTGGAAAAGGCATGACCTCGTGCAGGCTTGCAGCGCCCAGCTTCAGCATCAGCAGCCGGTCGAAGCCCAGGGCCACGCCAGCACACTGGGGCAATCCGTGGGCCATGGCGGCGAGAAACCGCTGGTCGAGTTCCGGCACCCACTGACCGCGCGCCCGCCGCTCGGCCTGATCGCGCCGGAACCGTTGCTCAAGGGCGGCCGCATCGCCGAGCTCCCAGTAGCCGTTCGCGAGCTCGAGCCCGTCCACCACCAGCTCGAAGCGCGCGGCCACCGAGGCATCGCCCGGCCGCAGCCGCGCCAGCGCCGCCTGGTCCGCTGGGTAATCGGTGACGAAAAACCGCCCCTTGCCGAGCGTGTCGAGGCCGGCCGAGAAACGCAGGTCCAGGGCCTCCCGGACGCTGAGGCGTGACTCGCCGGGATCGGGGGCTGCCCGCGCCACGACCTCCCGGTAGCTGAGGGTCTGCACCGGCTGTGGTCCCAGCGCCAGGTCCACCAGCGCCGCAACCTCCGCCATCAGCTCGACGTCGCTGAAGCCCAGCCGATACCACTCCAGCATGACAAACTCCGGAGTGTGGCGGCGCCCCGCCTCGCCGGCGCGGAACACCGGTCCGAGCTGGTAGAGCGACGGGGCCCCGGCTGCGAGCAGCCGCTTCAGCTGATACTCGGGAGAGGTCTGGAGATAGCCGAGCCCCGGGACGGCCAGAGACTCCACCGCCGGCTCGGTGACGGTGGCAGCGGCGAGGGTGGCCGTCTGCACCTCGAGCACGTCCCGCTCATGGAAGAACTCCCGCACGTCGCGCAGCAGCCGGGCACGAGCCCCGAGTGCAGCAATGGAGCACGCCGGGCGCCACTCGGTGCGGCCGCTCGCCTCTTGAGTCACGTTGGCCGCTCCCGGGCTGCCGAGGCGGCGACCGGTCAGCCCTTGGCCCGGCTGACGTATTCGCCGGTGCGGGTGTCAACCTTGAGGACGTCGCCGACCTCGATGAACAGCGGTACCTTGACCACCGCGCCGGTTGAGAGGGTCGCGGGTTTCGTGCCGCCCTGAGCGGTGTCGCCCTTCAGGCCGGGATCGGTGTCCACGACCTCCAGATCGAGGAAGTTGGGCGGGGTCACCGAGATGGGGACATCGTTCCACAGGGTGATCTGGTAAGACTCCTGCTCCTTCAGCCACTGGCTGGCATCCGCCACGGCGGTCTCCGGCGCGGCGATCTGCTCGTAGCTGCCGTCGGTCTTCATGAAGTGCCAGAACTCGCCGTCCGTGTACAGGTACTCCATGTCGAGCTCGAGCACGTCGGCGGCTTCCAGCGACTCTCCGGACTTGAAGGTACGTTCCCAGACCCGATTGGAAATCAGGTTGCGCAACCGCACCCGATTGAACGCCTGCCCCTTGCCGGGCTTGACGAATTCGTTCTCGAGAATCACGCAGGGCTCGCTCTCCAGCAGCACCTTCAACCCCGCCTTGAATTCGTTGGTGGAATAGCTCGCCATGATGTCGCGGTTACCTGGTACGAAAGCGGCGCGCATGATAACGCCGATGCTGTGGTGATTTCACTGATTGGCGGCTGGGATTTCTCTATACTCACAAAGCGTCTGAGCCTCTCAACAATCTTCAGCACGGGCCGATCACACCGACCAGATGAGCGAAGTACCCAAGACCAGAATCAGCGCTCCCCAAGCCGAGCTCGAGCATCTTTCCTTCTGCGATACCGACGCTACCGCGCTCGCGGACTGGATCATCGCGCTGCCCATGGCGAACACGGCGGATACCGCCGCGCAGGTGCGCCAGGCAACCTGGGAGATCGCCCGGCTGGCCGTTGCCCCGGAGTCCAGGATGGCTCTGCTGGAGCAGATTCGACCGAGCCTGCACTATCTGTGCGCGCGCCTGGACCGCAATGCGGCGACCTCGCCGGCGCACGGCGACGCCATCGCGCGGCTCGCCCAGCGTCTCCAGACCAACCTGTGCTCCGGCTACAAGAGCGTGGTGGTTGCGGCCCTCGCGGGGCGCACGGAAAGCGATCCCGACCGCGAGATCCTTCCGCTGGCCATCCACCGCGCGCTCTCAGACCTGTCGCGGACCCTGCTGCGAACCCTGCAGTTCTACGTGGAGCCGGCAGACCGACTGTGGCTCGAGTTGAATCAGCTGTACCTCCTCGCGGAACGGCTCGGAGCTGCGGAAAACAAGCTGGAAGACGCCGAGAACCACACCAAGCCGCAGACCACGCCCATGAACGCATACCTGCGCTCACTGCTGCTGGCCAGCTGCAAGCCGAACCAGCTGCGCCACCGCCAGCTGGCGGAGGTCTTCAACTGCCTGGAGGATTGGGCCGGGTACGTTGCCCTTGAGCCTGATGCCACCTCAGCGCTGTTTGCCGTGGACCTGGAGTCCGATCAGGGCCCAATCTACAAGCGGCTGATGCACGACGCGGTGGAGCCGCGCGGCATCCGTACCGATGTGCTGGTGTACCAGCTCGAATCCTACCTGCGCGGCATGAACTGCACCCTGAAGATTCCCGACGGCACCCCGGAGGGTCAGCTGCGCCACCTGGTGGATGCGTGGGGCGAGATGCATGAGCGCACCCATCGCCGGACCGGTACGTCCGGCACGATCAAAGTGTGCGTGGGCCTTCGCTCAGCCCACTACTTCCTGTCCGGCGGCGTTGAGTTCAGGGACCTGATCGACGAGCCGGACGCCTATCTCGGCGCGGAGCTGAACCCGTTTCTGCTCGACCGGGACAACCGCGAGCGGCACCGCCCTCAGGCGGTCAAGGACGTCTGGGACGACGCCTTCGATGTCAGCGCCAGAATTCCCGTAAACCCCAACATCGAAGATCCCGACCGCATCCTGCGTCAGGGCCGCAACCGCCGTCCCCGGGAGGCGACGGGCAACGCTGCGGACGCCCTGTCGCACCAGGTGTTCGACACCTCCGCCATCGACACCAGCCCCGGTGGCTACCAGATCCGCTGGAACGACCCGCTGCCGGCGCAGTTGCAGACTGGCGAGGTGCTCGCCCTGCGCGAACCCGCCGACAATCGCTGGTGCATCGCCGTGGTCCGCTGGATCCGCCAGAACCAGGACGGTACCGCCATGGGCGTCGAGCTGCTGGCACCACGCGCGATTCCCGTTGCGGCGCGGGTCATCCAGAAGGTCGGCGGCCCTACCAGCTACGCCCGTGCCCTGATGCTGCCGGAGCTCACCCCCATCGGCCAGCCGGCCACCCTGATCACGCCCCGCGTGCCGTTCCAGCCCGGGCAGAAAATCCACGTCCAGAAGCAGGGCGTTCGCAGCACCGTGCAACTCACCAATTGCGTGCTGCGGACGGAAAGCGTGAACCAGTTCACCTACCGAATGCTGTCTGGTTACTTGGAAAACTCCCAGGTCACCTTGAAGATGAGCGACCAGTAAGACGAGCCGAGCGCAGCCAGGAAGGCGCCGGCAGTATGGACACGCAAGTCTTGAGAAGGATATGTCCGCCGAGCACTCCACACATGCGCCGGTGCGCCTGCTGATCGCCGAAGCTTCGGAGAACACAGCCCAGGAGTTTGATTCAATGCTGCGCGACGCGGGTATCGCAACCCGCATGCGGCTCGTCGATCTGCCCAAGGCGGGCGAGGCGCTGAGCTCCGCGGACCTGATGCTGTGCAACGCCAACCTGCCGCAGCTCGAGCAGCTGCTGCCACAGCTGAAAACCCGGGCTCCCCACGTCCCGATCATCCTGGTCAACCCCCCTGACCACACCATCTCCACCACGGAGGGCATGCGCCTGGGCGCCGCCGACGTGGTCTCGCAGACCGACCCGGACGAGCTGGTGCTGGTGTTCAAGCGCGAGCTGGCCCACGTCTGCCGCGGCCAGCGCATGACCGAGCTGGACCGGGCCCTAAAGGAAGCAGAGCAACGCTGCCAGTTGCTTCTGCAGAGCTCGCGGGCTGCAATCGCCTACGTTCACGAAGGCATGCACATTCATGCCAACCCGGGATACCTCAAGCTGTTCGGCTTCTCGGACGCCGACGACCTGCTCGGGCTACCGCTCATGGATCTGCTCACGGCGGACAGCGCCGAAACGCTGAAGCAGGAGCTCAAGCGTTTCCGCCAGGACGGCGAGGAGCGCACGCTAGAGTTCGTCGGTCGCTCAACCGACGGCCAGGAGATCGCCGGCAACATGACCCTGGCCCACGCCGAGTACGAAGGCGAAGCGTGCATGCAGGTTACGGTGCGCACCGGCCACGCCGGCGCCCAGGCGCCCTCAGACAGCGACCCGGGCGCAGAATCGAACGTCGCCGTCAACCCAGCCGGTGGCGCTGAGACGCATAACGGCGACCACGCGACCGGCAACGGCAGCAGCGGGCCATCGGGAGTTGCGGACTTCCTCGATGCCTCCCGCGCCATGCTAACCAGCGTGCAGGCACACCGGGCGGTGCTGGTCGTTCAGATCGACGCCTTCGCCAAGCTGCAGGAGACCCATGGCCTGCAGGTCGCCGAGCAGATCGGCACGCGTGTTCTCGAGGTACTGCGGGAGCAGCTCGACAACCGACCATGCGCACGCCTCAGCCCCCATCAGTTCGCCTGCGCGGTAACCGACGCCGATCGCGCCAACGTCCTCGAGCGGGTGGAATCGCTGCGCAAAACCGTGGAAGGGCTGATGACCGAGGTGCGCGCTAAGACCATGCGCGTGACCGTTTCCATCGGTGGGACCGAGCTCGACGAGGAACAGCAGGGTAGCGGCGACGAGGTGCTCGACGCGGCCCTGAACACCGCATTCGCCGCCGCGGTGCGAGCGGAATCCGCTGGCGGCAACCGCATCGACCTCCTCACCAAGGAGGTCGCCCGGGAGGAGCCGGACCGCGAGGCCGGCCAGATACTCGCGCAGATCAACGACGCCATCGACAACCAGCGGTTCATGCTGCTGTTCCAGCCCATCATCAGCCTGCGCGGCGATTCCGACGAGCACTACGAGGTGTTCCTGCGGATGATGGATCGCGAAGGCCAGAAGATCTCGCCCGGAGAGTTCCTGCGAACCGCCATCGATCACGGGGTCGCCGCGAAGATCGACCGCTGGGTGATTCTGCAGTCCATTAAGATGCTGACCTCTCACCGGGCCCGGGGTCACAACACGCGGCTGACCATCAACCTGACGGCCAACAGCGTCGGCGACCCGGAGTTCCTGCAATGGCTCAGCGTCGCCATCAAGGCCGCCCGCCTGCCGAGCGATGCGGTGATCTTCCAGGTTACCGAGCAGGATGCCAGCGACCTGGTGCGCCAGACCCGGGAGTTCATCGAGGGCCTGAAGGCAATGCACTGCCGGTCGTCCCTGTCGCGGTTCGGGCTGCAGGACAATCACATGGAGCTGCTCGAGCATTTCCCCGTGGATTTCGTCAAGCTGGACGGCACCCACATCGAGCGGCTGAAGGAAAACCCCGAGCTCAAGGACGAGCTGACCGGCATGATCCGCGGCCTCCAGGCCAACGGCAAGCTGACCATCATTCCCATGGTGGAAAGTGCCGGGGTGCTGTCGGCGCTTTGGCAGGCTGGCGCCAACTACATCCAAGGACACTACCTGCAGGAGCCGTCCACCGAGATGGACTTCGACTTCAGCAGCGACGACTAGGGCTGCGGAAGCGACGGCTGAAAGAGAGGGTCCCCGCAGCGTCGCTGGCGTATCACCGTCGACCCGCGAACCCGGCGCTAAAGCGTCGCTTCCTTCACCTTGGCAGCTGACCCCCCAACGACGTAAGTGACCGCACCGCTGTCGAGCGAGGGCTGAGACCGTCTGACGCGCACGACGTCGGAACGGCCCCCAACCGTACTGCTCCACGAACGGTCTCAGCCCGATAGCGCCGTCTCGATGTCGCGGTCGGAGAACCCCAGCAGGTAGAGCACGCTGTCGAGCCCGAAATTGGAGATGGCATGGCTGGCGCTCTCCTTCACCAGGGGCTTGGCGTGATACGCGATGCCGAGGCCGGCGGCGCTCAGCATGGGCAGGTCGTTGGCGCCATCGCCTATCGCGATGGTCTGTTGCCGGGAGATGCCTTCCCGGCGGGCAATCTCCAGCAGCAGCTCGGCCTTGCGCTCGGCGTCGACGATGACGCCATCCACCTCGCCGGTCATGACACCGTCGCGGATGACCAGGCGGTTCGCATGCACGTAGTCGATGCCGAGCTCACGCTGCAGGTGTTCGCCCACGTATTGAAACCCGCCGGACAGGATGGCGGTCTTGTAGCCGAACAGCTTGAGCGCCCGGATCAGGCGATGGGCGCCGTCGTTGAGTGCGACCGACTCCGTCACCTGCCGGAGCGCCGTTTCCGACAGGCCCTTGAGCAGCGCAGCCCGGGCCCTGAAACTGTCGCGGAACTTCAGCTCGCCTCGCATGGCGCGCTCGGTTATGGCAGCCACCTGCGCGCCCACCCCATGCACCTTCGCGAGCTCATCGATCACCTCGGCGTCGATG
>JBFISC010000001.1:0-51149 GCA_041608775.1 Pseudomonadales bacterium | reverse complement strand
TCTGGCCGAGCAGGCAGCGGTCGCCGTTAACGATCAGCATGATCGCCACGGGGTCGGTGCGTGGGAAATGGCTCGCCGAGCATGCCGGGCACTCGCGGACGTGGCCACCCTTGGCCTGTACCGTGCGCTCGCCGCACACGCTGCAGAACTGGTGGCGCTCGTGCCAGCCCACCTGAGCGCGTGCCTGCGCGAGAATCCCGGTCTCCGGCCCGGGTAGCGCCATCGCCGCGGTCCGGGACTCCTGGAAGGACAGCCCGTCGGGCAGGTTGAGCTCGTGGTTGGGGTCGTGCACGTCGGAGATGTCCTGGGCGAAATGGGCCACGCCACCGGCATCCAGGCCCAGGAACACGGGCGGCACGTCCACGTCGAGCCAGCGCATCTGGTCGTGCTTCAGCCACCCGAGCCGTGGCTCGCCGCCAAGCGCGTCGACGAGCACGTTGAGCTGATGCAGGGGCAGGATGCGGGTGTCTTCCGCGCGAGCGGCGGCTTCCAGCCACTCGGGATCGCGACGCTTGACGTCGGCGCGATCGAGCGGGTTGCCGGCGAAGGTATGGACGACGGACAAGGGCGGGCTCCTCTCTGTTGCTGCAAAGCGTCGGCTCAGCGGCGCATTGTACGATGGCGGGCCGGCAGGCGCCGGCCGCGCCGCTAACCGCCGTAGCAGGCGAACACGGCCAGATCCTTCTGCTTCACCTGCTGGTATTTCTGGTAGAACAGCTCGTCCGCGCGGGCTGCCCCGCTGCGATACCTCGCGTACTGCCTCGGGCCGCCGTTGTACGCGGCGTAGGTGGCGCGAGCCAGATTGTCGACGTTGCCGCCCCGTTCGTGCTCGCGGTGACGCAGCGCGTAGTCGGTCAGATAGTGCTGCAGGATGTCGGCGCCCGCGCGGGCGTTGTAGACGATGTCCCAGCGCAGGCCGTGCAGGTCGTACAGCCCCCGCCAGACCCGGGGGTTGATCTGCATCACGCCGAGGTCCCCGGAGCCCGACTGCACTGGAACCCGCTTGTCGTTCTTTGCCTCGAACTGACGCCAGCAGCTCTCCTGCCATGCCGCCGCGAAGACCAGCCAGCGGAACAGCTTCCGGTAGCGATCATCGAGTCCGCCGCTCTTGAGCTGCTGCGCCACGACGTGCTCGAGCACGTCCCGCACCATCGGCAGGTACTCGTTCATGTCGCGGTTCTTCGGGACCCAGTTGTTGAGGCGTTTGGCGATTGCCGGATCGAGGCCGGGAGCGGCCATGCCGGCGGCCATGCCGGCGGCCATGGCCGGAGGTATCAGCGCGTCGAGCCAGCGGTCGATCCACGTGGTGTCGTTGACGTTCTGGGGTGGCGGCAGTGGATCCCCGAAGCCGAGCGAACGGCGCAGCTGCGCGTCCACCGCGTCGGAGCTGTCGAGGGGATCCTGGGTGTCGTCGGGGATCAGCAGCCGCGCCAGGCGGCGCAATCCTTCCGCGGAGATGTCGATGCCCACCGCCGGCCCGATCTCGTCCAGGGCCCGCAGGGCATCCCCCGCACCGACGAACGTCAGGTAACGGACCGCTTCGCCGTAGTCCGTCTGCTGGGCGGCGACCGTGTGCAGCACCGGGGCAAGCCCTTCCCAGGCCGACATGAACAGGCGTCGCGCCGACGCATCGCCAAGGCGGGCGGGTTCCCGCAGCAACGTCGTCAGGTCCCGGCGCAGCTCTACCAGCACGGCGAGCAGCTCTGGTGCCACGTCGGCGGCTTCCCCGTCGAGGTTGCGGATCGTGTAGGTAAAGAAGGCATCGACGCTGGCGAGCTGCTGCTCCAGCTGCGCGATCTCGGCCTCCGTCAGGGCTGGCTCCGCGGCCGGCGTCGACGTTGGCGCGGGTGCCACGTCGACCCCGATGGTGAGCGTGACCTGGTCTGGACCGGCTTGCACGGCGTCGAGCCCGAGGCTGTCCGGGCTGATCCCGCTGCCGGCCGGCACGTGGTAGCCGAGAACCTCCCGCAGCTGCGCCATCGGCCCGGCGAAGCTGATGCGGGTGTTCTTGAGGTCGGCGGGCAGGAACTGCTCGATCCAGCGGCCGATGGTGGTGGAGACGGTGTCGACGCTGCCGTCGGGGCGGAGCGCGCGCCAGGAGTCGGTGTGCAGCACGAGGGCCTCGGCCCCGGTGTCGAGCTGCGGGCGCTGGACGAACTCGATGTCTCCGCGCCAGTCCAGGGCGAGCAGGCAGCGCCCGCCAATGGCCCGGCCGGCGCGGGCCTCGGCGGTCGTCCGCAGCAGGATCTGGCCGTTGTCTACGGTGACGCGTGGCTGTCTCAGGTCGAGATACTGACAGCCGCTGCCGTCGTCGTTCAGCCGCAGCCGATCGCCGCTGGCGGTGAAGACCCGCTCGCGGATCAGCGACTCGAGGGCGTGGCTGTCGAGAGACAGCGGCACCTGCACCCGTTCCGCGAGGGACTGCGCTGCGGGAAGCAGCAGGGCTAGTGCCAGACCGGGTAGCCAGGCTCCATTCATCGTTCACTCTCTGGTCAGAAGTACTGCACGAAAATCAGCAGCGCGCCCCACGCGATGGCGGCCAGGCCGAAGTAACCGAGCCCCATCGCCAGGGAGCGCATGGGGTTGTCGGCATCGCTGCGGTCCACGAACAGCGACTTCAGCAGGTAGGAAGTCGCCCATGCGCCCGCACCGAGGATCAGGCACCAGGTAGCGAAGCTCATGGTGTGATTCCGCTGGTTGACGAGTCTACCTTGTCCCGCCTGGGTGGGAGTCGTCAAACCCGATATGCGCTGGTGCGCGTCTGCGGCGATCGTGAGGCCCTGCAATGACGGTCGGGGCGGTGGTGATATGCTCGGCGCTGTTTGCCGGCGCTGAGGGGGACGACGGTTGGCTGATCGCGACGGGGAGCAGGACGACGGTGCGCCGCGCCCGAAGGTGGCCCTGCCTGACGAGCCGCCGGCACTGGCAATCCGCGACCCGTACACCGTTGGCGCCGGGCCTCCGCGGGCGCCACCGGTGGGGCTGCTGCAACGGGTGCGCTACCTCGGGCCCAGCGTGGTGATCTCCGGCACCATCGTCGGGTCCGGGGAGCTGATCCTCACGTCGAGTCTCGGCGCTGCGGCCGGCATGGTGGCGCTGTGGTGGGTGCTGCTGTCCTGCTGGAGCAAATCGCTGGTCCAGGCCGAGCTGACCCGCTACGTCATTGCCTCCGGCGACACGTACCTGCGGGCGCTGAACCGGCTGCCGGGGCCGCGTCTGCGGGTGGGATGGCCCATCTGGCTGGGCCTGCTCGGCTTTCTTCCCAGCATCATGAGCCTCGGAGGCATTCTCGGCGGCGCCGGCCAGGCGCTGACGCTGATTGCGCCCGAGCTCGATTCGCTGTGGGCGACGGCGCTGATCGCCGTGGCCACGTCGTTGATTCTGTACACCGGCTCTTACCTGCGTCTGGAACGGGTGGCCATGGTCCTGGTCATGGCGTTCACCCTGGGCACCCTGATCACCGCGGTGACCATGCAGACGACCGAGTTCCGGATCAGCGTCGAGGATCTTGCCCGCGGCTTCACCTTCGAGTTCCCGGTGGAGTACCTGGTCCTGGCGCTGGCGGCCTACGGCTACACCGGCGTCAACTCCGGTGAGGTTTCCGCCTACACGTACTGGTGCGTCGAGAAGGGGTATCCCAGCTTCATCGGCGACGACCGCGACGATCCGCGCTGGCCGGAGCGGGCGCGGGGCTGGATCCGGGTGGTGCATCTCGACGTGTGGGTGACCCTGGTCATCCTCACCTGTGCCACCGTGCCGTTCTTCCTGCTGGGCGCCGGTGTGCTGAACACCCTCGACGAGCGCCCCCAGGGTCTGGAGACCATCGCCGTGCTGTCCAACATGTTCACCCGAATCCTCGGCGAGTGGGCCCTGTGGTTGTTTGCCGGCGCGGCGTTCTGCATCCTGTTCTCCAGCGCCGTGGCCGGCATCGGCGGCGGCAGCCGGTTTCTGCCGGACTACCTGATCGAGCTGGGCGTGTTCGAGCGGCGCAACATGGGCATGCGCCGCGCCATCATCCGCGTCTACGGGTCCCTGGTACCGGTGCTCGGTTTCGTGTTCTATCTCGGCGTGCAGAACCCGGTGTCGCTGGTGAGCGTGGGCGCGTTCATGGCGGCCATCTTTCTGCCGGTGCAGAGCGGGGCCACCCTGTGGCTGCAGCGCGCGCGCATGGACCGCCGGGTGGCCCCGTCCCCGGGGATTCGAGCGGCGCTGTGGCTGACCTTCGCGTTTCAGGCGGTGATGGCGTTGCTGGTGATCCGCTTCGTGGTGCTATGAGTGACGGCTATGGATGAACACCTCTTCGATGGCTTGAAGGTGCTGGATATCGCCACGGTGATCGCCGGGCCGGTGGCGGCAACCATGCTGGCGGACTTCGGGGCGGACGTGATCAAGGTGGAGCAGCCCGGGCAGGGCGACCTGCTGCGAGTGCTCTCCAGCATTCCCACCACGCCGGACGCGCCGAACAACTACTTCTGGCAGATGGATGCCCGCAACAAGCGCAGTATCACGCTGAACCTGAAGACGGCGCAGGGGATGGAAGTGCTGCACCGGCTGATCGCCGACGCCGACGTGTTCATCACCAACCAGCCGTTTCCGGTGCGCCGCAGCCTGAAGCTCGAGTACGACGATGTGGAGCAGCTGAATCCTGCGATCATCTACGCCTCGCTGACCGCCTACGGTGAAGCCGGGCCGGACCGTGACGGCAAAGGCTTCGATCTGGTCGCCTACTGGGCTCGCAGCGGGCTGATGGATCTGGTGCGGTCACCGGGCGCGCCGCCGGCGCAGGCCCTGCCGGGGATGGGCGATCATCCCACCGCGGTCGCGCTGTACGCGGGCATCGTCACCGCGCTGCTGCACCGGGAGCGGACCGGGGAGGGGTCGCTGGTGGAAACATCGCTGCTCGCCAACGGGCTGTGGTCGGCAGCGAGCATTGCCCAGGGAGGATTGGCCGGCGGCGACCTGGCCGGCTATCGCGAGCGCAACGCCGTGCCACCGGTGATGAATCGCATCTACGAGACCGCCGACGGTCGCTACCTGCAGCTCACCATGGTCCGCGGGGATGCGGAGTTCTCGCACCTGATGATCACGCTCGGACTCGAGGATGCCCTGGCCGACGCGCGCTTCGCCTCGCAGGAACTTCGCCTCGAGAACCGGGGCGCGCTGTCTGATCTCATCGCCGATGCCCTGGCGTCGCAACCCTCGGACGTCTGGCTGGCGCGGTTTCGCGAAGCCCGGGTGGCGGTCAACCGGGTGCAGCGGCTCGAGGAGGTTCTCGATGATCCGCAGATCATCATGAACGCCATGGCGGTGCCCCCGGCAGACCCGGAGATGGACGTGCCGCTGGTGCTCAATCACCCGGTGCGGGTCAGCAAGGTCCGGCAGGTCGGTCCGAAACGGGCACCGGAGCTCGGCGAGCATACCGACGAGGTGTTGCGCGCGCTCGGCTACGGCGATGCGGAGATCCAGGCGCTGCGGGACGCGGGCGCGATCTGAGCCGGCTGAAGGACGCGCGTTCGGTCAGCCTGGCGTCCGGCTCTCCTCTGACGTCGTGTCGGCCACCCGGGTATGACCCACGCCCTCGATCTGGGGCAGGCCGTGGGCGCCGCCGGTCAGGGCGAACGCTTCCTCCGGGGAGAGCACCAGCCGGTGGCGGCCGATCAGGCCGAAGTAGACCAGGCCGGCCACGAACCAGATCGCGACCCCGGTGACGCCGGGGCGGAAGTCCGGGTTGGCAAACAGCAGCACCAGGGTCACCAGCGAGATGACCAGCGCCGTCCAGGCGCCGGCGCTGCCGAGCGGCGAACGGTAGGGCCGCTGGATGTGCGGAAACCGCCGTCGAAGAATGAGGAACGCGGCCATCTGCATGGCGTAGGCGATCACCGCGCCGAACACGGCCATGTTGAGGATCACCCCGCCGAAGGCACCGGAACCGGTCGGGTCGACGGCGTGCAGCAGCAGCAGCACGCCGTAGCCCGCGGCGGCACCCACCACCAGTGCGACCCACGGCGTCTTGCGCTGGCCGTGGGTGACCGACATCCAGCGGGGAAAGTATCCGGCCCGGGACAGCGAGTAGATGTTGCGCCCGTAGGCGTAGATGATGGCGTGAAAGCTGGCAATCAGCCCGGCGACGGCCACCAGCCCCAGAACCTTGGCGTTGCTGACGCCGATCGTGAGCTTGAAACCGTCGAGCAGCGGCTCTTCCGTGTCGTTGCCGAAGTAGGCGGCGCCGCCGCCGATGCCCATGTTCAGAAAGGTGACGAGCACGCCGGTAAGGATCAGCGTCAGCAGGCCCCACAGCAGCCCTCGCGGCATGTCGCGCTTCGGGTCGTGGGATTCCTCGGCGGCGAGCGGCAGCTGCTCGATCGCCAGATAGAGCCAGATCGCGAACGGCAGGGCCGCGCCGACGCCGAGCCAGCCTTTCGGCAGGAACGTGCTCTGCCCGGGGTCCGCGGGGATGTTCCAGAGCTTGGCCCATTCGAACTGCGGGATCGCAGAGACGTAGAAAACGAGCAGAATCGCCAGTGCCAGCAGGGTGATGAACACCACGAATCGAAGCGACTCCTCGACGCCGAAGACGTTGAGGCCGACGAATACCAGGTACAGCGCGAGCCACCACGCCGGCTGCGCCGAGTCCGGCGTGGCGAAGATGTTCTGAAGGTAGGCGGCGGCGAAGTAGCAGACCACGGCGGTGGTGATCACGTACTCCATGTTCTCGGCGAGCCCGGTGACGAAGCCGCCCCAGGGACCCATGGCCGAGCGGCCGAAGGAGTAGGCGCCGCCGGTATGAGGCAGCGCGGGTGACATCTCGGCGATGGAGCAGCACAGGCCGACATACATCACCGTGACGATCGCGACGGCGATCAGAAAGCCGCCGAAGCCGCCCTGTCCGACGCCCAGGTTCCAGCCGGAGAAATCGCCGGAGATGACGGCGCCCACCCCGAGCGCCCACAGCGACCAGACGCCCGCATAACGCCGCAGACCCCGCTTCTCGAAGTAGCCCTGCTCGGCGTCACGATAGGTAACGCCACTGACCTTGCGTTCAGCCAACGCGGGTCTCCGCTGGCGGGACCCTGATACCGGCGCTCATGGAATTCCGATCATTTCGGTACCGGCAGTCAGCAGCTGGGTGGCATCCGGGTCCACCCAGCGTTCCATGCCATCGGCGCGCAGCTGTTGCCGATAGCGTTCCCAGGCGGTGGCGTCGGGGAAATAGAGCTCGGCCATGCCCGCGTACGGCTCGTTCGCGGGGTCCAGGCTCATGCTCACCAGGTAGCGGAAGCCGCCGGCGTCCAGCAGCGTGGCGCGGACATTCTCCGTGTGGACGGTCAACCAGTGGCGAGCGAACGCGACGAAATCGGTGCCGGGCAGCGCGGCGACCAGATAGACGACTTTGAAGAAACCCGAGCGCGTGCTCGGGAACGGGTCGTTGAGGGTCAGCGGCGCCACCGGCAGGCGGTCGCTGCCATCCACGATCACGTACTCCGCCGTCGCCCAGGGAACATACGGTTCTGCCTTCTCCTGAAAGGAGTCCCTCGGCGGGTCGCCGAACGGAGCGCGGGGCCGGGGCAGTGGCTGATCGAACCAGAGCTGGGCGACGCCGTCCCAGACCGGCGGATCTTGCCTGGCCGCATCGAACAGCGTCGCGATGTAGCGCCAGGCGTGGGCGCGGCCGGCGGCCGCGGCGCGGGATTGAGCCTCGATGACGCCGGGCATGTGGTTTGCGAACCAGTGGGCGATCAGCTCCTCACGGGAGGCTCCGGGTCGGCGCCGGATCAGGAACATCATCTTCGCGCCCGGCTGCGGCTGCGGCAGCGCGGCTCCGGCCGGCGCGTCGCTTGGATTGCCGCGGGTTCCGCTCATGGCAGTTCCTGATCGTGTGCTGGCGCCAGCCTACCACTGTTCTGCTGGAAGCCGGAGCACCGGGGGAGCGTGAAGTCGTTGTGCGTTACGATGCCGGCGACAGCAGCGAGGATCGGATAATGCGCGACGTTGATTGCATTCGCCCCGGCAGGCTCGGCGATGCCGGCATGACGCTGGAGCAGGACCCGCGGCTCGATCCGCGCATCGCGTCGGCACTGGCGATCGCCGGAGAGCTGGCGCCCGGTGTGGAGCCGCCGGGCACCGGGGCCGACTACGATGCCTGCCTGTCCTACTGCACGGCGTTCGAAGAGGCGAATGCCGCTCAGCACGAGCAGATGTGGGCGCTGATGCCGGACTTCGCCAGCGTGTCCCATGGCACCGAGGTGATTGCCGGCGTCGACGGTAACGACATCGTGCTGCACATACACCAGCCCGCGGCCCGGAGCGGGCCGTTGCCCTGCATCGTCCATCTCCATGGCGGTGGGATGGTGCTCATGAGCGCGCAGGATCCGGGTTTCGTGCGCTGGCGCAGCAGCATGAGCGCGGCAGGTCTGGTCGTGGTGGGCGTCGAGTTCCGCAACGGCGGCGGGCGCCTGGGTGCTCACCCGTTTCCTGCGGGCCTGAATGACTGCGCCAGCGCCGTCCGCTGGGTGCACGACAACCGGGGGCAGCTCGGCATCGGCTCCATCGTCGTATCCGGAGAGTCGGGTGGAGGCAACCTCTCTCTTGCCACGGCGCTGAAAGCCGAGCGGGAAGGTTGGGCCAACCGGATCGACGGCGTCTACGCGATGTGCCCGTACATCTCCGGGGCGTATTCCGATCCGCCCGACTCCCTGCCTTCACTACGGGAAAACGACGGCTACCTGCTCGACGGGCCGATGATGAGCGCGCTGGCGAGGGTCTACGATCCGCCGGGCGCGCAGGCGGACAACCCGCTGGCGTGGCCGATGCAGGCCTCCGTCGAGGCGCTGCGCGGGCTGCCGCCCCACGTCATCTCGGTGAACGAGCTGGACCCGCTGAGGGACGAAGGCCTGACCTACTATCGCAAGCTGCTCGCTGCAGGGGTGTCCGCGGTTGGGCGCACCGTTCTCGGGACGCCCCATGCGGGGGACGGCTCGTTTGCGGATGTCGTCCCGGAGGTCTTTGACGAGACCGTTCATTCCATCGCTCACTTCGCCCACCGCCTGGCCGCGCGGGGGACGTAACGCCGACCAGCTGTCCGGCCGCGCGGCGGTGGCAGGCTGGATTTGGTGAACCGGTTTACTCGGGCGCAGTCATATAGTTGACTCTATGGGCTTTCCGGGGGGTGGGAAGTCATGTTAACTGTCGAAGTCGAAAAGCGCTTGCTGGTGCCCGGTCCCGACGTCTGGGAAGTCATCGACGATTTCGGGTCTCACCACAACTTCAACCCGTTCATCGAGCGCTGTGCCATCACCAACGGCGTGCCCATGGGCGAGGGCGCCGAGCGGGTCGTCGATCTCTACGACGGTTCGGTGCTGCGCCAGCGGATCGTGGACTACCGTCCCGGCCGCGGCATGGTGATCGAGGTCGTCGAGAGCAGTCAGCTGGTGCGCCACCATCTGGTCGAGATCGCCGTCGATCCCGAAGACGACCGCAGCTGCCGGCTCGGATATCGGGTCACCTTCAGAAGCCCGCTCGGCGCTTTGGGATACCCCATCGGTCTGTACCACAAGGCGGTGCTCAGAAGCCGCTATGCGCTGGTGCTGCGGGGCATCGAGAGGTACGTCGGCGAGCTCCGCGAGGCGCGTGGTTGCAATCCCGGCTGAGGCCCGCCACATTGCTTAGGGGTGAGGGCTGAAGCGGGGAGACCATGCTGCTGCACGACTATCTTGAGTTCCACGCCCGGGACACGCCGGCGAAGACATTCGCCGAATTCGACGGCGTTGCGACCTGCTATGGCGAAGCCAACCGGCGGGCCAATCGGATCGCCCATGCGCTCATCGAATCCGGGCTGAGCAGAGGCGACCGGTTTGCCTACCTGTCCAAGAACAGCGTCGATTTCGCGTTGACGTACTTCGGCGCATCCAAGGTCGGCGTGGTGCCGGTGCCCCTGAACTACCGGCTCGCGCCGAGGGAATGGTTGTACATCGCTAACGATGCCGGCTGCCGCATGCTGATGGCCCAGAGCGAGTTCGTCGATGGCATCGAAACCGTGCGCGAGGCGTTGACGGCCGACCGGCTGGTCACGCTCGGCGACCGTAGCGGCGACGGCTGGATCCGCTACGACGAATGGCTGAGCGATGACGAGGCGAATCCCGACGCCGTGGTGAGCGAGCGGGATCAGCTCTATCAGATGTACACGAGCGGCACCACGGGTCTGCCTAAAGGAGCGATGCTCAGCCAGCACGCCATCGACAGCAACATCCGTCAGATCTCCTTCACCCTGGAAGCGACCGGGCGGGAACGGTGTCTCGTGGTCGCGCCCATGTACCATGCCGCCGCCGGCATCTGCCTCATGACCATGGCCGCGCTTGGCGGCACGATCGTCGTGCACCGGGAGTTCGAGCCGGCGGCGGTGGTCAGATCGCTTTCCGAGGACGGCATCACCCTGGCGACGCTCGTGCCGGCCATGATCCAGGCCTGCCTCACCGGGGTAGCCGACGTGAAGGCGCGGCGCTACGACAGCCTGGAGCTGCTGTTCTACGGCGCGAGCCCCATTGCGCAGGAAACGCTGCGGGAAGCGATGGAGACCTTCGGCTGCGACTTCGTTCAGGGGTTCGGCATGACCGAGACCACGGCGATGGCCACGTACCTGAGCCGCGATGTGCACAAGCGGGCGCTCGCCGGCGAACCGGGGCTGCTGCTTTCCGCTGGACGCGCGGCCATGGGGACGCAGGTGCGGATCATCGACGAGCAGGGCCACGAGGTGCCGCGGGGCACTATCGGCGAGATCGCGGTGCGCGGCCCCCAGCTCATGATGGGCTACTGGAACCTGCCGGAAGCCACTGCCAGCTCGCTGGTGGACGGCTGGATGCACACGGGCGATGCGGCCTACATGGACGACGAAGGTTTCATCTACATTCAGGACCGCATCAAGGACATGGTGGTCTCAGGCGGCGAGAACGTCTATCCGAGCGAGGTCGAGGGCGCGCTGTTCGAGCACGAGGCGGTGGCGGACGCCGCCGTCATCGGTGTTCCCAGCGAGCGCTGGGGCGAGGAGGTGCTGGCTTTTCTGCAGCTCAAGCCTGGTCATTCAGTGACGGCGGAGGAGATCATCGATTTCTGCCGTGAACGCCTTGCCGGTTTCAAGATACCCAGGCGGATCGAGGTCATCGATCAGATTCCGCGCAACGCCAGCGGCAAGGTATTGAAGAAAGACCTGCGCGAGCCCTTCTGGCAGGGCATCGAGCGGCGTGTCGGCTGACGTCGTGACGGCAGCGCTCGAGCTCGATCTTGCGGACCGCCGCGGGCGGCCCGGTGCGAAGCTTCTGAGGACGCTGCTGGCGGTTTCCCTGGCTGCAATCGTGCCTGTCGCGGCCGCGGCCGACCCGGACCGATTTCAGGCCTCCCGCGTGGTCGCGTTCGGCGATGTGCACGGCGCCTACGACAGTCTCGTCGAGCTGCTGGTTACCGTGGGCGTCATAGACGGCGAGCTGCGCTGGCGCGGCGGGGATACCCATCTCGTCAGTCTCGGCGATCTGACGGACCGGGGGCCGGACTCGCGGAAAGTGATGGATCTGCTCCGGCGTCTGCAGGACGAGGCCCGATCGTCGGGCGGACGGGTGCACGTGGTGCTCGGCAATCACGAGCTCATGAACATGACCGATGATCTCCGCTACGTCTCGGTCGAAGAGCGGCAGTCCTATCCGGATCTCGGTGAGGGGCTGGACGGTCTGCGGGCCGCTTTTGCGCCCGACGGGCCTTACGGCTCCTGGCTGCTGGCGCAGCCCGTGGCGGTAGTGGTCAACGACTCCGCATTCGTGCACGGGGGGCTGTCGTCGCTGCTCGAGTCGCAGCGACCCGATACGTTGAACCGCACGGTGCCGAAGCAGCTGCGGGAGCTGCTCGGGCTGCGCGACGAGCTCGAGCAGGCAGGCGAGCTGCCGCCGGGCATCGAAGTTCAGGAGGCTGCCGAAGCGCTGGCTGAGCGACTCGAGGAAGCGTCGCCTGAGTCGGACGGCGGTCTGCAGGCGGGTGCGGACAAGCCGGGTGACGGCCTCGAGGAGCCGGCTGCGCCTCCAGTCGCTGCCGAGCTGCGCCCGGCCGCGCAGCGGTTCATCGACCTGGTGCGGGATCCGGTGTTCGGCAACCACGGACCGTTCTGGTATCGGGGCAACGCGCGCTGCCATCCGCTCATCGATCAGCCCGCGCTCACCCGGGTGCTCGACGCCTGGGGTAGTTCCCGCGTGGTGGTCGGGCACACGCCGACCCTGGATCGCCGGGTTCACGAGCGCCTGGGAGGTCGGGTGCTGCTGGCCGACACCGGTATGCTCGAGCCCTACTACCACGGACGCGGGTCCGCCGTGGTCCTGGAAGACGACAAGGTGAAGGTGGTGTATGCCGACGGTGAGGTGGCCGCACCACAGGTCGACGACGATCGACCGTTGTTTCCCCTCGACGAGGCGGACGTGCTCGCCCGGCTGCAGGATCAGGCATCGGCGCTGTTTGCGGGCGGCAGCGATGCGCCCTGGCGGACGATGGCGATCGGCGAGTCCGGATCGGTCATGGTCAAGCTCGACGCGCTGTCGCGCGGTCAGCAGGACGCGGCGCTGGCCGCGGTACGGCTTGATCGGCTGCTGCAGCTCAACCTCGCCGCGCCGGTGGCGCGGGTCAGCGCGGGCTCCGTCCAGGGTGTCGCGACGGCGCTCTGGGCAGGCGCTCTGACCGAAGCAGACCGGGTGGCGGCGGGTCTGGGGGTCACGAACCCGTGTGCCCGAGGCAGCGTGCTGGACCTGCTCTATGCGTTCGATGCCCTGATCGGCAACGAGGGGCGTTCGTCGACCAGCATCGTCTACGACCGGCGTACCCTGCGGCTCGGCAGCATCGATCATGCGAGGAGCCTCGGCCGTGGCGACCGGTTCCCGGCCTACACGGAACAGACCTCGCAGCAGCTGCCGGCAGCGCTCGCGTCGCGGCTGCGCAACCTGGACCAGCAGGCCCTCGAAGCCGCGCTGGGCGATCTGCTCGGAAAGCGCCAGATCCGCGGCATTCTCGCCCGCCGCGACAAGCTGCTGGCGACCTGGACGGTGGCCGGGTTCTAACAAGCAGGGGGACGCCATGCGACGGAACGAGCAGCTCAGGGTCATCCGGGAACTGATGACCCATCTCGACAACGATACCAACGTCGATGCCGGCGGGTTCCTGAAGAACCCGGTGTCCAGCTACACCTGCCCGGAGCTGGCGGCAAAGGAGTGGCGGTCGTTCTTTCAGGACTACCCGCAGCTGCTGGGATTTTCCGCCGAGCTTCCCGAGGCCGGTGCCTTCTTCACCTCCGAGGATCTCGGCAAGCCCATCCTCTGCACCCGGGACCGCGACGGCGGTTTCCGGGCCTATCTCAACGTCTGCCGGCATCGGGGCACTGTTGTCGAGCACGACAGGCGTGGCCGGCGGCAGCTGTTCCGCTGCCCGTTCCACGCCTGGAGCTACAGCCCGGCGGGTGAGCTGGTGGCGGTGCCCAAGGAAAGCCACTTCGGCAGCCTGGACAAGTCATGCTACGGCCTGGTCGAGCTGCCTGCTGTCGAGCGGCACGGGTTGCTCTGGGTGTCCGCGAATCCGCAGGGCACGTTCGATATCGACGAACTGCTGGGCGACCTTGGTCCGGAGCTCGCGGCCTGGGAGCTGGAGGAATGCACGCTGCAGTGGGAGACGCGCTACGATACCGAGATGAACTGGAAGCTCGCCATCGATACCTTCGGTGAGACCTATCATTTCCCGGTGCTGCACAAGGACACCCTGGCGCCGATGCTCCACGGCAACTGCCAGCTCTACGACACCTACCATCGTAACCACCGCATGGCGCTGTGCAGTCGCGGCATCGATCGGTTGCGCGAGCTGCCGGAGTCCCAGTGGCATGTGCTCAAGGCCGCGTTGCCGGTGTACTACCTGTTTCCCAACGTCCAGCTGATCATGGGCGCCGGCGGGCCGACGTTGGTGCGGGTGTATCCCCGGGGCGAGGATCCGCATCGCAGCTACTCGGAGATCACTTTCTACAGCCACGAGGGCATGCAGGCCGCCGGCTGGGAAGACCAGGAAGTGGCTGAGCGCAACGCGCTGGAGCGCGCCCGGGGATTTGCGGATGTCATCGAAGCGGAGGACTACTGGGCGGCGGCGAGCTGCCACAGGGGCGCGTTGTCCGGAGCGCAGCCCTACGTGCTGTTCGGCCGTAACGAACCGGCCCTGCACCATTACCACAATACCTACCGTCGGGCGCTGGGGATGCCCCCTCTGCCGTTGGAGCGTTGACGCCGCGTCACCCCGCAGCAGCCACCCGGGCGGCCACCGTGTTCCAGTCGATGTTGCGGAAGAACGCATCGACGTAGCGAGCCGCCGCCGCGCCGTAGTCCATGTGATAGGAATGCTCGTACATGTCCAGCACCAGGAGCGGCCGGGTATCCACCGGAGCGTGCAGGTGATCCGCCTGCCAGTAGTTCTCCAGGATTCCGAGGTGCCGGTTCAGCCCGAGCACCACCCAGCCGGAGCCACCGCCAAGCCCCGCGGCGATGCGCCGGAACTCTGTCTCCCAGCGATCGAAGGTTCCGAAAGACGCCGCGATGTATGAGCGCAGTTGCGCCGGCGTTTCTCCATTGCCCCCCAGGTTGGCGAAGTACAGCTCGTGGAGGACGACGGATCCCGTGCGCATCAGGTGTTCGCGCTTGAGATCGTTGTAGACGAAGGCAGGCAGCTCCGGCTCCGACAGCGCGCCCGCGAGGCGTCGGTTCACCTCGTTCAACGCCCGCACCGAGCCGCCGTAATTGTTGGTCCAGTGGGACTCGATGAGCGCCCTGGAGAGACCGTCCAGCTTGCCGGCATCGAACGTCAGGGGGACGGGGGCGTGGCGATCGTGAAACGCCGCAGCGCCGGCGTGCGCCGGCACCGCGGGCGCGCTCTGAGGTTGTCCGGAGGCCGGGCGGGCAAGCAACCCGCCGCCAAGCCCGAGCAAGCTGGCGGACAGCAAGGCGCGCCGGGTGGGGCTGGCGGCGCCGCGGACCGGGTGGCGGTAACGCATGCTTCCTCCTCGATGGGTACCGGGGCTTACCCTTCAGATTCTCTGCGTCCGCGGGTCAGGATGCCAGCGCCGTGGCGCGAGATTGCGGTCCTGCCCGTTCCCGGCCGCAGCTCTGCCCGCCGCGGCCTTAATGCGGCTACCATGGGGGCTTCGCAGCCCGACAGGATGGAGAGGAGCCGATGCCACACGCGCAACTGAACCTCAGCAACGATGAACTGCTCAGCACCACCCGCGCGGTGCGCAAGCGCCTGGACCTCGCGCGGCCGGTGTCCCGGGAGGTGCTGGAGGAGTGCCTGCAGCTGGCGGTGCAGGCACCGTCCGGGTCCAACGCTCAGGGATGGCAGTTCGTGTTCGTCACCGACGCCGACAAGAAGGCGAAGATCGGCGAGTACTATCGGCAGGCGTATGCCCAGTACCGCGAGATGCCCGTCGCGATCCACAAGCTGCACATGGACAGCGGCGACAGCTCCCTCACCGAGAGCCAGAAGCGGTCCGCGTCGTCGGCCGACTACCTGGCCGAGATCATGGGACAGGTGCCGGCGCTGCTGATTCCCTGCATCGCCGGCCGCACCGATGGCCCGGGGATGAACAATGCCATGGGTCAGGCCTCGGTTTTCGGCTCCATCATTCCGGCGGCGTGGTCGTTCATGCTGGCGGCGCGGGCCCGGGGGATCGGCACCGCCTGGACGACCCTGCACCTGATGTTCGAGCGCGAGATCGCAGCGCTGCTCGACGTTCCCTACGAGCAGTTCATGCAGGTGGCGCTGATCCCCATCGGCTACACGAAGGGCACGGACTTCAAGCCCGCCTACCGGCCGCCGGTCGGCACCGTGATGCACGTGGACAGCTGGTAGGCGCTGGCCACGGGGGCGCCAGACCGGACGAGAACTCTGAGCGGAGGAAGGACCATGGATTCGAATCAGCACAGCTTTGACGCCGTTGTGGTGGGCGCGGGCTTCGCCGGGATGTACATGCTGCATCGGCTCAAACGCCAGGGGCTGCAGGTACGGGTGTTCGAGGCCGGCAGCGGCGTCGGCGGTACCTGGTTCTGGAACCGCTATCCGGGCGCACGCTGCGACATTCCGAGCATGGAGTATTCCTACCAGTTCTCGGACGAGCTGCAGCAGGACTGGACCTGGACGGAGCGCTACGCGACCCAGCCGGAAATCCTCAGGTACGCGAACCATGTGGTCGAGCGCTTCGGGTTGCGCGACGACATCCAGTTCGACACCCGGGTGACGGCCGCCAGCTTCGACGAAGGCAGCCGCCGGTGGACCGTGCGGACGGACCGCGGAGAGCCCGTGACGGCGCGCTATGTGATCATGGCCACGGGTTGCCTTTCGGTTCCAAACGTACCAAATATCAAAGGGTTAAGTCTGGAATCTGAGAACGTTTATCATACCGGCCGGTGGCCTCGGGAAGGGGTCGACTTCACCGGCAAGCGGGTCGGGGTCATCGGCACGGGGTCCTCGGCTATTCAGAGCATCCCGCTGATCGCCCGCCAGGCCGAGCGGGTGACGGTGTTCCAGCGCACCCCCAACTATTCGGTTCCGGCCCACAACGCGCCGCTCGACCCGGCGTACGTGGCGGACATCAAGTCCCGCTACCGCGAGTACCGCGCCGAGAACTGGCAGCGCGGGTTCGGCGCGGACTTCCGGGACAGCGACCGCTCGGCGCTCGAGGTCAGCGAGGAAGTGCGGCGAGCCGAGTACGAAGACCGCTGGGCCCGCGGCGGGCTGGCGTTCCTGGCAGCTTTCAACGACCTGCCTTTCGACGACGCCGCCAACGCGACGGCGCAGGAATTCATCCGCGGCAAGATCCGCGAACTGGTCGACGACCCCGAGCTGGCGGACAAGCTGACGCCGACCACGCCCGTGGGCTGCAAGCGGTTGTGCGTGGACACCGATTACTACCAGACGTTCAACGAGCCGCACGTGCAGCTGGTCGACCTGAAGGAGGAGCCCATTACCGAGGTGACCGGAACCTCGATACGGACCGCGCGCGAAGCGTATCCGGTCGACTGCATCGTGCTGGCCACCGGATTCGACGCCATGACGGGGGCGGTGCTGAACATCGACATCCGCGGTGCCGGCGGTTTGAGCCTCGAGGAAAAGTGGCGGAACGGGCCGCGGGCCTACCTCGGGCTGGCCACCGCCGGGTTTCCGAACCTGTTCCTGATCACCGGCCCGGGGAGCCCGTCGGTGCTGTCGAACATGCTGCCGTCCATCGAGCAGCACGTGGACTGGATCTCCGACTGCATCGAGTATCTGCAGGCGAACCAGTACGCAGCCATCGAGGCCGAGACCGAGTCGGAAGACGCCTGGGTTGCGCATGTCAACGAGGTGGCGGACCTGTCCATCTACCCGAAGTGCAACTCGTGGTATCTCGGCTCGAACGTTGAGGGCAAGAAGCGCGTGTTCATGCCTTACCTCGGGGTCCCGCCCTACGTGGAGAAGTGCCGGGAGGTGGTGGCCAACGACTACGAGGGCTTCGCTCTCAGCCGCTGAACTTCCAGCCGGCGTCGGGCGCGGCGTTGGCCGCGAGGTTCTCAGCCGGCCAGCAGACCGAACAACCGGCCCCACAGCCGCGACGGTCGGTTGCGCGTAAGCTCTATCCGATCGGCTCGCTCGCCGATCTTCTGCAGCGCCTTCGCGCCCAGCCAGCGGAGCGGCTCGGGCTCCCAGTTCCCCGGGACGTCGTCTACCCACGGCAACTGGGTGAGCGGCGATTCGCGCTCGAGCACCAGGTCGCTCAGGGTGCGGGCAGCCAGATTGGAGGCTGCCACCCCTTCACCCACGTAGCCGCCGGCCCAGCCGAGGCCGGAACGCCGGTCGAAGGTCACGCACGGACGCCAGTGGCGCGGGACGCCGAGCACGCCGCCCCAGCCGTGGGTCAGCGGCACGTCGCGAAGCTGCGGCAGCAGGCGCGGGAGCAGGTCGGCGACCCGGCTTACCATGGCATGCTCCGCAGGCACGGTGCGGCGACGCTTCGAGCCAAACTCGTAGTGGGCGCGGCCGCCAAGCGCCAGACGTCCGTCCAGGGTGCGTTGCCCATAGATCACCATGCGCCGGTCGTCGCCAAAAGTTTCGCGCCGGGCGAGGCCGATGCTGTCCCACACGGAGGCAGGCAGCGGCTCGGTGGCGACCATCATCGAGTACACGGGCAGCATGGCCCGGCCCTGGCCGCGCAGCGACGCGGTGTAGGCTTCGGTGGCGCGCAGGATCCGCCCTGCGCGGACCAACCCGCGCGGGGTGTGCAGCCTGCCAGGCTCGATGGCGCTGACCGGGGTCGCTTCCAGCACCCGCACTCCGAGCCGCCGCACCGTGTCCGCGAGTCCCCGGACCAGGCGGGCCGGTTGAATGGCCGCGCAGTGCGAGAAGTACAGCGCCCCGTGGTTTGCGGCCAGGTTCACCCGTGCCCGGGACTCTTCGGCCTCGAGCCAGCGGAAGTCGTCGTCGCCGAAGCCGAGCCGCTGCAGCCGTTCCAGCTCGTCGCGATGGCGCCGGGCGTGAAACGGCGCGCTCGCCACCCGCAGCGAGCCACCGCGGGCGTAGTGGCAGTCGATGTTCTCCGCCTGGCAGACGCGACCGACCTCGTCCACGGTATCGAACAGGGCGCGCATCAGGTCCACGCCGCGGCTGCGTGTCTGCGGGTTCGCGAGCAGGCCGTCGACCCCCCAGGCGGCGCCCATGCACCAGCCGCCGTTACGGCCGCTGGCGCCGAACCCGGCAATCTCCGCCTCGAGCACGGCGATGTTCAGCGCGGGCTCGGCGCGCTTCAGGTAGTAGGCTGTCCACAGCCCGGTATAGCCGCCGCCCACGATGGCGACGTCCACCGATGCCGGCAGCTCGCCCGGATCCGGCTGCGGCTCGTCGTCCAGGCCGTCGAACCAGAGGCTGCCGTTGTGATACGGGGAAGGCATGGAGGCCGGCACCTTTCAGTGGCCGAAACGCTGGTCCGTGTTGATCCGGTCGAGGGGAAATATCGGCCGGCGCACGTGCTCGAAGGTCAGCTCGCCGTAGTCGGAGGTGCAGACGCCGCGTCCTGCGCACTCCACCACGGACCGGGCGATGTCACGGAATCCCACCCGGTAGTGAATGCGGCTCTTGAGCATCAGGTAGCGACGCGTGCTCGGTTCGATGCCCACCGCACGAAAGCATCCGGGATCGAAAGGTTCCACGTGCCGTGACACCACCACGATGTCGACCTTGCCGGTGCTGAGCACGGCCGTCGTGCCCATCTGCAGGGTCAGCCCACGGGACATGGCCACGGTGGCGGGGAACTCGCCGTCGCAGAGCAGCTTCACCCGGCCGGTGACGGAAAGCGGTCGGCTCTGTCGAGCGAGGGCCGGCATAGGAAGCTTGCCGCCGAGGGACAGGGTGAGCTCGGCGCCGACACCGGCCGCCGCCATGGTCTGCACGGCCGCAGGGTCGTAGAAGCCGAACACCGCCACGTCCTCGAGATCCTGGCGCAGGATCTCGGCCAGCACCTCGGTGGTGTCCATGGTGCCGCCGGAGGCGGTGTTGTCGTAGTGGTCGAGCAGTATCACCGGACCCTTGCCGGTTGCCTCGAGGCCGAGGGCTTTGCCCTTCGCCACGGACGCTTCCAGGGGTTCCACCTGATAGACGAATGCCTCGCGGTCGGCCCACGCGCTGTCCAGCAGCTCGTCGCGTATGGCGCTGGCGCGCTCCGGGTCCCCGTCCGTGACGACGCAGACCGACAGCCCGGCTTCGCGCACGTCGGCGTGGGGGAAGCCGGTAAACAGGCTCACCGCCAGCGCGCCTTCGGACTCGAGCTGCTCGGCGCGCGCCTGCAGGGCCTTGTTGGGGAGATCGTCGGTGCCCTGGCGCATCACATGGGGCAGCATCGGCGCGTTGCCCCAGGCCATGGTGGGCGCAACGCGTCCGTTCAGCACCTCGACGAGGAGGTTGCCGGCCCGCTCGGCGGTCCGATCCATGTCGACGTGCGGGTAGGTGTGATAGCCGGCGAGCACGGTGCAGTTGTCCACCATCGCGTCGAACAGATTGGCGTGCATGTCCAGGGATACGGCGATGGGCACGTCAGCGTTCACCGCGCGGATGCGCCGCAGCAGCTCGCCTTCACCGTCTTCATGACTGCGGGACACCATGGCACCGTGGAGATCTAGCATCACCGCGTCGCATCCCGCGGCCACGGCATCGACGATGCGGCCGGCGATGAATTCGAAGGCGTTGTCTTCCACCGGCCCGCTGGGGGCGGCGCCGGCCGCGACGGGCAGCACGACTTGGTAGCCGTTGGCTTCGCAGACGGCGAGGTAGCCGCCGAGGCACGTGGCGGTATTGCGGAAGGTGCGAATCGCCGCCTCGCCGGACGGCGGCTCCGGCTGGCCTCTGGAAAACCGGGCCAGGTCGGTGGTCACGGGCGAGAACGTGTTGGTCTCGTGACTCATCTGCGCGACGACGACGCGGGTCATGGCGGCAGCTCCGTGGCTGAGGGTTCCACCGCGAGCTCGAAACCCCCGCGGTTCGGCATCTCTACGCGCGGAAGCGACACCTCCGTCAGCACCGCATCGGCGTCGACGATGCCGTTGCGATGCAGCAGGTAGGCGGTGACCGCGTACACCTCGCCGGTGTCGAGCGAGCCCGGCTGCTGGTAGGGCATGGCGCGGCGGATGTAGTCGAACACGGTAGTCGCGTACGGCCAGTAGCTGCCGATGGTCTTCACCGGCGCCGCGCTGGCGAGGCTGCCGGCGCCACCCACCAGCGCATCGTTGGGCCCGCCGCCGCCATCGGCGCCGTGGCAGGCCTGGCAGTGGGCGGCGAACACCCGGGCACCGGTGTCGACGTCACCGCGACCCGGCGGCAGCCCGGTGCCGTCGGGCATTACGGTGAGATCGACGGCAGCGATTGCCTCCGCAGACAGCGGTTGGCCGAGGCCCGGTCCCGGCGCCGCGCCGTTGCCTGTCAGGGCGATGGCCAGCAGCACCGACCCGAGCAGCGCGCGGCTACCCATAAGCGTTGCTCGCCCGCCCGTGCTCGTCGATGGCCCAGGCCTGGATCGCGTTGTAGTGATAGAACGCACCGCCGCCATGCCGGGCCAGCCACGCGGGGCGCGTCGGCTGGATCGCGCCGGTGTCGTCGCTGGCCCGGCTCAGCAGTCGTGCCGGGGCGCCGTTCCACTGCCAGGCGGCGCGGAACCGGGTCAGGTGCTTTGCCAGCACCGGGGGCTCGAGGTGCGCGGGCGCCCAGCTCTGGCCGCCGTCGGCGGATACCTCGACGCTGCGAACGGCGCCTCTGCCCGACCAGGCAAGGCCGGAGATCTGATACAAGCCGGGCCCACTGAGGTCCAATCCCGGGGACGGCGAGGTGATGACGGACTTCACCGCCATGGGAAACGTGAACAGCCGTGCCCGGCCGTCCGGCCGCAGGTCCGAGTACTTGGCGGTTTCCTCCCGGGACATGGCCGGCGCGCCGGTCACATGGAGATGGCGCAGCCACTTCACGCTCATGTTGCCTTCGAATCCCGGCAGCAGCAGCCGCAGCGGGTAGCCGTGCTCCGGGCGCAGCCGCTCGCCGTTCTGGTAGAGCACCAGCAGCCCGTCGTCCATGGCCTTCTCGAGCGGCACGCTGCGGCTCATGCGGGCGGCATCGTCACCTTCGGCGATCACCCAGGCGGCGCCGTCGGCCAGCCCGGCTTCGTCCAGCAGCGCGGCCAGCGGCACGCCCGTGTACTCGCTCGCGGAGATCAGCCCGTGGAGCTCGCCGCAGCGCAGGTCCGGCGGCTGCGCGGCGCTCGCCATCACGCCGCTGTTGCCGGAGCACTCGAGGAAGTACGCGCGGGTCACGCGGGGATAGCGGTCCAGGGCCGCCATGGAGAACCGCAGCGGGCGCCGGACCCGGCCATAGATCCGCAGTTCGTGGCGGTCGGGATCGATGTCGGGGACGCCGCTGTGATGGCGCTCGAACATCAGGCCGTTGGGCGTGATGGTGCCCTCGAGGTGCTCCAGCGGCGTGCGTGACACGCCGCTGCCGTTGGTGCCGGGCTGAGCGCTGATGCCGAGCCGCTGCACGTGATCCTCGTGGCGCGACGGCGCGCCGTAACTGCGCATGCCGGCGCCGGGCGTTCTGGCCCAGGGTTGGCGCTCGGCCTCCGCCGCCCGAGCACCGGCGAGGCTCAACCCGGCCAGCGCCGCAGCACCGCCGCGGAGGAACAGCCGTCGGTCGAGCAGACCGTTACCGGCCGCCGGCGGCAGGGCAGGGGTGGAACGGTTCGATGGCAAGGGTCACTCCTGCGGCGGTTGGCCCGGGCTCGCCCCGAGGTCCATGCGGCTCATGAAATAGCACAAACAGTCCTGCCGGACCACCGCGGGGTCGGTGGTGTACATGGCGGGTATCACCTCGCGGCGCAGGACGAGGCGATCGGCCTCCAAGCTGAAGTAGCTGTCGGTGACGTTGCGGTGATCCACGTCGAGCACCCGCAGCGCACCGAGACCGTCGCCACTGCGGCCGAACTCGGTGCCCGGCGGCAGGGCATGGAAGTTCACGGCTTCGAGGCCGCCGGTGAGCTGCAGGCGGCCGCCCCCGCCGTCACCGACGAACGAGAACGGCACGTCGTCGGCGATGTGCACCCGGGCTTCCGAGCGGAACAGCTGCATGTCGCTCGGGTCTGCCGGCGGCAGAGACGGCAGGGCCAGGCAGCGCTTTACCACGTCGAACGCCCGGTCATCGCAGCGCGGATCACCGATGGGCCCGAGTTCCAGGGCGGCGGCCGGGCAGTGGTCGGCCAGGGCGCGCGTCATGACGGTGTCGGGCTCACGCACGTACACGGCCTTGCGGTCGAACATGTAGGCCAGGGCTAGATGCTCCGGCGCAAGGCCGGTAAGCACGGCGTAGTGCGGGTTCTGGCCGGTGTTGTTGTGCAGGTCGAGGGCGGCGAACAGGGGTTCATTCGCAAGGATGCTCATCACGTCGTGGGCCAGCGCGCCCTCCGCGCCCCCCGCGCCGCGCCAGATCCGGTTGTAGTCCTGCTGATCGGGCAGCGTCCGCACCCCGGCGGCGGCCGCGTGAACGTTGCCGATGAATATGATGAGGCCGCGGGGCAGGGGTGGGGCCTCCAGCAACACCCGGCGGAGACCTTCCCAGCCGCTGGTCTCGTTGCCGTGCAGCAGCACCGATACCAGCAGCGGCGGCTGTTGGGCACCGGGAATCCGGATCAGCGCCGGTCCGCCAATGGCCGCGGCCAGGTCCCTGGCATTCAGCGTGGCGAGTTCGGCGGGATCGCCGTCGAAGATCGTCAGCGACTGCCTCACAGCGACCAGGTGTGAACCGGGTCGCCCTGGTCCTGCCGCTCCCGGTAGGCCTGCACCAGCTCGTGCAGATCGATGCCGTGCATGGCTACCCAGCGACGCTGCCAGGCGGCACCGTTCTGGGAGGAGTCCACCCGCGCCCCGATGATGTCGAGGTACTCGTCCACCTCCGAATCGGGAATTCCACGGCTGACGAGACCCGCGCGGGCAACCGGCAGCAGCTCGTCGACGATCAGCTGGCGCATGCCGATCTCGCGCTCGTTGCCTTTGTCATCGGGCCACAGCAGCCGGGCGTTGAGCCCGTAGCGCGCCGCGCTGTAGAAATTGTCCCTGGCCTTGGCGAAAGGCAGGTGCTGCTCCATGGGCGTCTGCCGCAGGCCGAGGCCGTAGACCAGCCCGTAGTAGAAGGCCATGTTGGCGATGCAGTCGCGGATGGTGGGCCCTGCCGGCACCACCCGGTGCTCGATGCGCAGGTGCACCTGGCCGTCGAAATCGAAACCGATCAGCGGCCGGTTCCAGCGCCACAGGGTGCCGTTGTGAAAGCGCACGTGGGCGAACTGACCTGGGGCGGTGTCCTGCACGGCGGGCAGGAGAATCAGATGGTCGTCGTGGTTCTCCGTGAATATCTCCAGGAGCGATTGGTGCACGTAGTCGCGGCCGAAGCTCACCCGCGGCAGGTAGCGGTCGCCGACGTCGACACTCTGCTCGAACAGCGGGATGCGGGTCTCGTCCCACAGGGTGTGGCCGAACAGGAACGGCGAGTTGGCGCTGGCTGCCACCATGGGCGCGGAAACCACGAGGCTCGCGTTGAAGTCCCGGGCGGCCCGGTTGGGCCGGCACTGCAGGTGGATCTGAAAGGACGTGGTGGCGGCTTCCAGCATCACGTCGGGGTGGGTGGTCCGCAGCGGCACCTCGCCCTCGATCTCGACGCTCAGCGGCCGGCCGTCGCGCAGCGCCATGACCCGATCGTTGAGCGAGTGATAGCGCTGCATGGAGGACATGTGGGCCGAGTCCAGCATCTTCTCCTTGACCGTGGGCAGGATGCCGATGGTCATCAGCCCGCAGCCCATGCCGCGCGCCGTCTGCTGGCACGCGCCCCAGGTGGCGCTGAGCTCGTCGTGGAGCCGTGAGAACACCTTGCCGCTGATGGAAGAGGGGCTGCCGTTCAGCTCGATGTTGTAGGCCGCGAGCTCGGGCACCACCAGGGGGTTGCCCAGGGCCTGCAGGAACTCCTCGTTGCGCGGCAGCGGATCGCCGCTGGGGTCTACCAGCCACGCTTCCAGCTCGAAGCCGGCAACGTCGCCCCGCGGGCTGAATTCGTTGCGCTTGAAATGCTCGCACAGCAGCGCGTGCTCACGGTCGAGCGCAGCGCGGAAAGCGCTGAAGTGCTCACCATCGAAATAGCGGTTCTGGATTTCGTCGCCCATCGGCCTCCGGTCCGGTTGCTCGGCAGTGCGACTATGGCGCGGCCCGGGGGTCTTGTCGACCGCGCGCCCGCGCCGGTTGCCGGCATCGCTGCAGACGGGAAGCGGGCAACCGTGGCCCCGGCCGGGGTACGGTCGCCGCAGGCTCAGCTGAACAGGCAGGTCGCCCGCAGCTCGATGCTACGGCGGCTCGGCCGGCCGGGCGCGACGTCGGGATCCGCAAACGCGGAGTGGGGCGTCCAGAACGGTGCGCCGGTTCCGATCCGCTCGCTGTCGTAGGTCCGGAACGCGATCACCTCGTCGCGCTCGAGCTCGGGAAATCCGTACCACTCGTGTCGGATCGGACCGGTGGGCGCCGCCACCGCCAGCGTCTCGAAGTCGAAGCCGCCACCGGCGTAATCGGTGACCGGCAGGGGGCGGAGGTCCTCGGCCGGCACGCTGCGCGCATCGCAGAAGGCGATGGGCAGGTCCATGCGCGCGGGTCCGGTGTTGCGCCAGAACTGCAGAATCAGCAGTCTCCGGGCATTGCCCACGGCCTCGGCGCTGATGCCGGCGCGGGCCAGGGCGCGCTGCGACTCCGGCTTCGGGTTCCGGTACAGGCCGCGGATCAGCTCGCCGTAGCTGGCCGCGAAGTCGGAGTGGACGAACGCGATGGGGCCCAGGTCCGGGTGTCTGGCGGCCTCTTCAGGATTGCGCCGGATGTGACTTGCCACGAGCGCGTGATCGCACCCGGTCAGCGAGCGCGCGAGATCGGCGATCTCCGGGTAGTGCTGCTCTTCGATGGCGGCATCGTCGTCCCAGTCGGTCAGCGCCGAGCGATGCCGCATCAGCTCGAAGCCGGCGGTCTGCCACCCCGGCAGGTCGCAACGCCGGCCGTCGCGGATCGCCACGGTGACGGCGCGCGTGACCGAAGCCTGGTCGGGGAGGACGTAGTTGAGCGCCGCCCGGCACCACAGCGGCGGCTGGTCGAGGGCAGCGGCGGTTCGAGTCTGCATGGCGAAGCGATCCTTCTTTCTCCTTTCAACCGTGCTCGCATCGAGGACGATTGTCCAGATGGTCGGCGGCATGCCGGCCGGGCGATGGCGATTTGACTTGCCCGCCGAAGCGCGATATCCGTGGTGGCCGTCGTCGCGCCCGCGACGGTGGCAGGCCATCCGGGGGGAACCTTGAGCAGCATCGACCGCAACGGCGTCGAGATCTACTACGAGCATCATCGCTGTCGCCGCCCGGCGGCGCCTACCGTGCTGCTCAGCCATGGCTACAGCGCCACCTCGGCCATGTGGCAGGGTCAGGTGCAGGCGCTGACGACGGACCATCACCTGATTCTCTGGGACATGCGCGGCCATGGCCGCTCGGCGAGCCCGCCGGATGCCGAGGAGTACTCGGAGGCGCTGACGGTGGCCGACATGGCGGCCGTGCTCGACGCCTGCGGCGTCGAGCGCGCGGTGATCGGCGGGCTTTCCCTCGGGGGCTACATGAGCCTGGCCTTTCACCTGGCCCATCCCGAGCGCTGTCTTGCGCTGATGCTGTTCGATACCGGGCCCGGTTATCGCAGCCCCGAGGGCCGCGCAGGCTGGAACCGCACCGCGGAGGCACGAGCGCGAGCGCTGGAAACCGCTGGCCTGGCGGCGCTTGGCGACGGTCGGGAAGTCCGGCTGAGCCAGCACCGCTCGGCACGAGGTCTGGCCCTGGCCGCCCGCGGCATGCTGGCCCAGGTGGACGACCGGATCATGCGCTCGCTGCCGGCGATCCGGGTACCGACCCTGGTGCTCGTGGGTGCGGACGACGAGCCGTTCCGCGTCCCGACCGACTACATGGCCAGCAAGATCCTGAACGCCGAGCGGGTGGTTCTGGAGGGCGCGGGTCATGCCGCCAACATCGATCAGCGCGAGGCCTTCAACGCCGCGGTGCTGACGTTCCTGCGCGCCGCAGCGGGCGCGTAGAGGTGCAGCGACGTCCGTCCGGCGGCCCCGCGTCCCGCAGGCACCCGTCGGGGTTCCCGCTTACTTCGAGCTGCCGGGCCTGCCCCCGCGCGGTGGGGTGGTGAAGTCCGGGACGGTCCGCGGCGCTGTGGTGGTGCCGGCATCGCTGGCCATCGGCGTGCTGGTGCTGTGGACCGCCGTTGACGGGGTCGGCGCCGCCGGCTGGATCGGGCGCGCGTTGACGTGGACCACCGGGACCTTCGGCTGGTTCTACACCGTGGCCATTCTGGGTTACCTCGTGTTCGTGATCGCAGTCGCGGTTTCGCCGCTGGGGCGTATCCGGCTCGGGCCGCCGGACTCCAGCCCGGAGTTCCCGCTTCTCAGCTGGGCCGCCATGCTGTTCGCAGCCGGCATCGGCATCGACCTGCTGTTCTTCTGCATCGCCGAGCCGCTGGCCCACTACCTGGCGCCGCCGCGCGGTGACGGCGAAACGGTTCTGGCCGCACGTCAGGCCATGCAGCTGACGTTTCTCCACTGGGGTCTGTCGGGATGGGGCGTCTACTCGCTGGTGGGGATGGCGCTCGGCTACTTCAGCTTCCGCCGCGGGTTGCCGCTCTCCATCCGCTCCGCGCTGCAGCCGTTGCTCGGCCGGCACATCGACGGCCCGGCAGGCGATGCCGTGGACGTGGCGGCGGTGCTGGCAACCGTGTTCGGGATCGCGACCAGTCTCGGCATCGGCATCATGCAGCTCAACTACGCGCTGAACGATCGCTTCGGCGTTCCAGAGACCACGGTCATTCAGGGTGCGCTCGCCCTGGTCATCGTCGCGGGTGCCGGCATCTCGGCGGCGCTAGGGGTGAATCGTGGCATTCGACGCCTGTCCGAGTTTAACATGCTGCTGGCCCTGGCCTTTCTCCTGTTCGTGCTGTTCGCCGGGGACAGTCTGTTTCTGCTGAACGCCCTGGTGATGAACGCCGGCGACTATCTCGGTAACTTCCTCGTTCTGTCGCTGGACACCTACGCGTTTTCCGCGCCCGCTGGGTGGCTCGATGCCTGGACCCTGTTCTTCTGGGCGTGGTGGATCGCCTGGGGGCCGTTCGTCGGCCTGTTTCTCGCCCGGATTTCGCGGGGTCGCACGATCCGCAGCTTCGTCATCGGCTCGCTCACGCTGCCGCTGCTGTTCATGATGGCCTGGATGTCCATCCTGGGTAACAGCGCCATCGAGGTGGTGATGGCCGGCGACGCGACGCTGGGCGAGGCGGCGCTCGGACATCCTGGCTCGGGCATCTATCTGTTTCTGCAGCACCTGCCCTGGCCCACGCTGACGAGTCTCGTGGTGACCCTGCTGGCAGTGGTGTTCTTCGTCACCTCCGGCGATTCCGGCGCGCTGGTGCTGGCCGATTTCACCTGCGCTACCGGCGACGCCGTGGATGCCCCGGTGCCGGTGAGGCTGCTGTGGGCCGCCGTGATCGGGCTGCTCACGATCGCGCTGCTCGCGGCCGGAGGCCTGCAGACCCTGCAGAGCGCCGTGGTGGTGATCGGGCTGCCGTTCGCCGTGGTGCTGGTGCTGATGGCATGGGCACTGTATCGGGCGCTAAGCGCCGACGCGGCTCGATTGCCGGATCGATGACCGCTCGCGCGGGCTTGCGGATGCCGGTACGGTAGCGGGCCACGGGGGAGGGGCCGTCGATGATCGATACCGCGGGTGCATCGGGGAGATGGCCGCGCCGCTACACGGTGGTGCTGATGTCGGCGCTGGCCGTGTTCGTCTGCTACATCGACCGCGTCAACATCTCGGTGGCCATCATTCCCATGGCCCGGGACATGGCGTGGACGCCGGAGATGATGGGCCGGGTCCTGTCGTCTTTCTTCGTCGGCTACCTGCTGCTGCAGATCGTCGGTGGCCGGCTGGCGGACCGCTTTGGCGGCAAGGCCGTGCTCGGCGCCGGCGTGCTGTTGTGGTCGCTGTTCACCATCCTGACGCCGCCGGCGGCGTTCATCGGCTTCGGCGTGCTGATCGCCACGCGCATCCTAATGGGGATGGGCGAGGCGGTGACGTTCCCTTCCATCTACACGCTGTACAGCCGCTGGGTGCCGCTGACCGAGCGGTCGCGGGCGGTGGCGCTGGCCAACAGCGGGATTCCGCTCGGCACTGTGTTCGCTCTCGTGGTCACCCCGATCATCGTCACCCAGCTCGGCTGGGAGTGGGCGTTCTATCTGTTCGGCGCCGTGGGCGTGTTCTGGTATGCGGTGTGGCATGTGCGGGTAACCGCCAGGCCCGCCGATCACCCCACGATCACGCCGGCTGAGCTGGCCGAGATCGAGGGCGGCATCACGCCGCAGACCGAGGCTGATCGGGTACCGTGGAAGGCCCTGCTCTCGTCCATGCCGGTGTGGGCCATCATCGTGGCTCACTTCTGCAACAACTGGTCGCTGTACGTGCTGCTGTCGTGGCTGCCCACCTTCGTCAATCAGGGGCTCGGGGTGGACTACGACGCCGTCGGCTGGGTGACCATGATTCCGCACCTGGCCTCCTTCGTGTTCCTGAACGTGGCCGGAAACATCGCCGATCGGCTGATCGCCAGCGGCATGGACGTCACCCGGGTGCGCAAGCTCATGCAGACCATCGGCTTCGGTGGCATCTCCACGGCGCTGCTGATCGTCGGTCAGGTGGAGACTGCCTGGATGGCCATCACGGTCATGACCGTCGGCAATGCGCTCGCGGCTTTCGTTACCGGCGGGTTTGCCGTGAACCACATGGACGTCGCGCCGAAATATGCCGGCACGCTGATGGGCATCACCAACACCGCGGGCACCATCCCCGGCATCATCGGCGTCTACGTCACGGGCCTGATCCTGGAGCTGACCGGATCCTGGGCGCTGGTGTTCCAGGTGGCAGCCGGCGTGACGCTGTTCGGGTTGCTGTTCTACCTGCTGTTCGCCACTGGCAGAAAGCTCTTCGACTGATCAGGCCTTGCGCCCCTTGGGACGCGGCCGGGCCGGGTGGTCCGGTGCCGGTGGCGGGGTTAGCATGCGGATTTCAGCGGCCCGGAGGGCCGGAGGGGGAACCCATGGCTGACCTGATCGAGATCGAGCAGAGCGGGCACGCACGCATCATCCGGTTGAACCGCCCGGAGAAGAAGAACGCGTTGAACGAGGCGCTGGCCTGGGGCGTGGTGAATGCCGTGGCGGATGCCGCCAGCGACGACGGTGTCTGGGCCATCGGCATTACCGGCTCTGGAGATTCGTTCTGCGCTGGTCTTGACCTCACAGGCGAACGCGAGTCGGCATCGCCCCACGGCCCGATCAGCGACCGGCTCGACGACGTGCACTGGGTAGGTCGTTTTCTGCTCGGGCTTCGCGACGACTGTGATAAGCCGGTGGTGGCAGGGATCAACGGCGTTGCCGTCGGCGCCGGCCTCGGGCTCGCCATGGCCTGCGACATCAAGCTGATGTCGGATGCGGCTCGGCTCATGGCCGGCTACACGCGGATCGGCGGCTCGCCCGACGGGGGGCTCACCTGGACGCTGCCCCTGGCCATGGGCTACGAGCCGGCCATGCGCTTCATGCTGGAGAACCGCACCGTGGCCGCGGACGAGGCCCTGGCGCTGGGCATGGTGGGAGAGGTGTGCGCTGCTGCCGAGTTCGATGCACGGTTCCGTGCCTACCTCGAGCAGATATCGCGCTGGTCGCCGTTCTCGATCCGGATGACCAAGCGGGGCATGCACCAGGCGGTGCGCGCCGTGGACCTGAAGGCACAGGTGCGCCTCGAGCTCGCCAACATCCGCCGCTGCTTCGAGACCGAGGATGCCAAAGAAGCCCGGCAGGCGTTCTTCGAGAAGCGCGCGCCGAGCTTCTCGGGGCGGTGAGCGCGCTGCGGCTCGAACGCATCGGCGCCCCGCTGGGTGTCCGGGTCGAGGGCATCGACGTCCGCGACGTGGACGATGACGCCTGGCGGGAGCTGAATGCACTGTTTCTGGAGCATCACGTGCTGGCGTTCCCAGGTCAGACGCTGGAGCCAGCAGACCAGATGGCGTTCGCCGAGCGTTGGGGGGCATTGGTACGGCATCCCTTTGCCGGCATGAAGGCCTATCCGGACATCATCGAGCTGCGCAACCGCGGCAAGCTCAAGGACGTCAACCAGCACTGGCACAGCGACATGACTTACAACGCCGCGCCGCCCAAGCTGACCATGCTGTACGCGCTGGAGGCGCCAGCCCTTGGCGGTGACACGGCTTTTGCGAGCCAGACGCTCGCCTATGAGGCGTGCTCGGACGGGCTGCGCGCCGTCCTCGACACGTTGCGCGCGGAGCACAGCGCGGCGGATCTCGCGCGCCTGTACGGGGAGGATCCGTCGCAGGCGCCCCGTGCGGAACATCCCGTGGTGCGCACCCACGACGAGTCCGGTCGGCGCGCACTGTATGTCTGCCGTGCTTTCACCCGACGCATCGCCGGCTGGACCGTCGACGAGAGCCGCGGCCTGCTCGAGTATCTCTACGGGCACGCGGTACGCCAGGAATTCCAGGTGCGTCACCGCTGGCGCCCGGGCGACCTGGTCATGTGGGACAACCGCTGCGTGCAGCACTTTGCCGTTCACGATCACGGCGACGAGCCGCGACTGATTCACCGGCTGCAGGTGGCCGGCCCGGTGCCGGCTTAGCCCATTGCAGGAACGCGCCGGGTCGGCTGGCGGCGGCGTCGGATACCTGGCGCCGGTGTTCCTCGGCTCGACCGCGTTCGTCTATCTGAACTTCAGCCTGCCCGTGTATGTTCGCGAGCAGCAGGTCGATGCTGTCGTCATCGGCGGCATGTACACGGTGTTCACGGTCACCATGCTGATCTGCCGGCCCTTGGTCGGCTGGGCCCTGGACCGGTTCGGCCGACGACCGTTCTTCGCCTCGGCATTCGCTTTCTACACCCTTGCCATGCTCGCGTTCAGCGGTGCCGACAGCGTGTCCGCTTTCTACCTGGCACGGTTTCTTCAGGGCATCGGCGCGTCGCTGATGTGGGTGTCGGCGCGCACCATCATCGCCGACGGCCCGCCTGCGACCCAGGGCTCGGCCATGGGGCATCTGCTCGCGACCTCGGTGCGGGGCAGCATGGTAGGCGCGACCTGGGGCTTCACGCTGCTCGGTTTTCTGCCTTTCGAGCGGGCGTGGCAACTGGCTTTCGCCGGTTACGCGCTGGCAGCCGCCGCCGGGTTCGTGCTCGCCCTGCGACGATTTCGACCGCCGCCGTTTCCGCGCCAAAACGATACGGAACCGCTGCGGCTGACGCCGGTCCAGGTGCGGCTGCTGGTGGTGGTGCTGCTGAGCGGCTTTTCCAGCGCGCTGATCGAGCCGATCTACCTGATCTTCCTCAAGGACAAGTTCGACTTGTCGGTGATCGTGCTGGCCGCTGCGTTTCTGCCGGCGGGGCTGGTGTTCGCCGTGCTGCCGCGCTACGCCGGCGGCTGGTCCGACCGGTTTGGCCGCGCGCCGCTTATCGCCGCCGGCATGGCTTCGGCAGCGATGGTCTCCGCGACGCTGCCGTGGTTGCCGTCGCTGCTGCTGGTGGCGTTCTGCTACGTTCTGTTCGCGACCGCCTGGGCCGCGGCGAATCCGGCCCAGGATGCGCTCCTCTCCGACCTCGCCCCCGCGGGCCAGCGCGGCCGTCTGTTCGGCTGGAAGGAAGCCGCCGCAAACCTGGGCGCGGCACTGGGACCGCTGGCCGGTGGGGCGCTCTACGACTACTGGAGTCAGGCCGCTGCGTTCGCGGTCAACGGCGCGCTGCTGCTGATCAGCGCTGCGCTCGTGATGTGGTGGTTCCGCGGCACGGCCTGAGCGCCGATCGGCAGGGTTGTGCCAATCGCGGCCGCTGCGGTTCAGGCGCTGGCGGCTTCCACGGCGCCGTCGGGGCGCGCCCGCGCGAGCACTCTCTTGAGAATGCCGCCGTAACCGTGGAAGACCCGGTCCTCGTGGACCAGGCCCTCGGCGACGAAGATGCGATGAACCTTTCGCAGGTCGCAGAAGGGTACCGATGGGTAGTAGTGATGGTAGACGTGCATGCCGAAGTTCAGGTCGGGGATCAGCAGCCGCTGCCACCAGGGCAGCACGATCAGAGGGGTGGTGTCTTCGACCCGCGCCCCTTCGATGCCGTACTGGTGCTCGCAGATGGCCTCCCAGCGCAGCAGTGCCTGCATGACCGTGAGCAGCGGCAGCAGCCAGAACACCAGGAATTCGCTCCAGCCGCCGAGCACGGTCAGCAGCACCGCCCACCCGGCGTAGTAGACGGGACGTATCCAGACGGGGATGGCCCCGAGACGCTGGTACGGGGCTGGGCCTCCCGTGGTCTTGCCTTTGATGAGCTTGATCAGATTGAGGCCGAGGAACTCACGCAAAAAGGTCCTGGCCAGCTCGGTCCGCGTCTGCGGGTAGGTCCACTGCGGCCCATTCTTGCGCACGAAGTCGGGATCGCGGTCGGTGAAGTAGTGGCGGTGGTGGCTCAGGTGCACCTGGGCGTACTTCTCGGTGGTGGCCACCAGCAGCGGGTAGGCGGCTAGCAGGTTGGCCAGCAGGTCGCCGCCGCGGAAGCGGAACGCGTTGTGATGGGCCTGGTCGTGCATCAGGTAGCCGAGGGCCAGCTGCCTGGAGCCGATCAGGAGAACTGCGAGAGTTGTCACGAGCCAGTGATCGGCGAGCTTCGCAGCGACGATCAGCAGCGCCACGGTGGCCCAGATCCGTGCGCATTGCAGCAGCCAGCGCCAGGGCGCCGGGCTCGTCAGCGCCTGGACGGCGGCGCGTCCTGCCGCCGACAGATCGTGCTGGGTTCCGTTCATCGACGGAGGGAACAGATACGCATCCGAACCTGCCGTTGGCATGATCTTCCCTGATTCAGCGAATGCTCTCGATGGGGTTGTATCACAGCCGAGCCGGGCAATGCACCGGCAAGCTGCCGAGTCGATGGCGCACGCGCAAGGGTGCGGAGGAACCTGTGAGGAACGGTCGGGCACCCTGTTGCCCGCGCGGTGCGGCGCGGCTTGCGTTTGTCAGGGGCATGGCTTACCGTCGGATCGCGATCTACGTAATGGCTTGCCTTTCTACCTCCTGTCGCGACCCGACGAGCGTACCAAGTCACCCACTACATCTGATTGTTCGGCGCCGTGACCCGATTGCGCACGGCTCAAAGCAATGACTCATGGAGGCTCAAAATGCCCACAGGTACGGTCAAGTGGTTCAATGCGACCAAAGGCTACGGATTCATTCAGCCGGAGAGCGGTGACTCCGATGTGTTCGTTCACATCAGCGCGGTGGAAAAGGCCGGCCTCGGCACCCTGACCGAGGGTCAGCGGGTGAGCTACGAGGTGGTCGAAGAACGCGGCAAGAAGGCCGCCGGCAACCTGCAGTCGGCCTGACCCGGTTTGGCCAGGAATCAGCACACTTTCGCCAAGCGCCAGCGGGAGATCGAAAAGAAGCGCAAGGCTGACGAGAAGCGTGCCAAGCGCCTGCAGAGGAAGCAGGGGTTGGAGCCGGCGCCGGATCCTTCAGGACCGGATGCGCCTGACGCCGACCCGGCGGGGGACACGACGTCGGAAAACGACGTGTCCTGAGGCCTGAGGCGGTGCGGTGACGGGCGTCAGCTGGATCACCGTTGCCACCGCCGTCCTGGTGCTCGTTGCCATCGCGCCCTGGGTCGGTTGGGTGCGGCACCCGCAGCAGCGTCCTTTTTCCGCCTACCTCCTGTTCGTCAGCGCGTTCGCCGTGATCGCCGTGGGCCTGTTTCTGCTGCTCGGCGCCCTGGTGAGCGAGCTGGGGGTCGCGCAGGCTCTCGGGCGCGCGGGCCTCGCGCTGGTGCTGCTGCTGCTCGGCGTGCTGCCGGCTTTCGCCGCGGCAACCTGGCTGGTCCGGCGACCACGGCGGTGACCGCGCGCCGGGGTCCGGGGTTGGTCGGACATCGGCTATACATCGATCAGCCGCTGACGTAGCCTCGAAGCGACCTGGCAGTTGGAGTGCTGCGGCGCATGATCGGGAGGCGCGGTGGTCTGATCTCGGGGTTCCTGGTTGCTGCGCTGCCCCTCATCACCGCGGCGGTTGTCTCGCAGGCGGACTCCGCGGAGCCCGGCGCGGGCAGTCGCACGCCTGCGGCCGCCGACCTCACCCGGTTCCAGATTGCGCGGGTCGTCTACGACAGCATCGGCGGCATGGGCCAGGCCTACTATCACTTCGAAGGCCGGCTCTGGGAGCGCTGGGAGACCGATTACCCCCAGGCCGAGCAGAACCTCGGCAAGCGGCTGAACGAGCTCACCCGAATCGAAGCCGCGCTGCAGCCGGCGCGCCGACGTCTGACCGACCCCGATCTCGGCGACTTCCCGCTGCTGTTCATGTCCGACGTCGGCTACATGCGCTTCAGCGCGGAAGAAACTGCGGCGTTGCGGGATTATCTCGGCAACGGCGGCTTTCTCTGGGCCGACGACTTCTGGGGCGACGCGGAGTGGGCCAGCTTCGAGCGGTTCATGCGCCAGGTGCTGCCACGGACCGGCTGGCGGGAGGTCGACGTCACGCACCCCCTGTTCCGCATCGTCTTCGAGATCGATCGGATGCCGCAGATACCCGCACGCAGCTTCGTCGACGCTTACTCCCTGGAAACGGCGGAGTCGCCCTGGGCCCATCGACCGCCGGCGGGGTCGCTGGACACGCCGACCATGCGCGGCTACTTCGACGAGGACGGGAGGTTGATGGCGATTGCCACCCACAACACCGACATCGCCGACGGTTGGGAGCGCGAGGCCTACGGGCACTGGTACTTCGAGCGTTTCAGCACGCAGTCCTACCGGCTCGCGGTCAATGTCATCACCTACGTGATGAGCCACTAGTGGCCGGCCGCGAACGGGCAGTGGCGGTGGACGGCCATCGGGCCTGGCCGTGATGTTCGAGTGGCTGTTCAACTATCCCCGCGAGCTGTTCGAGCAGGGAACGCTGGTGTTCGCGCCGTGGTTCGGAGGGTTCCCTCTGCTCTGGGGCCTGGTCGTCGGGCTGGTTGCCGTGCTGCTCGGCAGCGCGCTGTTCGGGCGCAGGGTGCGGGACCTGACGCCGTCGCGCCGGTTGCTGCTGGGGGGCCTGCAGCTCGGGTTCGTTGCCCTGGTGCTGGTGCTGCTGGCTCGACCGCTCCTGGAGATCACCAGCCTTACGCCGGGGGCGAATTCCATCGCCGTGCTGCTGGACGCGTCGGAGAGCATGGGGCTGCCGGCGGAAGCGGGAACGGGCTCGAGATTCGAGCAGGCGTCCGGGGCCATCGAGGACACCCTGCTGCCGGCGCTGGGCGGGCTCGGCCGCGTGGCGACGTTCGCCTTCGGCAGCCACGCGGAGCAGCGCGAGCTCGGCGGTCTCGCCCCGGACCGGCCGGCGTCCCGGCTGCTGGCGTCGCTGGAGGAGGTGCTGGCTGGCTTTCGCGGCGCGCCGCTGGCCGCGGTGGTGGTGCTCAGCGACGGTGCGGACAACGACGCTGCGCCCCCTGAGCTGTCGGCGCTGGCGTCTGCTGGGGTGCCGGTGCACACCGTGGCCCTCGGCCCCACGGCGCTGCCGGGGGAGGTGGAGATCGCCGACGTGTCGCTGCCGGCCGAGGCAACGCCGAACACCCGGGTCGTCGCTCAGGTGACGGTGCGTCACGATGGCGCCGGGGAGGCGATGCTGAGGGTCCGGGACGGCGCGCGGCTGCTCGCGGCGGAGCCGATCCGCCTGGCGGCGGGGACCACCAGCGTCCGTCAGGCTCTGAGCTTCGACAGCGGGCCGGGCGGGATTCGCGAGCTGGTGTTCGAGATCGACGCGCCGGCGACGGACGGCCTGGAGCAGAACAACCGGCTGGAGCGGCTGCTGGCCGTCGCCGACCGGCGTCGCCGGATCCTGTACCTCGAAGGCGAACCCCGCTGGGAGTACAAGTTCCTTCGCCGCGCGCTGGCCGGCGACGACGTGCTGACGTTGACCTCGTGGCTGCGCACCACCGAGCGCAAGACCTACCGCCAGGACGTGGCGGATCCCGACGAGCTGGCGGGCGGGTTCCCGGACTCGCTGGCCGCACTTTACGGGTATGACGTGATCGTGCTGGGGAGCCTGGCCGCCACCTACCTGGACGACGAAGCCCACGGCCGGCTGGAGCGGTTCATCGCCGATCGCGGCGGCAGCCTGCTGGCGCTGGCCGGCCGGGAGGCGCTGGCGGACGGCGGCTGGGACGTCAAGCCGCTGGCCCAGGCGCTGCCGGTGCGGCTGGAACGGGTCGCCGGCGGCAGCTACCGGCCGACCCGTGCCAGGGTCCGGCTGACCCGGGACGGTGCCGGCTCGCCGGCCACCCAGCTGCTCGACGCCGAGGGCGGGGATCCCTGGTCGACGCTGCCGGCCCTCGGTGACTACCAGCGTCTCGGCGCCCTGAAGCCCGCGGCGAGCTCGCTGCTCGAAGTGCTGCTGGACGGGGAGCGGCAGCCGCTGCTCGTGGTGCAGCCCTACGGGCTCGGCACCTCTGCCGTGCTCGCCACCGCGACGACCTGGCGCTGGCGCATGGGCACGGCCTCGACGGACGAGCGGCACACGCTGTTCTGGCGCCAGCTGCTGCGGCAGCTGGCGGAATCGGCCCGGCAGCCCCGGAGCCTGGCAGTCGAGGTCGGCGGTGATCGAATCGACATCCGGCTCACGGAACGGGACGAGACCTTCCTGCCCCGAGCCGATGTACGTGCCAGTGCCCGGGTCACCGGGCCCACCGGCGATAGCCGGACGCTGCCGCTCACCGCCGGAGGCTCGGAGGGGGTGTTCGGTGCCCGGCTCGAACCCGGCGTGGCAGGCGTTTACCGGATCGACGTCGGCGTCGACGACGCTGCCGAGACCATGACCCGTTTCGTCCGGCTCGGCGGGGTGAACCCGGAGTTCCGCCAGCCGGTGCGCAACGGCGTCCTGCTGGCGCGGATCGCGGCCGCCACCGGGGGCCGCGCCTGGGCGCTCGACGAGGTGGCCCAGATCGCGCCGGCGCTGCGCTTCGCCGCTGCGGGCGTGACCCAGCGCGAACGACTGCCGCTGTGGAACATGCCGGCCGCGTTTCTCCTGGCGCTGCTGCTGAAGGCCGCCGAGTGGCTGCTGCGGCGGCGGTGGGGGCGGATATGAGGGCGGCGCTGGCGGGAAGCCTCTGGCTGGTCGTGGCGTTGGGCGCCGGGGCGGACACGCGGGCGCTGATCGTCGCCGGGCTCGGTGGCAGCGAGCACTACGAGGTGGCGTTCCAGCGTCAGGCGAAAGCGGCTGCGGATGCGCTGCGCGCCGTGAGCGGGGATGTGACGCTGCTGCTCGGCGAGATGACCAGTCGGGAGCGGCTGCAGCGGGAGCTCGCCGAGCTCGGCGAGCGCGCGGCGGTCGCCGACGCGCTGCTGCTGGTGCTGATCGGGCACGGCAGCTTCGATGACCGCGACTACCGCTTCAACGTGCCCGGTCCGGATGTCACCGGCGCCGAGCTGTCCGATTGGCTGACCGCGCTGCCCGCATCCCGGCAGCTGGTGGTGGCGGCCACCAGCGCGAGCGGCGCGCTGCAGCCGGTGCTGGCAGGCGCCGGCCGTACCGTGATGACCGCGACCCGCAGCGGCGGGGAGAACAACGCCAGCGTGTTTGCAGGCTACTTCGTCGCCGCGCTGGAGGATCTCGGGGCGGATCTCGACAAGGACGGCTACGTGTCCGGGCAGGAGGCTTTCAGCTACGCCGAAGACCGGGTAGCCGAGCATTACGCGGACGCCAACCAGATGGCTTCCGAGCATCCGCTCACTCAGGGACCACCGGCCGCGGAGCCTCTGGCGCGGCTGGAACACGTGCCGGTGTTCGCGCCGGGCGGCCCGGCCGATGATCGCGTCGCCGCCCTCGAAGCCGCCATAGACGCGCTGCGTGCCGACAAGGACAACCGGGACAGCGACAGCTACTACGCGGAGCTGCAGCGGCTGCTGCTGGAGCTCGCGCTGGCCCGGCGGCGACCCGGCAGCGGGGAAGCGCCGTGACAAGGGGCCGGCCCCGCGCCCAGCGCCTGCGGATGACCGCGCTGGCGACGCTGCTGCTCGGCGCCGCTGCCTGGGCGGCCCCCGGCGCGCCCGGCGGGCCGGTTCTGGCCTGCGACGTCGATGCCGTGCGTGGCGCGCCAGAGGCCGCGGACTGCTATCGGCGGATCGCGATGACGGCTGCCGACGACGCGACCCGCGCGGAGGCGCTGTGGCGGTCCGGGGATCTCGCCGGAGCCAACGCCGCCTTCCGCCAGGCGGTGGCGCGCGACCCCGACGACGCCACCCTGCGCGCCCGCTGGGGCCGACTGTTTCTCGACGTGTATCAGGATGCGGATGCCGAGGCGCTGCTGCGTGAGGCCCTGGACCAGGATCCCGACAACGTGCAGGCGCTGCTCGGAGTGGCGCAGCTGTCGCTCGGTCGGTTCGAGGCCGGCGTGCGCGGTCACCTGGCCCGGGTGCTCCGGCGGGAGCCCCGGCATCCGGAGGCCAATCTGCTGCTCGCCCGCATGCGGCTCGAGCTCGGTCAGGCGGCAGCGGTGCGAACCGAGCTCGGCAGCCTGCTCGACGACGGCGTCCTCGACGGCTGGCTGCGACTCGACGCTTTTGCGCTGCTGGCGGCTGCGGATGCGCTCGATGAGGTCGAGCCGAGTCCTTGGACCGAGCGGGCCCTGGCCGTCAACGGGCGTTTCGGCGACGTCCATGCGGTGCCCGGCCACCACTTCGTCATCAATCGTCGCTACCGCGAAGCCGTGGCCAGCTACGAGCGCGCCGTTGTGGTGGAACCCGAGCATTGGGCGGCCCATGCGGAGCTCGGCATCAACCTGCTGCGCGTCGACCGGCCGGCGGACGCTCGCCGGCACCTGGAGCGCGCCTACGCCGGGGATCCCTACAACCCGCTCACCGTCAACAGCCTGCGGCTGCTCGATCTGCTGGATGCGGAGTTCGCCACCGTGCGCGAGCCCGGTGTGCTGATGCGGGCGCCCCGGCATCAGGCCGCGGCGCTGGCCCCCGAGGTGCTGCGGCTGGCCGGGCGCGCCGGCCGCGACATGGCCGACCGCTACGGCTACCGGCCGTCGGGCCCGGTGGTCGTGGAGCTCTACGAGCATCATGACGACTTCGCGGTGCGCACGGCCGGGCTGCCGGGTCTCGGCATCCTCGGGGCCACGTTCGGCGACGTGGTGGTGATGGACGGCCCGGCGGCGAAAGGCATTGGCGACGGCTTCGACTGGGCCAGCGCGCTCTGGCACGAGCTCGGCCACGTTTACACCCTCGGCGCGACCGGGAACCGGGTGTCGCGCTGGTTCTCCGAAGGCGTCAGCGTGATGGAGGAGTGGCGCTACGGGCCGACGCCGACCGGTTCGGTGCCGGTGAGCTTTCTCGAAGCCCTGGCAGACGACCGGCTGCTGCCGGTGGCCGAGCTCGACGAGGGTTTTCTGCGTCCGCGCTACCCACAGCAGATCGGCATTTCCTACGTGCAGGCCGGCCTGCTCTGCGAGCTCATCGATGTCCGCTTCGAGGGCGGCCTCGCGTCGATGCTCACGGCCTATGCGGACGGCGCCGACACCGGCGAGGCGATCCGCCGCGGGCTCGGCGTGGAGCCCGCGGCGCTGGACGCGATGTTTCGCGGCTACCTCGCGCAGCGGTTCGACGGGATCGTGGCGGCTCTGGATGAGTTCCAGGAAAAGCTGCGCGCGGCGCACGCGGCGGCAGCGGATGCCCGCTGGGCGGACGCCGTGGACGCCGGTCGGCGAGCGGTCGCGCTGTATCCGGACTACGTTGCGCCCGACAGCGCCTACGTGCCCCTGGCACGGGCGGCCTCGGAGCTCGGCGACTCGATCGAGCTGGATGCGACGCTGAACCGTTACTTCGCTCGCGGCGGGCGCGACCCCTGGGCGCTCGGTCGGCTGGCGGAGCGCCATGGGGCTCAGGACCGAGCGGATGCCGAGATCGAGGTGCTGGCGGTGCTGTCGCGCACGCAGCCGCTGGACGGGGGGCTGCATGCCCGTCTCGGCGATCGGCTGGCTGCAGCCGGCCGTCACGAGCAAGCGCTCGAGCACTTCTCGGTCGCCCTGGGCCTGGACCCCCACGACCGCGCCTCGGCCCAGCTGCGGCTGGCGAACGCCTATCATCGGCTGGACCGGATCGAGGAGGCGAAGCGGGCGCTGCTGCTGGCGCTGGAAATCGCGCCGACCTACGGCCCGGCTCTGGACCTGCTGCTCACCCTGAATGGAACCGACCAGAATGGAACCGACCGCGATGGACCAGCCCATGAATGATCACGAAGCGCCGGCAGGCACCGCCGCCACGGAAGCCCTGGTGGCGCAGTTCACCGAGACGGTGGCGCGCATCCGCAGCGAGCTGGCCCGGGTCATCGTCGGCCAGGATGCGGTGATCGAGCAGCTGCTGATCACGCTGCTGGTGGGCGGCCACTGCCTCGTCACCGGACTGCCTGGCACCGCCAAGACGCTGATGGTGAAAAGCCTGGCAGAGGTGCTGGGCCTCGACTTCAAGCGCATCCAGTTCACGCCCGACCTCATGCCCGCAGACGTCACCGGCACCGACGTCATCGACGTCGATCCGGTCAGCGGCGAGCGGCGCTGGCACTTCGTTCCGGGTCCCGTGTTCGCCAACGTGCTGCTGGCGGACGAGATCAACCGCACGCCGCCGAAGACCCAGTCGGCGCTGCTGGAAGCCATGCAGGAATCACGGGTCACGGTGCGCGGCCAGACCCATGTGCTGCCGGCGCCCTTCGTGGTGCTGGCAACGCAGAATCCCATCGAGCTGGAAGGCACCTACCCGCTGCCGGAGGCGCAGCTCGACCGGTTCGTGTTCAACGTGCTGCTCGACTACCTCGACGCCGACCAGGAGGTCGCCGTGGTCGAGCGCAACACCCTCGGGATGAGCCTGCCAACGCTGTCAGCGTGCACCGACGCGGACGCCCTGCTGGCGTTTCAGCGCCTGGTGCGCCAGGTGCCGATCGCCGATGCGGTGAACGGCCACGCGGTGGCGCTGGTGCGTGCGACCCGACCGGATGCCGCCGAGGCCCCGGAGCCGGTGCGCCGCTACCTGGACTACGGGGCTTCGGTGCGGGCCGCCATCTTCCTCTCGCTGGCGGGCCGCGCGCGCGCGTTGCTTCAGGGCCGCTACCACGTGACGACCGCCGACGTCCGCGCGTTCGCGGCCCCGGTGCTGCGCCACCGTCTGCAGCTGAACTACCTCGCGGAGTCCGACGGGGTCAGCGTCGACGACGTCATCGCTTCGGTGCTGGCGCAGGTGCCGCCGTGAGCGCCGCGGCCCGTCTGATCCCGCCGGCGACTCTCGCCGGCCTGGCCAACCTGGAGCTGCTCGCGCGGGTGGTGGTGGAGGGGTCGCTGATCGGCCTGCACCGTTCGCCGCGCTTCGGCTTCAGCCAGGAGTTCGCCGAGTACCGGCCCTACGCGCCCGGTGACGATCCCCGTTTCATCGACTGGAACGTGTTCGCCCGGGCCGACCGGACCTTCGTCAAGCGTTTCTTCGGCGACACCAATACGCGGCTCACCGTGCTGCTGGACACCAGCGCATCCATGGGCATGCCGGCCGTGCCGGGGGCCGTCGCCAAGTTCGACTACGCCCGCTTTCTTGCGGCCGCGTTCATCTATCTGGCGGCGCGCCAGCACGACGCGGTTGGTCTGTGCGCCTTCGCCGGAGCGGTGCACGTGCAGCGCCCGCCGTCGGCGCGCGCCCGCGCGACCCAGGCCCTCTACCATCTCCTCGACGAGCTGAGACCCGGCGGCGCCGCGCGCTGGCCGGCGCTGTTCGAACATGCCGCCGCACGTCTCGGCAAGCGCGGCCTCACGGTGCTGATCTCCGATTGCCTGTGCGAGCCGGAGGCGCTCGGCGCCGGGCTCCGGGCGCTCGCCGCCCGCGGTCACGATCTGCTGGTGCTTCAGGTCCTCGATCCCGACGAGCGGCAACCGCGGCTCGGGGACGGCACGCTGGTCGAGGACGTGGAGACCGGGGCCACCATGGCGGTGTCCGTCGCTGATCTGCAGGAGGCGTATCCCCGGCGCCTCGCCGATCACGTGCAGCAGATCCGTCAGAGCGTGCTGGCGGCGGGCGGCCACCATCAGCTCATGTTCTGCGACGAGCCGCTGGATCGCTCGCTGTCCGCTTACCTGCGGTTCCGGGAGCGGCACCCGTGACTTTCCTGGCCGCCGGGTTTCTCACCGGGCTGCTGGCGCTGGCGCTGCCGTGGTGGCTGCACCGGCTCGAGTCCCGGAGCCCGCGGACCCGGCGGGTCAGCTCGGTGCTGCTGATGCGGCCGGCGGACATGCCCAGGCAGCGTCACCGGACCCTGCGTCACCGGGTGCTGCTGGGTGTGCGCATGCTGCTGCTGGTGCTCCTCGCGCTCGCTTTCGCCCAGCCGCTGTTCGAACGGGTCCTGCCCGACGCCGGCGACGGGGCTGACAGCCGGCCGGTGCTGCTGGTGCTGGACACGTCGCTGTCCATGACCGGGTCCATGGCGCCGGCGCGCCGACAGGCCAGGCGGTTGCTCGACGCGCTGCCCGCGGCGGTTCCTGCCGGCGTTGTCGCGGCAGCCTCGGAACTCACGCTGCTGCAGACGCTCACCACGGATCGCGCCCGTCTTGATGGCGCGATCGCGGCGGCGGCTGCGGATGCCACCCGCCTCGATTTCGACGGTCTGCTCGGACGGCTGACGGCGCTCGCCGCCAGCGTCACGGAGGAACCCGTGGCGCTGCACCTGATCTCGGACTTCCAGGCCAGCGCCATGCCGGATCGGTTCAATGCCCTGGTAGCCGACGGCGAGATAGCGGTGACGCTGCATCCGGTCCTGGCGCGGGCAGACAACTGGCAGCTCAGCGCAGAGCTTTCGGAGGGCGGGCTGCGGCTGGTCGTCCACAGTCATGCCGCGGAGGCGCGAACCGTCTCCATTGTGGTCGAGGACGCGCTCGGCGGGCGCGAACGCCGGACGCTGGATGTCGGCCCCGGCGCCCGCGCCGGGTTCACCCTGCCGTTGCCGGATGCCGCTGGCGCCCCGCGCTGGATCCGGGCCGCCCTGGAGGACGCGGATGCGGTACCGGCCGATGACGGGTTCTTCGTCGTGGTTCCTTCCCGGTCGGCGCTGGGGTTGCCAGTGTTCGCGGGCGCCGGCGCGGCGACCCAGGTCGAGTATTTGCGCGCGGCGGTGGCCGCGGCGGCGCCGATGTTTCAGCCGGGCCCGCCGACCTTGAGTGGTCCGGTGGCCGCCGTGCTCGACGCCGGCGGCCTCAGCGCTGCCGATTCGCGCCGGCTGGAGCGGCACCTTGCCGAAGGCGGTGGGGTGTTCATGACCGTGGGGCCGGGCACCCAGCGCCTTGGCGCGCTGCCCCTGTCCGGAGCGACGCTGACGGGACGGACCCTGGAGGCGGATGCCGCGGGGCTTCGGGTGGTGACCGTGGACCCGCGCCATCCTGCGCTCGCCGCCGGCGCGGCGGACTGGCGCGACGTTCGGGTCTATCGCCATCTCGCCGTGGCGCCGGCGGCGGCCACGGCTCTGGTGGCGCTGGACGACGCCACCGGGCTGCTCGTCGAGTATCCGGTGGCCGCCGGCCGGGTGCTGGCCCTGACCACCGCGCTCGATCCCCGATGGAGCTCGCTGGTCACCTCGCCCGCGTTCGTCGAGCTCGTCGATGGCGCGCTGCGATACCTGGCTCAGGAGAACGTGCCGGTCGCCGCCACCGCCGGGGAGCCGCTGGTGATTCCGGCGAGCAACGCCCAGCTGTTCGACGGCAGCGGCGCCCGGATGCTGTCGCTGGGAGACACCGCTGCCCGCACCCGGGTGCGCCTGAATCGACCCGGCTTCTACACGCTGCGCACGCCCAATCGCGAACGCCTGCTGGCGGTGAACCCGGATCCCCGCGAGTCGTTGCCGGCGGCTGCGGAGCCGGGGCTGCTGGCGCGCTGGCAGGCCGCGCTCCGGGCCGGCGATCATTCGGCAGCTGCGGACACGGCGTCTGTGGATACGACCGCCGCGGACACGGCTTCCGCGCCGCTGGCCCTGGCCCCATGGCTGCTGGTTCTGCTGCTGATGCTCGCGGTGCTGGAGCCGGCGGCGGCCAATGCCGGCAGGTCCATCCGGACATGAGGCCGGCCGAATACCTTGCCGCCGCCCGTCAGCGCCTGCGCTGGCGCTGGGTCGCCCGGCTGGCGGCCGGATGGCTGGCGGTCGCGCTGGGTCTGAGCCTGGCGGGCGCTGTCCTGGTGATGGTCCTGGTACCGTCCGCGACAGTTCTCGCCTGGGCGCGGCTGCTGCTGTACGGCGCGGCGGGCGCTGCGATCCTGCTTGCGGTGCGGAACTGGCGGCGCGGTGATCGCACGGCCGAGGAGCTGGAACGCCGCGTGCCGGCGTTCTCCGGTCGGCTTCTGACCTGGCGGGACGCCGCCCGGCGTGACGACGCCCAGCGGGGTGCCGCCCAGCGGGGTGCCGCCCAGCGGGATGCCGCCCAGCGGGATGCCGCCCAGCGGGGACAAGCCGGCGACCTGTTCCGGCTGCTGGAACGCGAGACGGCCGCGCTGGCGGCGGCGCAACCGCCGGAGCGCGCGATTCCAGCCCGGGAGATCGTCCTCCCGGCGGTAGCCTGCCTGCTGCTCGCGGTGGCGCTCGGGCTGCTGCTCGGGGGCAGCCGACCGCTGCAGCTCGCCGCTCAGCGGCTCTGGACCGGCGAGCTGTTTGCCGCCACCCAGCCGCGCATTCTGGTAGCTCCCGGGAACGCCGTGGTGCGGCGCGGCAGCGACGTGATCGTCAACGCAAACGCCGTTGGCTTTCGGCCCGGGGCGCTGGTCATCCATGCCGATTTCGGCAGCGGCTGGGAGCAGGCGCCCATGACCGCGCTGGAGGACGGTCGCTACGGTTTCGTGCTGGTCGGAATCGGTGACGGGGTCGACTACTACGTGGCAGACCGGGGCCTGAGCTCGGGCCGCTTCCGCATCGACGTCGCCGATCTGCCGCAGCTGCTGGCGGTCGTCACCCGGCTCCGGTCTCCCGCCTGGAGCGGCCTGCCCGAACGACAGCAGTCGAGCGGCGACGTGACGGCGCTGCCGGAAACGGAAGTGGAGGTGACGGTGCTCGGTGACCGGACGCTGGCCGAGGCGCTGCTGGTGGTGAACGACAGGGTGGTTCCCATGACGCCGCTGCAGGCGGCCGACGCCGGCGCCGTGCTGAGCGCGTCTGCTCGGGGCGACACCGAGGCAGCGCGTCCGGATCCGGCCGCCGGCGCCGCAGCCCGGGGGACGTTCACCGTCTCCGGCCCCGGCAGCTGGCACGTGGCGGTGCGCCACGCCGGGGAGCTTGCCCGGATCAGCGACCGCTACCTGATCGAGCTTACCGAGGACGCCGCCCCGACGCTGTCGTTCACCTGGCCCGGCCATGATCGTAAAGCCACGGCCATCGAGGAGGTCCCGCTGGAGTTCGAGGCCTCGGACGATTTCGCCGTGACCGGAGTGACCCTCAGCTACGCGGTGAACGGCGGCGCCTGGACCAGCGTCGAGATTCCGGACGGTGGTCATCTGCTGGCCCTGGAAAACCTGCGCGCGGAGGGCGACCACGGGGATCGGAAGCTGGTGCCCGGCGACGTCGTTTCGCTCTACGCGGAAGCCCGTGATCATGCCCAGCGCACCCGGTCGTCGCTCTACTTCGTCGACGTGCGGCCGTTCGAGATGCGCTATCGGGAATCGCAGCAGATGACCGGACAGGGCGGCGGCGAGGGCGGCGGGTTCGACATCGCCGAGCGTCAGCGCGACCTGCTCACCGCCACCTGGAACCTGATCAACAAGCGCAGCAACCAGCGGGTCGACGGCCCCGGCTCCGAGACGGCGCGCCAGGCGCTGGCCGACGAGGCGCAGGTGCTGGCGGCACTCCAGAGGACGCTGGCGGAGCAGGTCGAGACGCTGGTAGCGCGGTCTGCGGCGCGGGGCCTGGGCCGGGACGATGACACCTCCGGGTTCGTTGCCGAGCTGAGCCGGGCTCTGGAGCACATGAAACCGGCTGCCGGACACCTCGCCGACGAGGCGCTGGAGGCGGCGGTTCCCGCCGAGCAGCAGGCGCTGAAACATCTGGCGACGGCGGAGGCCAGCGTCCGCGACGTGGACGTGTCGCTGTCGCGGAACCAGGGCAGGGGCACCTCGGGGCGCTCACTCAGCGAGCTGGTCGAGCTGGAGATGGACCCCGAGCGGAACCGTTACGAGATGCCTCAGCAGCCGGACTTCGGCGAGGCTGCCGGACCGCCGCCGGACGAGCGCTGGGAGCAGCTGGAGGCGTTGGCCGCGCGCCAGGAACAGCTGGCGCGCCGGCCGCGGGGAAGCAGTGAGAGCCTGCCGGCGCGCTGGGAGCAGGCGAGGCTGCGGCGGGAGCTGGAGCAGCTGCGCGAGCAGCTCGAAGCGAACCCGGGCGGCTCGCGCGGCGCTGCTGACCGGGATGGGGTGGCGCGGTCGGTTGCCGAGCTGGATCGCGCTCGACGGGCTCTCGACGCGCCGGGCGGGCCGACGGAAGCCGACCAGCAGCAGGCGGCGGAAGCTCTGCGCCGAGCCGCAGGGAGCCTGCGCGATGCCTCGCGTGGCGCCCTGCGGGAACGTATCGACGTGGCGCAGCGCCGCGCGGACAACCTGGAGGAGGACCAGGGGCGGGTCATGGAGGCGTTGCAGCAGCTGCAGGCCGAGTCGCTGGAGCGGGCGCGGGATGGCGAGAGCCTGGCCCGCAGCGATTACGCCATGCAGACCTTCGCCGAGGTCAAGCGGCGCATGCAGGACGACCTGGCGGCGCTCCGGGCCGAGCTCACCGACATCAGCGATGTCGCCGGCCCGGCGGCGGGTGCCGACGTGCTGGAACGGGCCTTGCGGGAGCTGGATGAGGTGCGGGTGGACGAGCGGCTGGCAGCGGCGGCGAGCGCCTTCGACATGGGCCAGCCACTCTACGTCATCGGCAGTGAAGCGCTGGTGGAAGAAGCGCTCGGGCGCCTGACCCGACGTATCGATCAGGCGGCGAGGGCGCTGGGCGAGCAGCCGGGCGGGGGCGCGACGGACCCGCTGGCGGAGGTCCGCGAGCTGCGCCGGCGCCTGCTTCGCGCGCAGGAGGAGGAAGGCATGGTCGATCGTCGAGTGGTCGAGGGCGTCGCGTCCGAGCTCGCGCGGCTCGAGGGCGCGGCGGCCGCTGAGGATCGAAGCGGTGGCGGCGGCGCGGTTGTCCCGGGCCTGGATTCAGGCGTCTACCGGATTCGTGGCACGGCGCCTGAAAACACCCAGGCGCTGCTCAAGCTGACCCTCGATCGCCTGGATCTGGCGGAAGCGGCGCTGCAGCGCCGGGAGGCGGTGCCAGTGCGCGCCCAGGAGCCGCGCCAGGCGGGCCGAGACTCGACGTCGGCGGCGCGCTACTTCCGCGCGCTCAGCCGCGCCGAAGCGGGCGGGGGTCCGGACCCGGAGTCCCGTGAGGGTGATCGGTAAGGTACGGGAGTCGAGAAAGGACAGCCGGTAGCCGATGCTGCCGGCTGTCGGGGCGGGCCGCCGTGGTTCGGCCGTGGTACGCCGGCTTTACGGAATCAGCACGGTGTCGATCACGTGGATGACGCCGTTGCTGGCTTCGACGTCGGCGGAGACGACGCCAGCTCCCTGGACGGTGACGCCGCCGTCGGTGCCAATGGTCAACGCGCCGCCCTGGAGGCTGGTCAACGGGCTCTTCGCGGCGATGTCGGCCGAGGTCACCTTGCCGGCGACCACGTGGTAGGTAAGTACCTTCGTCAGGGCTTCGCGGTCGGCGAGCAGACCTTCGACGGTGCCCTCTGGTAGCGCGGCGAAGGCGGCGTCGGTGGGGGCGAACACGGTGAAGGGACCTTCACCGGCCAGCGTCGACGTGAGGCCGGCAGCGTTCAGGGCGGTGATCAGGGTTTCGAAGCTGCCCGCCTTCTGCGCCACGTCGACGATGGTGCTCTTCTCCATCTTGTGATGATCGGCGTTCGCGAGTCCGGCCACGAGGCCGAGGGTCAGAGCGGTGAAGGTCAGTCTGAGGGTAGTCATGTCGGTGCTCCACATTGGGTTGCGTCGTTAGGGAGCGCCAGGGTGGGTCAGGGGCCGTGAAGCGCGGGTAAAGCAGACGTGATCGATCCTTCACGATCCGCCTGTTTCCCGGGAGACGCTAGTCCAGCGCGTCGATGAGCGCATGGGTGTACTCGCGGGTGGAGGCGCTGCCGCCGAGGTCGCGGGTCAACGAGCCGCCGGCACCGATCACCGCGCGGATGGCGCCGCGCACCCGGCGCGCCTGTGCGGACATGTCCAGGTAGTCGAGCATCATCGCCGCCGCGAGCATGATCGCGGTCGGGTTGGCGATCCCCTGGCCGGCGATGTCCGGAGCGCTGCCGTGCACCGCCTCGAAGATACCCTTGTCGGTGCCGATGTTGGCGCCCGGGGTGAGTCCGAGCCCGCCGACCAGGCCGGCGCATAGATCGGACAGAATGTCGCCAAACAGATTGGTGGTGACGATTACGTCGAAGCGTTCGGGGTTCATGACCAGCTGCATCGCGCAGTTGTCGACGATCATCTCTTGAAACGTCACCGCCGGATGCGCTGCGGCCACCTCCCGGGCGACCTCGAGGAACAGCCCGGAGGTCGAGCGCATGATGTTGGCCTTGTGCACCACGGTGACCTTCTTGCGCCCCAGGCGGGTGGCCATGTCGAAGGCGTAGTCGAGCACGCGCTTGGATCCTGCCCGGGTGATCACGCTGCGCAGCTCTGCGCGCTGACCGTCCTCGCTGCGGATATGGCCGACGCCGGAGTACAGGCCCTCGAGGTTCTCCCGCACCAGAATGATGTCGATGTCCTGATAGCGCGACGGGATGCCCGGAATCGACAGCGCCGGGCGGACGTTGGCGAACAACTCGAAGTGCTGGCGCAGGGAGACGTTCACCGAGGAGAAACCGCGGCCCACCGGCGTCGTGATCGGGCCTTTCAGGGTTGCCGGATTGCGTTCGATCAGATCCAGGGTCTCGGGTGGAATCAGGTCCTGGCCTTTCTCCAGCGCCGTCTGCCCGGCGATCGCGAAGTCGAAGCTCAGGCCGCAGTCGAGCTTCTCCAGCAGGGCGATGGTCGCATCGACGATGTCCGGGCCGATGCCGTCGCCGGGAATGACCGTGATCCTGGTCTGCGTCATACAGGCTCCTATGCCACGTCGGGCGAGGGCGTCAGTATACGGACCCGCCGCTACGGTTGCGCGGCGCCGTCCTCCAGCGCCTCGCTGAGCGATCGTGCGATCGCCGCTGCGAGTCCTTCGGCGAGGGAAAGGTGAGCGCGTACCAGGGCGTCGTAGCCATCGGCGTCGGTGCGCATCTCCCGCACCAGCTGGTGGTGGCCGATGACGCGGTTCTCCCGGGGCACGCGCACGGTCCAGTCGGCGACCAGGGTGACCAGGCCGGCCTCGGTGCCGTGAAACCGCTGAATGCCGACGTCGACGATCACCGACGTGGTGGTGCCGGCTCGCACGCGAGGCGCCACGTTGAGCCCGCTGTTGCGGGTGATCTCGACCTGCAGCAGCCGGCGCAGCGAGTGCTGCAGCGGCTCCGCCCAGCGGTGGCCCTGGGCTGCCGCGAGGCGGCGGTCTGCCGTTTCGACCACGATGCCTTCACGCTCCAGGTAGGGGGCGATCTCCACGCGCCCCAGGGCGACGGTCTGGCCGTTCTCGCCGAGGCGGGTGACCCCGGTCGGCAGCGTCGGCTGCAGCAGGTACTCCACCGGCGGCGGCGGGGTCGTGGACGTGCAGGCGGCGGCTAGCAGCAGGCACAGCGCGCAGAGCGGTGTTCGCTTCATGGCTTTCCGGCTCGGGGCGAAGGGTCCGGGGGCGGTCGGGTGGGGAAGATCACCGCGTTGGGATCGCGTTCCAGCGTCTCGGCCACGCCGCGGATGCTTTCCAGGGTCTCGTCCAGCTCCCGCAGGGTCCGCTCGAGCTGCAGCGACATGGTGTCATCCTCGGCGTAGCTCGACAGGGTCCCGTCGAGGCGCGTCAGGGACTCGTCCAGCTTGCCCGGCAGCCCGCGCACCGACTCGCTGGCGAGCAGCGCGCGCAGTTCCTCCGCCGCGGAGCCCAGGGTCTCGAGGGTGTCGGTGGCGGCGGCCATGGTCTCGTCGAGCGGCAGCGAGTTGAACCGGGCGAGCAGCGCGCCCACCTGCTGCTGCAGGCGGGCGAACACGCCCGAGATGCTGGGCAGGGTGGGATGACCGTCGAAGCTGGTCACCGACTCCGGCGCCGCGTCTTCGAAGAAGTCGAAGTTCACGTACAGCGTGCCGGTGAGCAGGTTGCCGGATTCCAGGGTGCCGCGCAGGCCGTTCTCCACCGCTCTGGCGAGCGCATCGCGCAGCCGCTGGAGTCCTTGCTTCGAGTCGGCCATCTCGAAGCGCCCGGGCTCGATGCGCACCAGCACCGGGATCGGCCGGTCGCTGCCGTCGTCCAGGGCCTCGGCGG